>JAEZPG010000066.1 GCA_023413555.1 Bacillota bacterium | reverse complement strand
GGAGCAGACATTTTCCAGTTTGCTCTACGGCTATCTCTTCTTGCTTTAGAAGATTTATTCTTTGGACAGATAGACATGGTCACACCTCCTTAAAATTTTTAAAGATATCGCGGATTACTGACATTCTCGGGTCTAGTACTGTATCGTCACAGCTACAGGTCTCATGGTTCTTGTTAGCACCACAGACCTTACAAAGTCCCTTACAATCCTCCTTGCATAATACGCGTAGAGGAAATTCAATGACAATATCATCGTAAATCAACTGATCTACATCCAGATTATTTCCACTTATATAATTCGCTTCATCTAATTCTTTGATCCTGTCTTTGTCAGTATCGTTGAAATCTAAATTTTTTGATATATGAATATCAAAAAATGTTTCCACGTCCTCAAGACATCTACTACATGGAATATTAAGAGAGAGTTTTGTTTCACCTACCACATTTACCTTACGATTGCCCAGACTTGTAATCGTTAAATGGACTGGATTCTTTGATACAAAGGAATAAGTACTTCCATCCAAGCTGAAATTTGTAAGTTCCAATGGGGCCTCAATGTTTTGGACTTTGTCTTTCAAAGACATTATCTTGCCTAAATCAATCAGCATTGTGTTCTCCATTTCTCCCTAATTTTCACACTTTTATTATTATACTGATTAGATAAGGGTTTGTCAATCCATTTGTTGCAACTTTCTAATCACTATATAGTAAAAGATAGGCTTTTAGGCTAACTAAACTAACTCTACAGTTTCACGACAAATAGCAAGTTCTTCGTTAGTTGGAATTAATAGCAACTTCACTTTAGAATCGTCAGTAGAGAACACTGTCTCTTTACCACGAACATCATTTTTCTTCTCATCAAGGAAGGCACCAAGGTATCCTAAATAAGAACAAATTTCTGCACGAACCTTCTTGTCATTTTCACCAAGACCTGCTGTAAATGCAATAGCATCTACACCGTTCATTGCGGCTGCATATGCACCAATGTATTTCACAACTCGGTAAGCAAATACATCGATAGCTTCCTTGCAAAGCTCATTTCCTTCTTCTGCAGCTATGTCAAGATCTCTAAAATCACTGGAAACACCACCGGAAAGGCCGTATACACCAGATTCTTTATTTAAAATTGTCATTACTTCATCTAAGGTTTTGTTTTCCTTTTTTGCAATAAATTCCATGATAGCAGGATCGATATCACCACTTCTAGTACCCATAATCAGACCTTCAAGTGGAGTAAGACCCATGGAAGTATCTACAGATTCGCTGTTCTTTACAGCTGTAACGCTGGCACCATTACCAAGGTGACAAACAATCACTTTAGAATTCTTAGGATCTAATCCAGCAATCTCAATTGCTCTCTTCGATACAAAGCTATGGCTGGTTCCATGGAAACCATATCTTCTTACCTTATATTTTTCATAATATTCTACAGGAAGACCATACATATAAGCAGTCTTTGGCATTGTCTGATGGAAAGCTGTATCAAAAACAGCTACCATTGGAGTATTTGGCATAAGTGCTTTACAAGCATTGATACCAATTAAGTTGGCTGGATTATGAAGAGGAGCAAGATCATTACACTCTTCTATTGCTGCCATAACTTCATCATTAATAATAACAGAATGAGCAAATTTCTCTCCACCATGGACTACTCTGTGTCCAACAGCACTAATTTCATCTAATGACTTAATTACGCCATAGGTTGGATTAATTAATGCATCTAATACCATCTTTATTGCTTGCTCATGAGTTGGCATCGCTTTATTGATTACAACCTTTTCACCGCCGGCTGGTGTATGATTTAAACGTCCATCAATTCCTATTCTTTCGCAAAGACCTTTCGCCAACGCTTTCTCTGTGACGGAGTCAATCAATTGATATTTTAAAGATGAACTTCCGCAGTTTATTACTAATATATTCATGTTAAATCTCCTTCCATACAGTTAGGAAAACTGCACTCTCTCTCTTGTTTCTTATTTATTTGCCGTTGCCTGCACAGCTGTAATGGCTACAACACCAACTATATCATCAGCGGTGCATCCACGGGATAAGTCGTTAACAGGTTTTGCTATACCCTGAGTAATAGGACCATATGCTTCCGCTTTTGCAAGACGTTGTACTAATTTGTATCCTATGTTACCTGCATCTAAATCAGGGAAAACTAATACGTTAGCTTTTCCAGCAATCTCACTGCCAGGCGCTTTAGATTGTCCAACACTTGGAACAATCGCGGCATCTAACTGGAATTCACCGTCTAATTTGATATCCGGATAAGTTTCTTTTGCTATCGCTGTAGCATTTATAACCTTATCAACATCAGCGTGCTTTGCACTACCCTTTGTGGAATGGGAAAGCATAGCAACAATTGGTTCTTTCTCAACTAATAATTCAAAACTCTTTGCACTACTTCCTGCAATAACTGCTAATTCTTCGCTGGTTGGATTTTGGCATAGACCACTGTCTGCAAAAACAAAGGTGCCGTTTGCACCATATTCACAATCTGGAACAACCATTAAGAAGAACGCAGATACAAGCTTAGTACCAGGAGCTGTCTTCAAAATCTGCAGTGATGGACGTAATACGTCAGCAGTTGCATGGCAAGCACCTGAAACCATACCATCAGCATCTCCTGCTTTTACCATAGTAACACCAAAATATAAATAATCATTTATCAATAATTCTTTTGCCTTTTCAGGTGTCATACCTTTTGCTTTACGTAATTCTACTAATAAATCAATGTATTGTTGAAGCTTATCAGAAGTCTCCGGGTCAACAATTGTTGCCTTTGAGATATCATAATCTGTTGCCAACTTGTTAATTTCTTCTTCTTTACCAACTAAGATTACATTGGCAATCTCTTCTGCCAATATCTTGGATGCTGCCTCAATCGTACGAATATCGTTTGATTCCGGTAATACGATTGTTTTTTTATTTTCTTTTGCCCTTGCTTTAACTGTGTCTATAAATCCCACATTTAGGACTCCTTTCGATATATATTTTTCCATAAATTCAATTATAAAACATTTAAATTAGGCATACAAGACAAAACTCACAATATAAGGTACAAAATCATGTACAAAGCGCAATATTATTTGTTTATCTCACTAATCTTAGTATATCCAACATATGTAGAGAATACTTTTGGATTTATTTTCAATATGGAAGAGATAATTTCCACATTTGTTTATCCTCATCCTCACAGAGTGATACTTATATAATAGGAAACATGCATAATTATCTACCCTATAACTAATAAAATCCCACTGTAAGTAGTGGGATTTTATTATGGTATATTATTTTCTTAATCCTAAACGTTCGATTAATTTACGGTATCCTTCAAGATCAGTTTTCTTCAAATATTCAAGCAAACCACGTCTCTGACCTACCATCTTCAGAAGACCTCTTCTAGAATGATGATCCTTCTTGTTGCTTTTTAAATGCTCTGTTAATTCAGTAATTCTCTGAGTTAATAAAGCAATCTGAACTTCTGGTGAACCTGTATCCTGAGCTGTTCTACCATATTCAGCAATAATTTGTTGTTTCTTCTCTTTGCTAATCATAATAAATCCTCCTAATTATTGAGATACTCCAAATACTAAGAAATAGGTCGGAGTGTCCTAGTTCTGAGCATCGGAATTCTTTACCTTCGTAATATTAACATAAGCCATATCTATTGTAAAGGCTTTTTTAATTTAATTTTCTCAATTAAAAGTTTATTTAGGTTGTTGAGGTTGTCCATTAAAGTGTTGTGGCTGACCACTAAACGGTTGTGGCTGACCATTAAACTGTTGTGGCTGACCATTAAACGGTTGTTGTGGCTGACCACTAAATTGTTGTGGCTGACCATTAAACGGTTGTTGTGACTGACCATTAAACGGTTGCTGTGACTGACCATTAAACGGTTGCTGTGGCTGATATACAGGGCGAGGAATGAAACCATCCACTGCCATATGCACAGCACCCACAAACAGATCTTTCTTTATTAATGCCATGATTCCTAATAGAGCAAAGATAACACAGGCTGCAATATTAAGAATAATATTAACAGTTCTTACAAACTCATTGAATGTATTATCTAAAGATTTACCAGAAAATTCATCAGGAGTGTTTGCAAAGTCAAAGAAATAACCAATAAATGCAAACAAAACATTTACAGCTATGAACATTAACACTATTGCATTAGCTTGAACCATAGTTTTCTTTACGGTACTTCCAAAACCAAGTACGAATACAGCAACTGTAAGCCCGATTAATACCCATAGCATGCTTGGGCTTTGTACACAAATGTAAAGAGCACATACATAAATCATAACATTTAATAAAGCTGCTGGTACACCATAATTTTCTTTCCTCATTCTTAAATCCTCCCTAGATTGAGATATATAGAACATATAAACAATATTGTAGCATAGTTCATATATACAGTCAATTTGTTGAAGTAATTCCAATTTGCATTGTAACAATTAATGTGGTACTGTTAATCTATTATTTATATTCTGCACAGACAGTGCCAGTTTCACGTATTGTCAGAAAGGAAGCCTATGATTACTATTGACTTAAATAACCAAGACACCTCTCCTTTATACGAACAGATTTATCTTCACCTTAAGCAAGAAATTCTAACAGGAAGACTAAAAAAAGGAGAAAGATTACCATCCACCCGAAGTCTCTCTTCTCATCTTCAGGTAAGCCGTAACACTATCGACATGGCCTACAGTCAACTTCTATCCGAGGGCTACGTAGACTCCTATCCACAAAAGGGCTATTTCGTAAATGATATCAATAATTTATACCTCTCTGAACAAAGCCAAACCAACACAACTACATCTATTTACAAAAGCCAGGGAAGCAGTAGACATTATGTCTCTTCTGAATCGAATTCTCATCTACTCTATAATTTTGACCCTAATGCCATTGACAGTTCTCACTTCCCAGTTAATATCTGGCAAAAACTTATGAAACATGTCTTCGATCAGGAGGCCTCCTGCTTTTTACTTGGAGATAATCAAGGCGATTACACCTTTCGACTAGCAATTAAGCATTATTTAGAGCAGTCAAGAGGGGTAAATTGTGATATTGATCAGATGATAATAGGTGCAGGTGCAGATTACCTGATACAACTTCTCTCTCAATTATTACATCCAACAGATATCATTGCGATGGAAGATCCATCCTATACCCAGGCCAACCATATTTTTAAGAGTATGCACCTAAACTCAGTGGCTATTCCTGTAGATGCTCAAGGTATGAACGTAGATCAGTTAAGAAAAACTCCTGCAAATATTGCCTATGTAACCCCATCACATCAGTTTCCTCTAGGCAGTGTAATGTCTATCAAAAGACGTCTTGCCTTGCTTCAATGGGCCAAGGAAGCGGTAAACCGTTATATTATAGAAGATGACCACGACAGTGAATTTCGATATAAAGGAAGACCTATTCCATCCCTGCAAAATCTGGATACCGATCAAAAAGTAATTTACATTGGAACCTTCTCTCGTTCCATTGCTCCTTCTATTCGTGTCGGATATATGGTTCTTCCGCTTCCTCTCTATCAGCTATATAGAGAAAGTTTGTCCCATTACTCCTCCACGGTATCTAGGTTGGACCAGAAAATCCTGACAGATTTTATAGAACAGGGACATTTTGAACGACATTTAAATAGGATGAAAAAACTTTACAAAGGAAGGCATGATACCATGTTAGAAGTTCTCCATAGTTTTGGAAATCTAATTACTGTCATTGGTGAAAATGCAGGTCTTCATCTTGTGGTTCAGATTAATCTTCCTGTATCAGAGCAGGAATTGATTGATAAAGCAAAAAGTAAAGGAATTGGTCTCTATCCTCTATCTCCTTACTATATAAAAGATAAGCTTGGTCGCAACGCATCCTTTTTAATGGGATTTTCAAATATGGAGGATAGCCAGATTAAAAAAGGATTACAGGAATTCTATAAACTCCTGCAATCCTATTTATAATCCGTCGGCGACACATCGCGGTTAAAATACTGAATAGCATACTCCATATCACGTTGCATCTGTTCTTTTAACTGTTCTATTGTGTCGAATTTCAATTCTGACCTCATGTAATGATGAAGATTTACCTCCACCTCCTGACCATACAAATCTCCTGTATAATCCAGTATATAGGTCTCCACTCCAGGTCTAGGTTCCGATCCAACAGTTGGTTTGAAGCCTATATTAGTGACACCATATCGTTTTATGTCATCAATGATTATGGTGGAGCCATATACTCCATTAGGAGGCAGTAATTTTTCTTCCGGTGGTTGAATATTAATAGTTGGCATACCAAAGGTTCTGCCAAGCCTTCTTCCGTGAATCACTTCGCCACGAATCGAAAATGGTCGTCCAAGTAAAGTTTGTACTTCTTCCATATTTCCCTTCAACAGTTCATCACGTACTCTTGTACTACTAACTACCTGGTTATTTGAAGTAAGTTTAGGATGGGAATATACTTTATAGCCATACTCTAAAGCCAATTCCTTCAACAAGTCAACATTACCCTTACGATGTTTGCCAAAGCAAAAATCTTCCCCTACTACAACTACCTTGGCATCTAACTGTTCCACCAAAACCTTCTTTATAAAATCCTTTGGGTTTATGTCAGCTGTGTGCTTGGTAAATGGGTAAGAAATAAGAACATCAAAACCCATTTGTTTCAGATGATAATATTTTTCATGGTTTGTATAAATCAGTCTAAGCTCCCTTTCAGAAAATAAATTATAGGGATGAAGGGAAAATGTAAACATCACAGACTGAAATCCCTTTTGCTTTAATTCTAAGACTTGGTTAAGAAGCATCTGGTGGCCAATATGAAGACCATCAAACTTACCTAATGTAACTACGCTATTGTGTAGCTGAAAATCTGTTGTCTCATTAATATATCTCATTCTACTTCTCCTCAGCTTATACGTGCCTCACTAAAGAAACATTTTCTCTGGCTTATATACCCCTTGATCAGCTTCTCCATATATACCCACAAACCTACCCTGGTAGTCATAAACTCGGACTTTTCTTCCCGCTGAGCATGTATTGTCAGCTCGACCTTCCCCTCGCTGACAACTGTTTATATTCTGTTCTAAAAAACGATTCCCATTATAAATCAGACGACAGGCATCTTCCTTTATTACGATCGTATCATATTGTGGAAACATAGCATCGACAGAGGTAACTACATCTAATATTCTGCCTTCTCTAACGATATCCTCAATCTCCTGAAGCTTAATGCTTTCTTCAATTGTAAATTGGCTTACTTTTGTACGCTTTAGTCCACTCATACAAGCACCACAACCTAAACTGTCTCCAATATCTTGGCAAAGAGTTCGAATATAAGTGCCTTTTGAGCACTGTACTGTCATTGTAACTTTATGAGCTTTTAAGTCAATCTCATTTATGGTTATGTCGTATATCTTAACAGGTCGGCCTTTACGTTCCACTACTTTACCTTCCCTGGCAAGCTCATACAATTTCTTACCATTTACTTTAAGGGCGGAATACATAGGAGGAACCTGGTTGTAGTCTCCAACAAATGAATAAATTGCCTCTCTTATCTCTTTTTCAGAAACTAAAACATCTTTTTTTTCAACAACTTTCCCTGACGTATCCTGTGTATCTGTGGTAACCCCTAAAAGCATAACTGCTTCGTAGGTTTTGTCCTTATCGGTCAACAAATCACAAAGCTTCGTTCCATTACCCAAACACACAGGTAACACTCCTGTGGCATCAGGGTCTAATGTTCCTGTATGGCCAATCTTTTTCTGCTTTAGAATCCCTCGAAGTTTCGCTACCACATCATGAGAAGTAAATCCAGCTTCTTTATAAACATTGATTACACCATTGATCATTTAGACTGCTCCCTAAGTTGTACATCTACTAATCGAATTATATTATTTATAACATCATGATAGTCACCAGTCATGGTACAGCCTGCAGCTCGTATGTGTCCACCACCACCGAAAGTGACAGCAATCTGACTTACATTCACCTGATTATTGGAACGCATACTCACCTTATAAGTCTGTGGACCAATTTCATGAATCAGAATTGCTACCTCTACTCCTTTTGTCACCCTCAACTGATCAATAATTCCATCTATGTCCTTACCGTTAGCGCCATAAAACTGCATTGTTTTATCTAATAGTACAGAAATAATACATGTATTGTTAAGGGCCATTATGCTCTCCGTCAAGCATCTACCTAATAATTGGTTCTGTATATAAGTCTTCTGATAAAAACTTTCATCAATAATTCTAGAAAATTCAACACCTTTTTCAATTAAGCGACCGGCAATACGCATAGTCTCGCTAGAAGTATTGGAGTGCTTAAATACACCAGTATCATGAATAATGCCAGTGTATAAGGCTTCTGCCACATCTTTATTGATATAGCTCTCTTCCATTAGTCCAAAAAGGGTTTCACAGGTAGAACTGGCTTGTGAAAGCACAATATTCTTATCCCCAAATAAAGTATTACTGATATGGTGATCGATGTTTACTGTTCTTTTAGCATTGGAAAATAACTGACCTGCAAAGCCAAGTCTTTCTAAATCTCCACAATCAAGAGAAAAAAATAAATCATAACATTTATTCTCGCTGCCCTCTATTGTTGTCTTTATCTGATTAACATGCTTGATGTATCTATAAACACTAGGTACTGATTCCAGATATACATCCAGCTGCATTTTGGGAAAGACATTTAAAATATAATGATACAGTGCCATACATGACCCGACGCAATCACCATCGGGTCTTACATGACCTGTTATTCCAATAGAATGGGCACCATCTAATAAATTAAATAGTTTCTCCATCTTCTTCTTCCTTTTCTGAACTATCGTTTTTATGATTGACCTCATCGATAAGCTTTGACATATTGATTCCATACTCGATAGACTGATCCATAATAAAATGTAGTTCCGGAGTATTGCGGAGATTAATGGTTTTAGCTAACAAACTTCTGATATAAGGAGCAGCACTCTTTAAACCTGCATAAGTGTCATTACGTTCCTCTTCATTGCCTAATACACTAATATATACTTTGGCATGTTTCAGATCTGGAGCCACCTCTACATTAACCACACTGGTCATTGGATGAATTCTCGGATCCTTAATCTCCATGCTGATAATCTTACTTAATTCCTTTTGCACTTCACCATTAATACGCGTATTCTTTACACTATTTTTCCTCATATTAGGCCTCCTAAAATTTGATTTACCTAGGAACTTCCACCATCATATAGTGTTCAATTTGGTCAAATTCTTTTACATCATTGAATTTTTCAAATACCATACCACATTCATATCCCTTGGCAACCTCTTTTACATCATCCTTAACAATCTTTAAGGACTGAAGATTACCTTCGAAGATCAGCTTACCTTCTCGAGTGATACGAACTTTGGTATTACGCAGCACTTTACCATCTAATACATAACAGCCTGCAATCGTACCAAGACCAGATGCTTTAAAAGTAGCACGAATCTCAGAGTGAGCAATAACCTTTTCTTCATAAATAGGCTCTAGCATACCCTTTAAGGCTGCTTCAATATCATCAATTGCATTATAGATAACCCTGTAAAGACGAAGGTCTACCAGTTCTCTTTCTGCAATGTCCTTTGCAGCATGATCCGGACGAACATTAAAGCCGATAACAATAGCATTTGATGCACTAGCTAACATAATGTCGGATTCATTAATTGCACCAACACCGCCATGGATAACACGAACTGCAACCTCCTCATTGCTTAATTTAAGAAGGCTTTGTTTCATAGCTTCTACAGAGCCCTGAACGTCTGCTTTAATTATTAAGTTTAATTCTTTAATATTACCTGCTTGAATCTGAGAAAATAAACCATCAAGAGACAATTTTGCCTTAGTATCATCTAAAAGCTTTTCTCTGGACTTCTTAATATAAACTTCAGCAATACTTCTTGCTTCTTTCTCGTTGTCAGTTCCTAAGAATACCTCACCAGCTTCAGGAACATCATTCAATCCAAGAATTTCCACAGGTGTAGAAGGACCTGCTTCCTTTACACGACGACCCTTGTCATCAAGCATGGCACGGATTTTACCATAGGAGGAACCTATAACAATAGGATCTCCTACATGAAGAGTACCCTTCTGAACTAGGACTGTGGCAACACTACCTTTCCCTTTATCCAGTTTGGCTTCAATTACGATACCTCTGGCATTCCGGTTCGGATTAGCCTTTAACTCAAGGATTTCACTAGTTAAAAGAATCATCTCAAGAAGCTGATCAATACCTTCCTTAGTATGAGCGGAAACTGGTACAAAAATAGTACTTCCACCCCAATCCTCAGCAATTAATTCGTATTCAACAAGTTCCTGTTTTACTCGCTCTATATTGGCACTTGGTTTATCAATTTTGTTAATAGCAACGATAATCTCAATTCCTGCAGCCTTAGCATGGTTAATCGCTTCCACTGTCTGAGGCATTACACCATCATCAGCAGCTACAACAAGGATTGCAATATCAGTGGACTGAGCTCCACGCATACGCATAGAAGTAAAAGCTTCATGTCCTGGAGTATCTAAGAAAGTAATATTTTCTCCATTATACTTCACCACAGATGCACCGATGTGCTGAGTAATTCCACCAGCCTCTCCACTTGTTACATGAGAGCTTCGAATGGCATCTAACAAAGATGTCTTACCATGGTCAACATGACCCATTACACAAACTACCGGAGGACGTTTTACAAGGTTGCCTTCTTCCTCCTCATCTTCCTTTAACAACTCTTCAATCACATCTACCTGCTCTTCCAGTTCTACAATGATGTCATATTCCATAGCAATCTCCTCTGCTTCCTCATAGGAAATCTCAGAGTTAATAGAAACCATCTTGCCCTGCATAAACAATTTCTTTACGATTGCTCCAACAGGCTGTTTCATCTTATCAGCCAGTTCTTTTAATGTAATAGTTTCTGGAATTACGATTTGCTTGATTTCCTCTTCTACTACTTTTACTACTTCTGGCTTTATAAATGCACCTTTTCTGTTTGGATCCTTAGCTGGTACGTTATTCTGCTGTTGATTGTGATTGTTATTACGATTATTACGGTTATTTCCGTTAAATCTATTATTGTTATTTTTGTTGTTATTGCTTCTGTTGTCGTTTCTATTGTTTCTGTTATCGCGATTGTCCTGGCCCTGTGGTGCACGATTTTGGTTTGCATTACGGTTATTGGAATAGTTCTGGCCACCAGCCTGCCCAGGTCTTCCATCATTTCTGTATGGTCGATTGTCTCTTCCAGCTGCTCCAGTACCTCCAGTTACATTACGTCCATTAACTTCTCCCTGTGGACGGCTTCCTTGTGGCCTATTCCCCTGTGGGCGGTTTCCTTGCTGGTTACTTCCTTGTGGACGGTTCCCCTGCTGACCATTACCCTGTGGACGGTTTCCTTGCTGGTTACTTCCTTGTGAACGATAACCCTGATGGCCATTACCCTGTGTACGATTTCCTTGTGGTCTATTACCTTGTGAACCACTACTCTGGGTGCGGTTCACAGTTCCTGTGTTTGATCTATTCTGATTATTCATAGTTTGACTTCTGTTTTGTCCATTCTGATTTAGTTTTGTATTATTAGTTTTTGCTGCCTCTTCCCTAACAGCTGGCATGATAGGCCTTTCTTTAACATCGATAGCAGAAACTTTACTTGGTGTCTCACTGGGAGTTTTCACTCCAAACTGTTTCTTAACAAGGTCAATTTGATTGTCCTCGATACTATTCATATGACTTTTAACTTCAATACCTTTATCATTCAAAAATTGAATAATATCTTTATTGGATTTATTTAAACTTTTTGCTAATTCATAAATCTTCACCTTTGCCATACTTCCACCAATCCTTTCCTGGCACAGGAAATTATAATTCCCCGTTTGAGTTCTTTCGTTCGTTTACAGTTCCTTCTCCAATTGCTTTCTAATAGCGTCAGCAAATCCTGTGTCTGTAATCGCCAAAGAAGCTCTAAACTGCTTACCCATAGCGTGACCTAAGATTTCCTTCTCCTCAATAACAACAATTGGGACATGATAAAATGAACACATATTGGTGAACATCTTCTTTGTATTATCAGAGGCATCCTGAGCTACAATTACAAGAGCAGCTCTGCCTTCCTTTACAGCTTTCTCTGTCATAAACTCACCACTAACAAGCTTTCCAGCTTTTGTAGCAAGACCTATATAAGATAAAACTTTATTGTGCGCCAAGTTCCTTCAGCTCCTTTTCTAGTTCCGTATAGATTTCTTCCGGTATGTTCACTTTTAAGGAACGATCTAGGGCCTTTTTCTTGGCCGCTTTATTAAAGCATTCCAGAGAACAACATAGATATGCTCCACGTCCATTTTTCTTTCCTGTTGCGTCGATTATAATGTCGTCTTCAGGGGTCTTGATGACGCGGATTAACTCCTTTTTACTCTTCATTTCCCCGCAGCCTGTGCACTGACGTAAAGGTATCTTTTTCATACTCATCGCAACCTCTTTTCATTACATCTTATTCTTCATCAATATACCCATCTACCTGGGATTCACTTTTAATATCAATCTTATATCCAGTAAGTCTGGCAGCTAATCTAGCATTCTGTCCTTCTTTACCGATAGCAAGGGATAGTTGATAATCCGGTACAATTACTTTTGCACTCTTTTCCTCTGGATCTACAGTTACACTAACTACCTTAGCAGGACTTAAAGCATTCTGAATTAAAATGGCAGGATCATCACTCCAATTGATAATATCAATCTTTTCTCCTCTAAGCTCATTTACGATAGCATTCACTCTGGCTCCATTCATACCTACACAAGCACCAACAGGATCCACATCATAGTTATTAGAAGCAACCGCCATCTTAGTTCTTGAACCCGCTTCTCTAGCAATGCTCTTAATTTCTACTGTACCATCCTTAACTTCTGTTACTTCTGCTTCAAACAGTCGCTTTACAAGTTCTGGGTGTGTTCTAGATACTGTAATCTTAGGTCCCTTTGTAGTATCCTTAACTTCTAGCACATATAGTTTAATACGTTCCGTTGGACGGAAACGTTCTCCCTTTACCTGCTCATTTTCTGTTAGAATAGCATCCACCTTGCCCAGATTAATGCTTACGTTATAGCCAACGTATCTCTGAACAATTCCAGTAACAATATCCTTCTCTTTTTCATAGTACAAGTCAAATAATACTTTTCTCTCTTCTTCGCGAATCTTCTGTACCACTACCTGTTTCGCTTTTTGTGCAGCAATACGTCCAAAGTTCTTAGGAGTAACCTCTACCTGTACCACGTCACCCACATGAAACTTAGGAAACTTAAGAATTCCTTCTTCTCTACTGATTTGTAAAACAGGATCTTCCACCTGCTCTACGATTTCTTTTTCAGCAAATACTTTTACATCTCCAGTAGTACGATCAATAGATACCTTGATGTTATCTGCCTTTCCATATTGATTCTTACATGCAGCTACCAGTGAATTCTCAATTGCCTCTAGTAAAATCTCTTTACTAATATTTTTTTCTTTCTCAATTTGTTCTAAAGCATCGATTAGTTCACTATTCTTTGCCATTGTTTTATCCTCCTACAAATTCTTCTATTAAAAATCAAGTGCCAAACGAACCATTGCAATATCTGCTCTTTGGAAACATTCTTGGCTACCATCCTCTAACTCAATCGACAAGCTATTTTCATCAAATGAAAGCAAAATACCTTCAAATTCTTTCTGTTTATTTATGGCTTTATATAGCTTTAGCTCAATTACCTCGCCAATGCTACGCAAAAAATCCTTATCCTTCTTTAATTGTCTTCCTAAACCTGGGGAACTGACTTCTAAGATATAAGCATCCGGAATATAATCTTCCTTGTCCAGAAGATCACTTAAAGCCCGACTGATAAGCTCACAATCATCTACAGTAATTCCACCCTCCTTGTCAATATAGACACGTAAGAACCAGTTAGCACCTTCCCTTACATATTCTACATCCACCAATTCAAAATGGTTGTTCTCAATCAGGGGCATGACTAAAGCTTCTGTCTTTGCTTCATATTCTTCTCTTTTCGTCATATTCATTCCTCTTTTCCATATTCAATTTTACGTAGTTTATATTTCCCTTACTAGTTTTACATAATAAACTAGCTTCATACTAAAAAAGCTAGTTTTATTTAAATAAATCGTAGTCAAACTAGCTGATTTGCAAGCATGAGCCAATTAGACTCATTGATAGCACACATAATACAAGGAGTGGATGTAAAAAATCCACTCCTTGCAATAAGCTGTATAATAACTACAAATTCATTGTAACATTATTCCATACTAATTGCAAGTATATTTTATATATAATATGAAAGCTCTTATATTTCTATCTAAATAGGAAGGACAGAAGGTAATATAATATTACTTTGATTGGTTCTATCACAAGCTACCATGCAGGCCCTGAAATCATCGGAGGCGCCCTATTACAGCGATATGACACCTAGCGAAATGATGAAATGTGTCTGATTTTAAAAAAATTTGAAAAATTAATAAAATAATACTTGCAATTTCATTTTCTATCATATATAATAACTATTGTTCAGCACGGCCTGTTGGTCAAGAGGTTAAGACGCCGCCCTCTCACGGCGGAATCAGGGGTTCGATTCCCCTACAGGCTATTGACTGTTTTCTATAACAGCCCAACCCCGAAAAAGGTAATCCTTTATGGATTGCCTTTTTTGTTGCAAATAATGAGCCAAGCAGGTAGTGCTCTTATGATAGGAATTAGTAACGACCGATGATACGAGGTGATAGATTATCCAACTATTACCAATAGAATTCTAAAGCACTTGCATTTACAATAGAATGTGCAGGCTATCTAGCCTTAATATTAGATATAGGTGAACATATGAAAAAAGTTACTATCTCCCAAAATGAACATCAGAGAATGGCAGGCTCTTATGGTGACATCGACAAGGAATTGGAACAACAGGGAATCTGCTACTATTTCAAACTGGCTGACAGAATGAGAGAACGCAATCTAACCGTACGTAAACTTTCAGCCTTATCCGGACTTCGTTTGGCTACCATCTCCGATATGATGTTAGGTAAGAAGAACTCCATCAACCTGCATCATTTAACCTTATTAATGACAACTTTACGTATTCATGACATAAACGAAATTGTAGAAATTCATATTCCTGACTCCATCAAAGCAAACATGGATGTAGAGAATATAGAATGGTTATCTACTAATCAGGTTCCAAGCGAAACAATACGATTAGCGACAATTGTCAATCAACCATCAGAATAAAGAAAAAGTGTCTTTGCTCTTACAATACTAATGGCAAAGACACTTTTTTCTATGTTGTGATACAAAACTCCTACCAATTCATATTGTCAAATAGCGACAACTGATTGGATGCCGGTAAGTCAGATAAAATGTTCAAATCAACCATCAAATCAATGACAGACTGACTGACTTTTGTCCTATTCTTAAAGTCATCCCTGGATATAAACTTGCCATCCTTCACAGCATCTACCACTGCCTCTGCTGCCTTTTCTCCTAACCCATCTATCGTACTAAGGGAAGGCAATAGTTTTCCATCCACAATCTTAAACTCCTTAGCTTCTGATTTATAGATATCAATTGGCAAAAACTCAAAGCCTCTGGCGTACATCTCCTGAACAATACGCATATCTTTATAGGTATCCTGTTCTTTTTTCGTCAACTCATTACTTCTTTTCTTATAATCCCCCATATAATATTCCAATTTACTTCTGCCTTGACACATCAGTTCATAGCTAAAGGACGAAGCTCGAATACTAAAATAGGCGGCGTAATAAGCAAGCGGATAATACACCTTAAAGTATGCAATACGAAAAGCCATCATAACATAGGCAACAGCATGTGCTTTTGGGAACATATACTTTATACGTTTACAAGACTCAATGTACCAATCTTCCACTCCTTGAGCCTTCATTGCTTCTTCCATCTCCGGTTTAAGCCCCTTGCCCTTACGAACGCTTTCCATAATCTTAAAGGCAAGACCATTTTCCACCCCTTTATATATCAAGAAAATCATAATGTCATCACGGGTACAAATTGCTGTTGACAGTGTACAATTGCCGTTGGCTATAAAGTACTGAGCATTGTTTAACCATACATCTGTACCATGAGAAAGTCCAGAGATACGCACCAAATCTGAAAAACTTTTAGGCTTGGTATCCCTAAGCATCTGCATAACGAAATCTGTACCAAACTCTGGAATACCAAGACTCCCACGGTCACAGTCTATCAGATCCTCTTTCGAGATTCCAAGTGCATCAGGGCTTTCAAACAGAGACAAAACCTTTTCATCATCGAAACGAATCTGCTTTGCATCCAATCCCGTTAAATCCTCTAACATACGAATCATGGTAGGATCATCGTGTCCTAGTATATCAAGCTTTAATAAGTTATGGTCAATCGAGTGATAATCGAAATGAGTGGTAACCGTCTTGGTAGACATATCATTGGCAGGTCTTTGCACTGGAGTAAAGGAATAGATTTCCTCACCATGTGGAAGAACAATGATACCACCAGGATGCTGTCCTGTGGTCCTTCTTACACCTACGCAACCAGCTACAATTCGATCAATCTCTGCATTTCTCTTACGAATTCCATGATCTTCATAATAATTCTTAACGAAGCCAAAGGCTGTCTTATCCGCTAGGGTACCTATGGTTCCTGCGCGGAACGTATAACCTTTGCCAAAAATAACCTCTGTATAATCATGAGCCTTACTCTGATACTCCCCTGAGAAGTTAAGGTCGATATCTGGCTCCTTATCCCCATAGAAACCAAGAAAGGTCTCAAAGGGAATATCATGCCCATCTTTGCAAAGAGGTTCCCCACAAACAGGGCAATTCTTGTCCGGCATATCACAACCGGAACTGCCACCAAATCGCTTTACCTCCTCTGAAGTAAAGTCTGAATAATGACATTTTGCACAGTAATAATGAGCAGGAAGAGGATTAACCTCTGTAATACCTGCCATTGTAGCTACAAAAGAAGAACCAACACTACCACGGGACCCTACCAGATAACCATCTTCATTGGATTTCCAAACAAGCTTCTGGGCGATAATATACATTACAGCAAACCCATTACTGATAATGGAATGAAGCTCATGTTCCAATCTATCAGATACCTGAACCGGCAGTTCCTCACCATACATAGAATGAGCCTTGTCATAACAGATTCGACGCAGTGTCTTATCAGAATCCTCTATGACAGGAGGGCATTTATCCGGCCGTACAGGGCTTATTTTTTCTATCATATCTGCAATTTTGTTGGTGTTTGTAATAACTACCTCTCTGGCCTTTGCACTACCAAGGTAAGCGAACTCCTCTAACATCTCCTCCGTTGTACGGTAGTAAAGAGGTGGTTGATTATCGGCATCTTTAAAGCCCTTGCCAAACATAATAACTCTTCTATATATCTCATCCTCTGGATCCAAAAAGTGAGCATCACAGGTTGCTACCACAGGTTTGTGATACCGTTCTCCACATTCTATTACTCTTCGATTTAATTCCATCAAATCTTCCTTAGAATTAACCTCATATCTATCACTCTCTATCATAAATTCATTGTTACCAAGAGGCTGAATCTCCAGATAGTCATAGAAATCAGTAATACGCTTAATCTCCTGCTCCGGTTGATTTCTTATAATAGCCTGAAACAGTTCTCCTGCTTCACAAGCAGAACCAACGATTATACCTTCCCTATTTTCTGATAACAGACTCTTTGGTATTCTAGGCCGTCTTGCAAAATAGTCAATATGAGATAAGGAAACCAGTTTGTACAAATTGACACGCCCTGTGTCATTTTTCGCCAATAAAATTCCATGATAAGTCGGCATCTTCTTGATTGCCTCCGGGGTAAGCTTAGCAGCTTCGTTAACTCCCTTCAAGGTTGTAATATCCTGTTCTTTTAACATTTCGATAAACTTTACAAAGATTTCAGCAGTAGCCTCTGCATCATCCACTGCGCGGTGATGGTTCTCAAGAGAGATTCCAAGCTCCTTTGCGACAAGATTCAATTTATATTTGGAAATGTTTGGTAGTAAGTATCTAGCCAGACCAACGGTATCTACTACTGTATAATTAACCTTAATATCAAGAAGCTTGCACTTGGCCATAATAAAACCTACATCAAAAGAAGCATTGTGGGCTACTAATATACAGTCTTTACAAAATTCTAGGAACTCAGGCAAAATCTCCTCGATGCCTCTAGCATCTTTTACATCCTCATCTGTAATACTAGTAAGTTCTGTAATACGTCCTGGAATCTGGACTCCTGGATTTACAAAGGTCGAAAAACGGTCCACAATCTGGCCATTTACCACCTTTACAGCACCAATTTCTATAATATGATTAATACTGGAATCAAAGCCTGTAGTCTCTAGATCAAATACAACACAAGGAGCATCTAAGCTTTGTCCATTATCATTTTCTACGATCAATTTCGTATCATCTACCAGATAGGCTTCCATACCATATATAATCTTTAGTGGGGAATCCTTATCAATGGCGTGATTGGCTTCTGGGAAGGACTGCACCACTCCATGATCTGTGATAGCAATGGCAGGATGTCCCCATTCTAAAGCACGTTTTATTAACGGTTTTACATTGGTAACCGCATCCATATCACTCATGACTGTATGACAATGAAGCTCAACACGCTTTTCTTCACTATTGTCCATACGTTTTGTGGTAAAGTCAGAGGTTTTCTTAATCCCCACTACGGAACCAATGCTTATCTCTTTGGAGTAGCTATCATACATAGCCATCCCCTTTAAAAGCACAAAATTACCCTTAGTCAGTGCCTCCATTGTCTTTGGCGCTTCCTCTGCATTCAAAAACAACTTCACGCTGATACTATCTGTAAAATCGGTAAGAGAAAAGATAAACAGTGTTTTCTCATTCCGAAGCTCCCTAGCCTCTGTAGTTATGATCTTACCATGTACGACTACTTCACCAATCTCATCTTGAATATCATTAATCGCTACTAGGTCACCTTCAAAATTACGTCCATATACTACACTTGGATCTTCTGGCAATTTACGTTTAGGAATATATTGACCTTTCCTGTCGTCTCCAAATTTAGTTTTATAACCACCAGTTTCTTTTTTCTCACCAAAACCTGCATTCGCTTTACTAAGATTAACACGGCTTTCTTTATGAGAAGATACTTTTTCTGCATTTCTTATCTTTTCTAGAGAATTTGCCTCCTGATGCTCTCCTGCTATGGCCGCTTCTTCTTCCTTCTTTAACTGCCTGTGCTTTGCCATGGCTGCATTATAATCCTCTTCTTCTTCTTTCTTCTCTGGTTCGTATAGTTCCTGTGTCACAAAGATACTCAACCCAAACCTATCCTCCATCACAGAAGTCAGAAATTGATTCAAAGTTTGAAAATAAGTTTTAGAGATAAAATTATTCTCCATCTGAATCGTTATTGTGTTATCTTTAATCTTGTACTGCTCATTACTGATATAAAAGGACAATATGGCACTCTGTTCCTTTAATTCTTCACCTAAGGTATTCTTATATCGTTTCATTACCTCAGACAGATTATTGTTGTATTTTAGGCTATAATGTTCTTTCAATTCTATAACCCAACCAGGAAAAAGTCTTCTTTCCATCTGTCTTTCCATGGTCTTCAAATACTGATAGGGAATAATATTTTCACTTTCTATATGAATAGTAATCACTTTGGTAGCCTGTTTCAGGGTAACCTTTGTTACTTCCACAAACTGAAACAGCTCCACCAATTTTTGATGAACATCAAATTGATCAAATGAATCAAAAAATAACATAGTTTCCCCTCTTCATACTACTTCTTCCAATGATCT
This sequence comes from Bacillota bacterium, assembly GCA_023413555.1. Taxonomy (GTDB): domain Bacteria; phylum Bacillota; class Clostridia; order Lachnospirales; family Lachnospiraceae; genus KM106-2. The sequence goes on along the minus strand of JAEZPG010000066.1, from coordinate 25,716 downwards.
AGTTCTAGACGGAGTTCGTTTAGCAATTCTGCCTCAGGAACTTTTTTAACTACCTGACCCTTTTTAATTATAAGACCTTCTCCTCGTCCTCCGGCAACACCGATATCGGCTTCCCTCGCCTCTCCAGGCCCATTTACCACGCAACCCATTACTGCTACCTTTATGTCCAAATCATAGCCTTGCACCATAGTCTCCACTTGATTAGCAAGATGAATTAGGTTGATCTGCGTTCTTCCACAGGTTGGGCAAGAAACCACTTCTACGCCACCTTTTCTTAAGTCTAAACTCTTTAAAATAACCTTAGCAGTCTTTATCTCTTCGACAGGATCTCCTGTCAGAGAAACACGAATGGTGTTGCCAATAACCTCTTTCAGGATAATTCCGAGACCAACACTTGACTTCACCTTACCAGAATGCAAGGTTCCGGATTCCGTGATACCTACATGAAGCGGATAGGACGTCTTTTTAGCTATCAACTTATGAGCCTCCACACACATTAATACATTAGAAGACTTAATACTAATCACCAGATTATCATAGCCCAAATCCTCTATCATGGTTACCTTGTCTAAGGCACTTTCCACGATCCCTTCCGCTGTTACTTTCCCGTATTTATCCAAAATTGGTTTCTCTAAGGAACCACTATTGACACCGATTCGAATAGGAATTTCTTTTTCCTTAGCCATATCCACAACAGCTTTCACTCGCTCAACAGAACCAATATTACCAGGATTTATTCGTATCTTATCAGCACCATGCTTCATGGCTTCTAATGCGAGACGATAATCAAAATGAATATCTGCCACCATAGGAATGTGAACATGCTTTTTTATTTGACCAAAAGCTTCTGCTGCCTCCATTGTAGGAACTGCAAGACGAATAATGTCACAACCAGCATCCTCAAGTCTAAGAATTTGTTCCACGGTTGCTTTCACATCTTCTGTCTTCGTATTTGTCATAGATTGTATTAAAAGTGGATAATCGCCACCAATATATTTATCACCAATTCGAATTACTTTTGTCTCGTTTCTTAACATAAGTTTCTCTCCTTTACTGGCTTTTACTTATACCATTGAATATTATATCACATTTTCATTTAAAAATGAATTTATGTTAACCCACTTCTTATGTCCCCTCATTCATTGATAGACAAAAAACTGCCAACAGACACAGCCTGTTGACAGCCTATTTTTTACCCAAATATATGAATTAGATCATTATATACAACAAATACCATTAGAAGCATCAATAATACAAATCCGATAAAATGCACTAAACCTTCCTTTTCTGGAGAGATTGGTTTACCACGAATTGCCTCTATGAGTAAGAACACAAGACGTCCACCATCAATAGCTGGGAACGGTAATAAATTCATCACTCCCAAATTGGCACTTAATAAGATTATAATATAAGCAAGTTGAATAAAGACCGCCTTCATATCCACAGCCTTGGCTGCCTCATAAGAGTCTCCAATCATATTAACAATTCCTACTGGACCACTAATATCATCTTTTGATACTTGCCCGGTAATCAATTGACCAACACTGGCAACCGTAGTCTTAATCCAGAACTTTACTTCTCTATAGCTGCCACTAATAATACGAAGAGGGTTCTTTTCAATGCCGGAACGATCTTGATTATAACTCAAACCAAGGGTATACTGCATGCCACTTGACTTTGGTGTTACCTGAACCGTATTTTCCTTACCATCTCTTTCATAGGTAACCTTTACAGGCGTATTACTAAGAGGGTACTTATTCATATACTGAGCAAGATCCGCACCTGTTGCTATGGCATGATCGTTCACCGCCACAAGAATATCTCCTGACTTAATACCAGCTTTTTCAAAAACCCCATCCTCGGTGATAGATGATAATTCACATGGATTCTCATCAGCCGTATAGCCAAAACCAAGAAGAAATTTTTCATAACTTGTTGGAGTTAAGGTGGCAGTATGACTTTCTCCATTTCTCTTAAATGTAATTTCAATAGGAGAATCATCATTTAACGGATGGAACTGAAAATACACACTAATATCACGAGAGATGCCAATTTTCGAACCATTGATCTTGGTGATCACATCACCTTCTCTTAACCCAGCCTGCTCCGCAGCAAACCCTTCTGTAACATTAGTTATCTTAGGGTTATCATCAATTCCAGTAAACCCAATCACAAACATAGCCAATATAAAAGCCAATATAAAGTTAAAAATTGGACCTGCAGCTATTACTGAGGCTCTGGCCCAGACACCTTTATTATTAAAAGCCCTGGGATCCTTGTTTTCTTCATCCTCCCCAAGCATCATACAGGAACCACCAATAGGAAATAACTTTATAGAATACCTTGTTTCTTTTTTCTTAAAACTGAGTAAACGCGGTCCCATCCCAAGTGAGAACTCATTTACCATAATTCCATTTTTCTTCGCTAGAAGAAAGTGACCTAATTCATGGAATAAAACTATTATACTAAATACCAGTAACGCTATGACTATCTTCATCTAGCCCTCCTAAATCCTGCTGTCTTAACACTTACTCCTCCAAGAACTCTCAATAAAATCATATGTGTCTTGTTCAATACTTAGAATTTCCTCCAAAGAAGGTTCCTTCACAATATCAAGGCATCTCATTGACTTCTCAATAATTCTAACAATGTCCAGATATCCAATCTGACGTTTCAAAAACATTGCCACTGCTCTTTCATTAGCCGCATTAAATACGGTTGGTACACTCCCACCCTGATACCCGGCTTCATAAGCCAGCTTGAGCGCCGGAAAGTTCTCCAAATCCGGTGCTTCAAAGGTAAGATCACCCAGTTCATAGAAATTAAGCCTTTTTCCGGGAAGCATCTTCCTTTCGGGATAATACAGTGAATATTGTATTGGCAATCTCATATCAGGTGTCCCAAGTTGCGCCATTACTGCTCCATCTGCAAATTCAACCATGGAGTGGATAACACTTTGAGGCTGCACGACTACTTCTATCTGATTTAGATTTACACCAAAAAGCCATTTGGCCTCCATAACTTCCAATCCTTTATTCACCATGGTAGAAGAATCTATGGTGATTTTTTGCCCCATAGACCAGTTGGGATGCTTTAGGGCATCCTCTACCTGAATATGCTCTAATTCTTCTTTTTTTCTTCCACGGAATGGACCTCCAGAGGCAGTAAGAATAATCTTGCTTATCTGGTCTCTATTTTCTCCATGGAGACACTGAAATATTGCAGAATGCTCACTATCCACTGGTAGAATAGACACACCCATTTCTTTTGCCAATGGCATAATAATGTGACCGGCAGTTACTAAAGTCTCCTTATTAGCAAGAGCAATATCCTTGCCAGACTTAATTGCTTCAATAGTAGGTAGAATACCTATCATCCCTACCATAGCAGTTACAACGATCTCAGCCTCCTTTATGGTAGCACATTCAATCAGACCTTCCATTCCAGATACTACCTTAACAGGTATATGACCAAGCTGGTCTCTCAAATCTTTCGCTTTCTCATGGTCATATACACAAACTATTTCAGGCAAGAACTCTTCAATTTGCTCTTTTAGCTTTGTAATATTACTTCCAACTGCCATTGCAGTTACACGTATATCTTTATTATACCGGACAATATCCAAAGTCTGAGTTCCAATAGAACCGGTAGACCCAAGTAAAACTATCTTTTTCATATTCCTAACTTCCTAACTATTAATCAAGTATGCCTTAAAATTTTTGCTGTAGCGGCTCTAAACTTTCTGACATAATACATCTAAAGACGCTCTACAGTCCACCAAGGCTTTTCTTCCAATAAAGCAAACCATTGCCAAGACCATTCCTTAAAGAATAGTCATTAAAAGTAAATAAACGATAGGAGCGGTAAATATAATACTATCAAAACGATCTAAAATACCTCCATGGCCTGGAATTAATCTACCATAATCCTTGATACCATGATTTCTTTTAATTGCAGAAGCTGCCAAATCACCAATTTGGGAAAGGATACTGGAAACAGCTCCAATAATTGCAAGACTTAACTGTGGGTGATCAATGGTAGTCAGATGGCTCTTAAAGATTGTGGCATAGATGAATCCAATCAATGCTGCGCCAACAACACCACCAATACATCCTTCAATAGATTTCTTAGGACTTAACTCGCTTGGAAGCTTGTGTTTTCCAACCAACATACCTACACAGTATGCACAGGTGTCAGAACCCCAGGCTCCAATGAATGCCAACCAGATTAAATATACACCACTCTCCAGAATTCTAAGCTGATACAAATAGGACAGCATAACAGAAACATATACAAATCCAAATATCGTCATAGCAATCTGGTCTGATTTATATTTAGGATATAAGATAACATAAATCGCCATTACTAGCAAGAGCAAGACAACAATTGTATAAAACATATAATCTGTGTGCTGAAAACGAATCGAAAAATCCAAAGCTATCGTGGCAAGATATCCACCTAAGGCTAATATAGTCTTGTGAATATTGATAACACGATATAATTCCATAAGACCTATTAGACTAATCAGAACCACTAATGCAAATAAAACATCTCCACCAATTATAACCGTGCTGATCATAATGGCTAATAATATGATTCCACTTATCAAGCGTGTAATAAACATACTGTTTCCCCCTAAATTTTACCGTATCTTCTATCCCTACTACTATAATAATCAATCGCCTTTATTAATTCCTTTTTATTAAAATCTGGCCAAAGTACATCAGTAAAATAGATTTCTGTATATGCAAGTTGCCATAACAGATAGTTAGACAATCTCTGTTCTCCACTGGTTCGGATTAATAAATCAGGATCAGGAATACCTTTCGTGTCGAGATAATCAGAAAACAACTCACTATCTATATCCTCTTGCTTTACTAATTTCTTTTCATAATCCACAAGCAATCTCTTAATTCCTCTTAAAATCTCATCTCTACTGCCATAATTTAAAGCAATATTGAAATTAAGTCCTGTATTGGATGCGGAGATACGTTCTAAATCACGGATGCTTGTTCTTAAGTCTTCATCTAGCCCATCAATATTACCAAGCACTCGAACACGCATATTATTCTTAGTCGTCGTCTTAACACAATCCTTCATATAGTTACGAAGAAGTTTCATTAAAGCATCTATCTCTGACTGAGGTCTTCCCCAGTTTTCAGTAGAAAAAGCGTAGACCGTTAGATACTCAATTCCCATATTGTAAGCTTCCTCACAGATACGTTCCACATTCTTACTACCTTGGGCATGACCATAATTTCTAGGCATAAATCTTTTTTTTGCCCACCGCCCATTTCCATCTAAAATAATGGCAACATGCCTTGGCACTCTTAACTTTTCGTCACCATTTCTACCACTCATTGCAAACCTCCTATATTTGAAAAAGGATTTTAACTACAGAACTCTCCGCTCACACAACTAAAGGACGTATTTTGCTTTACAAAATACGCCCCTATGGTCAGAAAGCTTATACTGTTAAGATTTCCTTTGATTTTGCTTCCATAGTCTTGTCAATCTCAGCAACAAACTTATCTGTAGCTTTTTGAATTTTATCTTCTAAAGTCTTCAATTCGTCCTCAGTAACCTCACTAGACTTATTCATCTTTTTAAATGAATCATTAGCATCTCTTCGAATATTACGAATAGCAACTTTCGCATTCTCGGCTTTCTTCTTAACATCCTTTACTAGTTCCTTACGTCTTTCCTCGGTTAACTCAGGAAATACAAGTCGAATTGTCTTACCATCATTGGATGGAGTAATTCCTACATCAGAAGCTAAAATAGCCTTCTCAATTTCTTTAATTAAGCTACTCTCCCATGGTTGAATCATAATGACTCTAGGTTCTGGAACGGATACATTGGCTACAGATTGTAACGTAGATGGTTGTCCATAATAATCTACACGAATCTTATCCAGAATATGTGGATTAGCTCGTCCAGCTCGGATGGATACATACTCCTCCTTAAGTGCATCAACAGTTTTATTCATCTTTACTTCATATTGCTCGATTCTTGAATCCATTTTGAACCCTCCTATTTATAATCTTCCATAAACCTTTTGTAATATTATACTGTTACTCTTGTTCCAGTAAATTTGCCAGAAACAGTATTCACAATACTATCTTCTTCATTCAATCCAAATACCAAAAGAGGCATCTTATTCTCAAGACACATAATAGATGCAGTCAAATCAATCACCGCAAGCTTCTTCTCAATCACCTCTTCAAAAGATACTTCATCATACTTAACAGCATCCTTATTCTTCTTAGGATCACTATCATATACGCCGTCAATTGCTTTCGCGCAAAGAATAACATCAGCGTCCATCTCTATGGCTCTTAACACAATACCGGTATCTGTTGAAAAATAAGGATGTCCGGTACCACCTGCAAAGAATACAACCATACCTTTATCAAAATATTTATTTGCTCTGTCCTTAGAGAACAGCTTGGTCATGGATCCGCATTCAAAAGGTGTTAAAATTTGCGTCTTCATACCTACATGTCTAAATATCTCAGAGACATAGATACAATTCATAACCGTAGCCAGCATACCTATCTGATCAGCCTTGGTTCTATCAATAGTTTCACTGGTTCTTCCTCTCCAGAAGTTACCACCACCGATTACAATGCCAACCTGAACTCCACGATTCACTAATTCTCTTACTTGTTTGGCAACCTTAAGACAAGTTTCCTCATCAAATCCTGTCTTTTTTTCACCTGCTAATGCTTCTCCACTTAACTTAAGAAATACTCTCTTATAATCCTCCACGGTTTACTCATGCCTTTCTATACTAGTATGGAACTGTTCATCCTATATATTATTTTTGTACACATTGTTTTAAGAATAGTAAATATTGTGATAAATAACTTGCATATAATTATATAATAATTCTAGCTGTTTTTCAACTAAAATTAGAATCTAGCCCTTATACATCATTAGGATTGGAGTTATATCAAAGAAGCTTGTAGCCAGATATCTTCTAACCATATTGCCTTCTGCCACATATAGATACACTTCTCCAGATCCCTTCATTCCATCCTTTGCTTCAGGCACTATGGACAATTTCCATTCATCTGTCACAAAAGCTAGAATAAAGCCCTCTGTATTATATATATTGTACTTATTTTGTACTACAAATTCAGTACCTTCCGACAATTTTGCATTCTTAATGGTAAGTCGATTGCCACGAGGTAGCTCCAGATATACCTGGCAATTTAATGGCTGCCCAAGTATCACTTTATTCTCCAGCGCATTACCTATCACAGTAAGGTTCTTTAAAAACTTATCCAGATTCTCCACTTTTGTAGAGGTTTCCTCTACACAATTAATCACACGAGAATCACCCAGCAGAGCTTTGCTAATCTTCTTAACAACTCCCTGTTCTTTTCCCACTGTAAAGTTCTGAGCATCAAATCCTTCTTCGTTGTTTAACAGTTTCTCACTCATAAGACTTCTTACATCATAAAAATACCCTAAAGTACCAAAAGAAACATTTGTGTATTTAATCGTAGTGATAATCTCATTACGCTGTATTTGACTTAATAATTTAGGTATCGCACTACCATCTCTATCCATCTAAAACATCCTTTCTTTCCATTTCTCCAAAGCTTTTCCTATTGTACCATATATTCTTAGTTAAGAAAAGGGGGCTGTCGTATTTCTTAAATACGAGGCCAATGGCCATCTCTTTGTTTTTGCTAGGTTAGTTTTATAATTCCCATACAACAAAGGCTTCCTAAAATAGGAAGCCACTTTAATAATATGCTTTAATTATATTATGTACAAATTACTCTTCATCAAAAATATTTTCCAGATTAACATCTGCATAAACCAAAGAACAATAACCGTCTACCACAGCTCCATTATTGATCTGTACAGATTTTGCTTTAATATTTCCTTTTACGATAGCGGTAGTATCCAATACAACAGCTCCATTCACATCAATCTGGCCCTTAATTGCTCCAGCAATAACACCTGCACTTGCATTGATATCACCAATAATTACAGTACCTTGTCCCACTTTAATGTTTCCAGTACTTTCCACATTGCCTTCCAAACGTTTTGCATTAACAAAAACTTCCTGGGCTTTAGAATTGCCTTTCACAACACCATTAATAATTAGCTTGCCACCACATTCAATGTCGCCTTCTACCTTACCATATACTTCAAGACCACCACCAGAAGTAATACTTCCGTTAATTACAGTATTCTTTCCAATAACTGTTACATCAGTGACGCTAACTGTTTTATCTTCTTTTACTTCCTGAAGACCAACCACATCATTAACTTGTTCTTTTTCATTCGCTATCTCTGTAATCATTTCGTCCTCCTCATTATCTATAGAACTTATCATATTATTTACCTCTATTTCATCAATATCATCAGTAAGATTTAAATCATCTTCTGAGGCTATTTCGGATTCCGTGCCATTAACGAAATAATCTTCCTCTTTGGCAGCGTCCATAGCACTATCCACTGCATCGGCAAAAAGTAGCTCATCCTCTGATTCCATCTCATAATCTAACTTAAAATCCATGTCGTCATCAAGATTCTTACCTTCATCTAGCGCTTTCACCTTCTGTAAGAAAGCCTCTACATTGGCATCAATCTTATCTGCTCTGTCATGGTCTATGGCATACACCTGCATATCCAGAGTTTCTTTCTGCAAATCTAAGTCATCTAAGGTATCCACTACCTCATCATCCTTAAAAAGAAGTTCCTCATCACGATCGGAAAACACATCATCCGGAAGCAACTCGTTTACCACCTGTGACAGATCATCTTTAAAATCTTTAAAAAACCCCATACACTTTCCTCCTATATTTATTATCCTTCATCTTTAGGGTAATTACCGATACAATCACAATAACATATTTATTTTATCACAACACATAATATTTTCCAATATAAGTTTGAAAAAACAATAATTATTTGTATTCTTCTTATATATTACTCAAATAATAAGATAAATCCTTCGCTAAGCTCAAAATATCGATAGCAGAAATACTAGGAATATGTAATAAAACCATCTTTGTTGACAAAGACTCCCTTACAATTCTATCTAGCCCTACTGCATATAGATGATTAGGTAGTTGCGTACCTGCAGTATTCGACAATTCCACTTTATAATTCCGGTCCCTCAGAAACTGGTACAATGTGTTGACTGAATACACTGTCACAAAAGTATTACTATCCACTTGGGCTGTGGTAGCTATAACAATTTTATCACTATCCAGATTTTGTTCAAAAGAAAAAATGACATCATAAGTCCTTAGGTCTAGTTGACGATTCAACTGGGATACACAGTGATGAAAATCATTCTCCAAATACAACTCATCTACTCCACGTTTGGAAGAGATTAAATCCAATAATATTTTTGAAGAATTGTTATTTCCCTTAAAGGCTGTCAATAGTAAATTCATCTAGACTCTCCTTTCCCCTTCACATGCTTGAATATAATCTGTATATTGAATTAACTTAATTATATCATTTTCTTTCTCATTACTCTATCCCTTTTTTGGAATTATTATCCTTATTTTAAAACAAAACCCGGTTCTTTCGGAACCGGGCTTTGTAAGTGTTATATCATGTACTTTTTACTATATTGCTCTCTGGTTTGTATAAAATCTTTATTTTCAAGTGTTGTAATGCTATGAAGATATTCATGTACCTCATAGCTTGATGATTGGGTCTGAATCATACTAACCGCAATGTTAGAACAATGATCAGAAACTCTTTCAAAATTAGACAGTAAATCTACAAATACAAAGCCTTGGGTGATACTACAAGCCCCATCCTGTAGTCTTTTTATATGCCTATTCTTTAGTTTTTCTTCCAAATCATCTATTACCTGTTCTAAAGGTTCAATTTCTTTTGCCATCTTAATATCATCCTTTTGGAAGGATTCAATGGTATTATCTAGAATTTCCAAAACTGCGTCTGTCATCACTTTGAGCTCTTCTTTTGCCTGGTCTGAAAAGACAAGCTGTTTCTTAAATATCTCTTGTGCAAGCTCCAGTATATTCACAGCATGATCACCAAGACGTTCAAAATCGCCAATCACATGAAGCAGGTTATTGATCTTTTGACTGTCACGATCCGTTAGTTCCTTACCACTAAGTTGAATTAAATATGTCCCAAGAATATCCTCATAGTGATCAATCTGTTCCTCACTATTCTTAATTTGCTCATATTCCTCAGCAGAGTAATCAGACAGAAGGTGAATAGCTTTCTTTATGGAATTCTGCGCAACCTTTGCCATCTCCTTAACCTTAGAATCACATTCGCCAATAGCCACAGAAGGAGTCGCAAGTAAGCGTTGGTCAATAAATGCAATTTCATTTGCTAGCTCTTTCTCATTTTTCTTATCCTTGATTACCCACCTGGATAACTTCTCAAGTTGCTTCATAAACGGCAACAATAATAAAGTTGTACAAAGATTAAAAATACTGTGAATTGCTGCAATACCCACCTCATTGATAGGCAATTTTACAAAAGCAAAACCAATAAAATAGTTTAATAAATAGAATACCGTTAGCCATACAACCGTTCCTATCATATTAAAACTAATGTGAATAATTGCTACCCTCTTAGCATTTCTATTTACGCCGATACTAGACAATAGAGCAGTAACACAAGTACCAATATTTTGACCAAAGATAACTGGCATAGCCATACCATAAGAAATTAAGCCTGTACCGGACAGAGCAATCAGAATACCTACACTGGCTGCTGAGCTTTGAATAATACCAGTAAAGATAGCACCAGTAGCCACACCTAAAATAGGATTATTAAAGTGTGTCAGTATCTTCGTAAACTCTGGCATATCCTTTAATGGTTCTACTGCTGCACCCATAAGATCCATTCCATACATTAAAATTGCAAAGCCTAACATGATATTCCCGATATCTTTCTTCTTAGTGCTTTTAGAAAGCATAATCATCAAGATACCTACCAGTGCAATAACAGGGGAAAATGACGAAGGTTTCAACAGACTGACGAAAAAATTATCGTCACCAACTCCGGTAAGAGACAATAACCATGCAGTCAGCGTGGTACCTATATTAGATCCCATAATAACACTTACTGTTTGCTTTAGTTCCATAATTCCGGAATTTACAAAGCCAACTAACATAACTGTCATAGCCGATGATGATTGTATTGCAATAGTGATACCAGCTCCAAGGGCAATACCCTTAAGAGGGTTAGACGTCATACTTCTTAGTGCTCGTTCCAGCTTTCCTCCTGTCATCTTTTCCAAGCCATTTGACATTACTGTCATTCCATATAGGAAGAATGCTAATCCTCCCAGTAAAGTTAAGAGATTAAAAAAATTCATATCACACCTGAACCTTTCATTTTTTGCTTTTGGAGAGTATCTTTAATTAAATAATGAAAATAGTGCTGGTATTCCATATGCAAGAACACACATGATAATTGCAGCAAGAAAGACTCCTCCAACAATAGCAAGAAGCGCTTTCTTATATTTAATTCCAAGGAACGCTGCCACTAGAGCCCCTGTCCATGCCCCTGTTCCTGGTAAGGGAATCCCGACAAAGATTAATAGTCCCCAAAATTCGTATTTCCCAAGTTTATCCCCTTTACTTTCCGACTTTCTCTCTAACCAGGCTGCAATCTTTCTAAAACCAGGTTTTGTCTTCATCCAACGCATAATTGGGATAATAAATAGCAGGATAAAAGGAATTGGCAGTATATTGCCTATGATACAGAATAATGCCCCACGATACATCTCTATATCTAAGAGGGAGGCTGCTACCAGCCCACCTCTTAATTCTAGAATAGGAACCATTGATATTATAAAAACAATGAGTTCATGTGGTACAGAACCTGACATCATATCGGTTATACTTTGTACAATCGAATCCATCCTATGCCCTCTTCTTTCTCAGTTTCCAACGTACCCACAAAGGACCTGCTAAAAATACGGAACTGTAACATCCGCTTACCAAACCAAGGAGCATAGGCAAAGCAAAGACACGAATAGATGATATACCATATAAAATGGCCATAACTAACACGCACAAAATACACATTGTAGTGGTAATTGAAGTATTGATCGAACGGGAGAACGTCTGGGTAATACTATGCTCCACTACACTATCGATGCTCTGTCCTTTATACTCCACACTTCTGTTATTCTCACGAACTCGGTCAAACATAACAATGGTATCGTTAATGGAATATCCGAGTATGGTCAGTGTAACAGCTACAAAGGCATCATTTAAAGGAATTCCAAATACAACAAAGGTAAAGAAGACGAAAGACACATCATGAATTAAGGATACCAAAGACATAAGTCCTGCAGACAACCCACCAATGGATCTAAATCTTACCCAAACATATAGGGTGATGAATATCATGGCAAGTATAATTGCAATTGCCGAATCCTGCAAAGCTTGTTTACCAATATATGGTTCCACAACGTAGGATTCCACAAGCTTTAAGTCAGAATTAGGATTTGCTTTCTTTAAAGCATCAAAAAGCTTGTCCTGATTCTGGGAAGATAGACCTTGCTTTCCAGCTAAGGTTACCACCATCTTATCGGAATTATTAGATAAATCATTTGTCAACTGAATATTACAGGTCCGATCAATGGTATCACTTACTGCTTTTGTTGAAGCAGCAACATCTACCTCCTTTTCATAACTGTACTTTAAGATTGCACCACCGGAAAACATAGTATCTAGCTTAACACCTTTGACAAAGCAAAGTATAAATCCAACGACTACAATACCTATGGATAACCCAAATGCATACCATCTCTTTTTATAAAAATGAAGTTGTTTTAGATCTTTTTTCTTTAAGAAGAATTTTTCTTTATTAAATCGTTCAAAGCCTAGAATTCCAGTTAATAATTGTTTGGAAATAAGTACTACTAACAAGTTCAAGATAACACCGGTAAGTAACGTATAACCAAAACTTAGCATTGTTCCAGAACCAAAAATCATTAAGATGACTGCAACTATTGCTGTCGTCAAGTTACCATCCAATACAGAAGAAAAGGCATTGTGATTTCCTACTACAATGGCACTTCGAATGGTTTTTCCCTTTTTAATTTCTTCACTAATACGCTCAGAAATTATGATATTGGCATCTACGGCCATACCAACAGAAAGAATCAGACCAGCAATACCAGGTAAGGTCAAAGTCATCTGTGGAACGGATAAGCAAAGTAACTGTACGGATACCTGGAAAATCAGGGTGATAATACTGATAAAGCCAGGTAAACGATAATATCCAATCATAAAAATCATAACTAGAACAAAAGCGATTAAGCCAGCATAAATCATAATTTTTAATGCATCCTGACCTAAGCTTGGGCTAATGGTACTATTATTGGACGTCTGAAGGGAGAATGGCAAAGCTCCTGCGTTAATATTAGCAGCAAGCTTCGTTGCTTCATCCATCGTATCCAAACCTGTAATCTGTGCTCTACCATCCGTAATTCTAGCGGAAACTGTTCCACTAAAAATCTGCGTTTCATCCATCTTGATAATCAAGGTCTTACCATACAAGGCGTTGGTAGCCTCTTCTAACTGTTTTGTTCCTTCGGGGTTAAATTCCAAATCAACAACAGGCTTATTGTTCTCTGGATCTAGGCCAGCCTTTGCATCTGCAACAGAACTTCCATCTATGTACACCTTCCCTGCATCATCCTGGAAGGTTAATTTAGCCATAGCACCTAGCTCTTTAATGGCTTCATTAGGATCAAACTCTTTCTCATCAGATTTCCAAGGAAATCTAACAATGATGGCATTATTTTTCTTATCAATGGTAACCTCACGGTCTAATATGTTCTGACCATCCATTCTTAGCTCTATAACTCTTTTTGAGCTTTCCATTTCCTTATCTGTAGGGTCCCTTTTTAAATCAACAGGAGTAAAGACTGCTTCTACTCCACCTCTTGTATCGATCCCCAAACGGATATTCTTTGCCCCTTTCATACTTCCAAGGCCAAATATTGCCAATAGCAATAAAGCTAAAATAATTGGCACACCAATTAAAAATTTATAACGTACTTTTTTCATAATTATCTCCAATCATATTATATTATTAATAGTAACAAGAATAGACAGATTTCTTTCCATCACACTTATGGATATAATTTAAAACTATATATAAACAGAGTTTGCAGATTAAGTACTTATCTGCCCGAATAAAATACCAATAAATAATCAAAAGATGAATCATGGAGAATAAAACAAGCCAAGAAAGAACAAATCTCATCACTGGGGCCGCTGATTTATTCCAACATACAGCCTGCAACAAGTGCTGACTGCTTCCTGTTCTCATCTCATTGACCATAACACTTCCAAACATAAGATCATTGTTGGACATAGCTGATGCCATATTCCCCTCATCAGCGGCGGTTCCTTGACCAGTCTCTTCATTTGATGTACTCTGCTGACTGTTTATCACTGTCTTAGGCATATGTAATATAATGGTAAAAGCGCAGAAAAAGACTGCTAATACAATACAGAACAATGTCTTTTTTCTATAAGCTTTTTGTGCTGTTCTCTGTACCATATTACAGTCTCCCTTCCATTTCGTCTTACATTAAATGCTGTAACTCTATTTTTCGTCAAGCATGCGATAACCTACTCCCACTTCGGTAAAGAGATACTCAGGTTCCGCTGGATTCTTTTCTAATTTTCTACGAATATTTGCCATGTTAACTCTTAGAATCTGGTTATCACACTTAGCATGCGGCCCCCAGATATTATTGATTAAATAATCATAAGTCAACACCTTTCCTGCGTAATGACAAAGCATTGACACTATCTTATATTCAATCTGTGTCAAATGAACCAGCTTGTTATCAACTCTGACTTCCCTTTTATTAAAATCAATATACAAATCACCTACAGCATATGTATCTTCCCTATTCATGTTCATATTTTCTACCCGCATGGCATGCCTCAGTGCAGTTCGTATCCGAACTAGTAGCTCTGAAGTGGCAAATGGCTTTGTAATATAATCATCTGCTCCCAAATCCAAAGCTTCCACCTTATCTCGTTCATGGCCTCTGGCAGAAACTACAATAATTGGGACCTCCGACCATTCCCTAACAAATCGAATAATATTGATACCATCAATGTCCGGTAAGCCTAAATCTAATAGAATAATATCTGGGCAATAGGAGGTAATCATCATCATTGCTTCTGATCCGTTTTTTGCATGGATCACCTGATATTGATTTGCATTGAGTATTGTCGTCATAAAATTACTAATACTATTTTCATCTTCTATGATAAGTACGGTTTGATTATTTGACATATTACTTACTCCTTTCTTAATGGCAAGGAAAAGGTAACAACGGCTCCTCCTCCTTTGGCATTCCTAGCATTCATTTTTCCGTTGTGAGCTGTAATAATTGTTCTACAAAGTGATAATCCAATTCCCATGTTTTTACTACCATCATTGTTCTTATCAACTGAGGTTATAAAATAATCCTCAAACAATCTAGATATTTCTTCTTTTTTGAATCCCTGTCCATAATCCCTAACAGTAAATTCAGCGTAATTCCCTGTCTTTACAACAGTCAAATCTATTTTCGGTAAGCCTTTTGAATGTTTCACTGAGTTCTCCAAAAGATTGGTAAGAACCTCTTCAATCAGTATACCATCCATCGGAACAATCAGATACTCATCCGGTACCTTAACCTGAACTTTTTGTCCAGGAAAATGCTTATGAAACTTCTGAACTGCTTCCGAAACAATTTCTTCTACAACCTCATCTTGTAGGTGAAGCTCTGATTCCGTGGAACTCATTTTGGTCACGAGAAGAGTATTCTCAACCAGACGTATTAACCACTCAGCATCCTCTTTTGCCTCTCCTA
The DNA here is from genome assembly GCA_023413555.1 of Bacillota bacterium. GTDB lineage: Bacteria > Bacillota > Clostridia > Lachnospirales > Lachnospiraceae > KM106-2. The sequence goes on along the minus strand of JAEZPG010000066.1, from coordinate 9,854 downwards.
GTAATTTCATTCTTTCCTCTAACTCTACCACTTTATAATTTTCTATTATTGTATTGATTATTCCAATAATCGAGGTTAAAGGTGTCCTTAAATCATGACTAATTGCCCTTAGTAGATTGTACTTCATCTTCTCCTTTTCCATTTCCAATTTCAATTTTTCATGCTGTTTTAGATTCGTCGTCATGGTGCTAGTTAAGAGGGAAACAGCTATCATAATAGAAAAGGTTATGGGATACCCATCTACAGAAAAATCTAAAGCAAAGTACGGATAACTAAATACATAATTAACAAAAAAAACACCCATTACAGAAGCGATAATTCCATATATGTAACCATTGGTCCACAATGATATTAAGAATACAGCAAGCAAAAAAATCATGGGAACATAGGTCTCTCCACCTTTACACAAATGATTCATTAAGCAAGTAAAGCCTATGGCCATTATCATAATGCCAATAGAAATAACTGTGCCTCTCCATGATAATACTATTTTTCCTTTCTTTGACTTCCACATAATCTACCTTATGGCTTCCTTTCTTCTCGTTTGTTACTCTAAGAAATTCATCTTTTGCATTATTATATCAAATCTGATGAGATATTACAATTTCCTCCTTCAAATCAATATTCTGTCCTATTCGACAGAACAAACTTATCTTATATCATCAAGTATTATAAGACAATTGATGTCTATTTTGTATTAAGATATCGTAAATAACTAATATTCTATATAAATATTTTGTTAAGAAAATTCAAATTTAATTGTTTTATATGTGTAAATTATATATAATTTATTCGAATGGCGTTTTTTAATATACTCAAAAGGAGGTGTTAAAAATAATGTGGTTTTTGTCGATTCCTAACACATTTGTTGTTTTAATGGGAATGAGCATTGTATTCATTGGCCTATTCTGTATTATCATTCTTTGTAAGCTAGTGGGTCTTTTGTGTACCAAATTTGCTTCCAACGAGACAGTATCTTCAAAAATATCTGAAATACCATCTAGTAGCAATGCATCCGATTCTAACATAAATCGTCAGGAGATGTTAGCAGCTGTATCTGCAGCAATCGCTGAAGATTTAGGAGCAGATGTAAACGCAATTAGGATTCATTCAGTAAAAAAGCTTTAAGATTATTGTACCAACTATCAATACATACAAATCATACAGAAAGAAAGGAAATAATGCCATGAAAAAGTATCGAGTAAATGTAAATAACACCTTATATGAAATTGAGATTGAACAAATTAATGAATCAGATATTACAACTTCCTCTGTGAAGCCAACAACTTCTACCCCTATCGAAGGAGAGAAAATCTCCAGTCCTATGCCTGGAACAATCCTTAATATTAATGTGAATGCCGGAGATGTAGTTAAAGAAGGTCAGATACTTATGATTTTAGAAGCACTTAAAATGGAAAATGAAATTATGGCTCCAAGAGATGGAAAAATTGCATCTGTTCATGTTGCCAAAGGCGCTAGTGTTGAATCCGGAACATTATTATGTGTAATGGAATAATTCATTAGTGGATGGAGGAGAACTAAATGGATACTATAATAAATTTTTTAGAGCAGACAGGTTTTTACCTACTGCAACAAGACCCAAAAATGCTGATAATGATATTCATAGCATGTTTATTAGCTTTCTTAGCTATAAAGAAGGGCTTTGAACCACTTTTATTACTACCAATTGCATTTGGTATGCTTCTTACCAACTTACCTGGAGCCGAGATGTTCCACGAAGCCTTATTTGCTGATGGACATGTTCACTGGGATTTATTCGGTGGTGCAAACAAAGATCTTACTCCAGGCTTAATTGACTATTTATATCTAGGAGTTAAACTCGGCCTCTATCCTTGTTTAATCTTCCTTGGCGTTGGTGCCATGACTGATTTTGGTCCTCTGATTGCCAATCCTAAAAGCCTTCTATTAGGTGCTGCTGCACAATTAGGTATCTTTATCACCTTCGTTGGTGCAAGATATCTAGGATTTACTCCTCAAGAAGCAAGTTCTATCGGTATTATCGGTGGAGCAGACGGCCCAACTGCTATCTACGTAACCACAAGATTGGCGCCTGGATTGCTGGGGCCTATTGCAGTAGCTGCCTATTCTTATATGGCTCTTGTACCAGTAATTCAGCCACCTATTATGAAATTACTTACAACTAAGAAAGAACGTTGTATTAAGATGACGGAGTTACGTCCAGTTTCTAGATTGGAAAAGATTTTGTTCCCATTTATCATCACTATCTTTGTAGCCTTCTTAGTACCATCTGCTACCCCTCTGGTAGGCTCCCTTATGTTAGGAAACTTATTTAGAGAAAGTGGTGTTGTAGAAAGACTTAGTAAGACTGTTCAAAATGAACTGATGAATATTGTTACTGTATTCCTTGGAATCTCTGTTGGTGCCACAGCTACAGCCTCCACCTTCTTAAGTATTAGCACTATTAAGATTCTATGCATGGGCGTTGTAGCCTTTGGTCTTGGTACTGCTGGTGGAGTTTTACTGGCGAAGTTTATGAATCTGTTCTTAAAGCAGAAAATCAACCCATTAATCGGTTCCGCAGGTGTATCTGCAGTTCCAATGGCTGCTCGTGTTTCCCAGATAGTAGGTCAAAAAGAGAATCCATCCAACTTCTTGTTGATGCATGCCATGGGTCCTAACGTAGCCGGTGTTATTGGTTCCGCCATCGCTGCTGGCGTACTGTTAGCATTATTCTAAGAAAGGAAGAAATCCTATGACAAACAAACCAATACATATTACAGATACCATTTTACGTGATGCACACCAGTCACAGGCTGCTACCAGAATGAGAATTGAAGATATGATTCCGGCTCTTGAGACTTTAGATGAAGTTGGTTACTGGTCTCTTGAGTGTTGGGGCGGAGCTACCTTTGACACCTGTATGCGTTTTCTTAATGAAGACCCATGGGAGCGTCTTAGAACCCTTAAAAAATATCTTAAGAAAACTCCTTTACAGATGCTTCTTCGTGGTCAGAATATCCTAGGTTATAAGCACTACGCTGACGATGTTGTAGAAGCTTTCTGCAAGAAGTCTGTTGAAAATGGTATCGATGTAATTAGAATATTTGATGCTCTTAATGATGTTAGAAATATGGAAGCTGCTATGCGATACACCAAAGCTGCAGGTGGAACATGTGAAGCTGCCATTAGCTATACCATAAGCCCTGTTCACAACACTGAGTATTTTATAAAGCTTGCTAAAACGTTAGAGGATCTAGGCGCTGATGTAATCTGTATCAAAGATATGGCCAATCTATTGCTTCCATTTGATGCCTATGAGTTAGTCAGTAAATTAAAAGAAACCATTAAGGTACCTATTCACCTTCATACTCATAATACAACAGGCACCGGAGACATGACTTACCTTATGGCCATCCAAGCTGGCGTTGATATCGTAGACTGTGCCCTATCTCCACTTGCGAATGGAACCGCCCAGCCTTGTACAGAGTCTCTAGTTGCTACATTAAAAGGTACTCCATATGACTCCGGCCTAGACTTAGGCAAATTAAATGATGCTGCAGTACACTTTAGAAAAGTTGCTGATCATTTAAAAGAGGAAAAAATATTAGATCCTAAGGTTCTTTCTGTAGACACTAATACTCTTCTTTACCAGGTACCAGGTGGAATGCTCTCCAACCTAATCAGTCAGTTAAAGCAGGCTGGTGCAGAGAATAAATATTATGACGTATTAGAGGAAGTTCCAAGAGTTCGTAAAGACTTTGGCTATCCTCCACTTGTTACTCCAACCAGTCAGATTGTAGGCTCCCAAGCAGTGTTAAATGTTCTTTCTGGTAGTCGCTATAAGACCTTCTCTAAAGAGTCGAAGGGCGTACTTCGTGGAGAATATGGTCTTCTTCCAGGAGAGGTGAATGAAGAGGTTCGTAAGCTCGCTATCGGCAATGATGCTGTCATTACTTGCCGTCCAGCAGATTTATTAGAACCTGAACTTCCAAAATATCGTGAAGAATGCAAAGACATCGCCAAATCTGAAGAAGATGTATTAAGCTATGCTCTCTTCCCACAGGTTGCAGCTAAATTCTTTGCTATAAGAGATGGTGTGGTACCTTCTGAAAAGGAAACAGCTTCCAAAGAGGAAAAGAAAGTGGATGCACCAACCGCTACAAGAAATAGTAATGAAGTACGAACTCTCTATGTAGATGATGTTTCATTAGGTTAAATATCAAAAGCTTCTCATTCTATGGGAAGCTTTTTTTGTCCAAATTACATCATTATTTGTTATTAAATGTTATTTTCATATAAAAATTGTATTCGTATTATTAATATGTTATTATATATACATAATATATTAAGGAGGACGAGTAATTGGATAACAACTTTGACAAATCAAGTTACACAGGTAATAACCAGGGGGAGCAGCCTCACTATTTCAACAATATGGAGACTGGTCAGCAAACCTATCCCAACAATACACCTAATTACGAAAATAACCAAGGATATAACAATACATACTATAGTCAACAACCTACTTTTCAGAACTACGGAAATAACGGTGGTATCCAACAACCTCCTGCACCTGCCAATGGTATGGCAATTGCTTCTTTAGTTCTTGGTATTGTTTCTCTAGCAATTAGCTGGTGTTGGGGTATTGGAATTATTCCAGGAATCATTGCTATCATATTAGGGCTCTTATCAAGACCAAAAACGGAAACTGGCTCTGGAAAACTAACAGGTGCCGCAATTGCTGGTATTATTTGTGGCTCGATTGGCAGTGTTGCATCTATTTTATTGTTTATTATTGAATACTTTATATTAATTAATGATCCAACCTTTCGTTCCATATATTAACTATTACAATGAAAAAGGACTAAATCTGACATCAATTCAGGATTTAGTCCTTTTTGCTTCCTATCTTGTATCTTAAGATGATTACTTTTCTAATAGTATTGCTATGGTATCATTTTCAGTTGTATAGATACCTCCGGCAACATCACCAAATACTCCACACACTTTAAATCCATTCCTTTCAACTTCTTGTATTAAAGATTCTTTTGAATAATGCTGATTCCACAAATAATATGGGGTTAATTCATTTTTAGTTATGATTGTTATTAGCTCCAATGTCACACTTTCTGCATACTTATATAACCCATTTAATTCTATATATTCTTCATCACGCCAAAAACCACCATTATGACATACTTTCCAAGTTTGTTGCTCTCGAATGCCAGAAAACCTTTCCATAGAAAATACATCGAGTAACAATCTTCCACCCGGTTTAAGATGGCGATAAATCTTACTAAGAATTACTTGCCGATCAACAGTTGATAATGCCCCATAATCACAATATATCATTGTAGAAAAATCAAACTTTCTCTCCAATTCCATCTCTAAATAATTTTGATATACGTACGAAATGTTTAAATTCTTACTGTAAGCAGATTGCTTTCCATACTCAATGGAACGTCTTGAGAAGTCTATTCCGGTAACCTGATACCCAACCTTTGTGAATTTTTCGGCGTATATACCGGGACCACATCCAACATCAAGAAGTAAGGGATAATCGGTAGGTGGAACAAGTTGTTTTATCCATGTAACGGATTTCTCAATAAAATCTAATTTTCTGCTAGCTCCGTCAAAATTTGGATCCAGGTGCGCTTTAAGCATTTGTTTTGATATGTATTCATCATTCCAAAACTCTGCCTTTGACTTTGTAAAAATTGAGGGTTTTTCTAGATTCTTAATAATTTCACTATACATTTTTTCTCCTTTCATGGGCAAAAGAAAAAGCCGTAGAGTTTTACTCAACGGCTAATCTTTCATAAGATGAAGAATAGTTTAGAGTAAAATAAAATCAAACTTTAGGCATCAAAAATAAGCTGTAAAACAGCTCTTTTCTTACCTATTGAATTGATTTTACCTACTCTTTTCCAGTCATACCTATGTTACTGATTGTGTAACATCTGATATGCCGAACTGACATCACCTTTTCTATTTAATTTACGTCCTTATTCTACTGCATTAATTTTCCAATGTCAATCACGTAATTAAAATATGCTTTAGCTTGTGTATACTCATAAGCTTCTGTTTTACTTCAGGCAACCGGCCACAATACTCTTCCATAGTTTAACAACATGATATTTCTTATAATAAAGTGACCAACCAACAAAATAATTGCAATAATTATGTAAAGCATTCTAAAATGAATTCCTTTTAATCTTCCCCTTGTAAGAACCCTTAAATAATGAGAGCCCATAAAAAGAAAATAATAAGTCAGTCCGAATGTGGTAAAAATATTATACTTCATACTCCTTACCAAATCACCTTGAAAGAAGGCCAACATTGATCTCGTACCACCACACCCCATACAATATAGACCTGTAAAACGATGGAACATACAATCCTGTCCTGAACCAATGGTTATATGTCCCATCAGAAGTATAATTCCAATGAATAACCCACTAAAGAGGAAAACATTGCCAATCAGAAAAAGGCATTGATCCACATCCATTTTCCGTAATTTTTCCAGTTTCTTGCTAATCATAAGTGCTCGTCACTCCATTCTTATCTTATATCATTATACAGAGAACTCTTTGAAATGTATAGAAATACTCTATATAATATGCTACACATAATTGCTTTTCTATTATTTATAGGTATGCTATACTAAAATCATAGTGTTTATGGAGGTATATATGGACAGTCAATCATATTCTATCAAGAAGACTTCAACATTTAATAATTCAAATGATGTACCACAAAACGAGAATCATAGTTTTGCTATCTCGTCCCTTGTGCTTGGTATTTTATCAGCTCTTTCATTTGTCATATTTATTGCAGTAGATATCTCGTGGATCTATTTTAGTATTATATTTGGGATTTTTGGTACCGTTGTAGGTGCATGTAGTAAACCCAAGATTGGTCCTCTTGTCAACAGACACCCTTCAACAGGATTAGTCGGATTAATACTTAGTATGATTATGCTTACTGTTAACATACTGCTAATCTGCTTTTATATTTTACTCGTTTCTACTCCTACAAATGTATTTTATAACGGAATTCAATAATCATTGATTTATCACTTGACATCTTCTATAGTATCAGTTATATTTAATTCTACAATATGATTATATAACACGCTAGGGGAGCCTCAGGCTGAGACTGGTAAATTTAAGTTACCTAACCCTCAATACTTGAACCGGATAATACCGGCGTAAGGAAGCTTACTCATTACATACTATACTTACATAAGTAATGATTATTGCTCCCTCCTCGTGTACAATCTAAGGAGGTTTTTTTATGTCTATTTTTGCAAAATATGTTGCCGCAGAAGGATCTTATGAATTGACGAATTTAGGTTATGTAGCTTTAACAGTTACCATGTTACTAATATTTGTCCTAGGCTTTTTTCTTTTCCGTCAAAAAAGTAACAAAAAGGCCGATACGAAACAACTTGTCTTTTCCTCTATGGCAATTGCGATAGCAATGATTACTTCAATGATCAGGCTATGGCGTATGCCTATGGGTGGTTCCGTCACCTTATTTAGTATGTTCTTCATTTGCCTAGTCGGGTACTTATATGGTTTAGGCGCAGGAATTACTGCTGGAGTATCCTACGGTCTTCTTCAGTTAATTGTAGATCCTTATATTATCAGTGTTCCTCAAATGTTGATTGATTACATCTTAGCCTATGGCGCTCTTGGTCTGTCCGGCGTTTTCAACAATAGGAAACATGGTCTGATTAAAGGTTACATTCTTGGCTTTTTTTGTAGATATTTCTTCGCATTTCTATCTGGATTGATATTCTTTGGCTCCTACGCTGCAGAATACAATATGTCTGTGCCAGTATATTCTATTCTTTATAATGGAGCTTATTTAGGTGCAGAAGCAATATTAACTTCAATTGTATTAGTCTTACCTGCTGTAAGTAAATCAATGAGTCGCATCAAGCGAATGGCACTAGAATAACACAGTCTTAACTTTTAATTTCGAAAAGATAGATAGCACTGTAAAAGAACAGGGCCAGTATGAAAAACTGGACCCTGCTCCTATCATTTCCCTCGTCATTTATCTTATCATACTATATAACATAAATCCGAGACGTTTATTTAAAAAATGGAATTACATAATCATCTTCATCGCTCATAACCATAATAAAGTTTTTAAAGAAAAAGATTGTTCCAGATTTCTTTTTCTTAATCACTTTCTCTTTTTTGCTACCGTCTTCTTGATAGGTAACCATAGTTGTTTTAATATTATCAAGAATTACTTGATTGCCATCTATAGTACCACCAAATGTATATATGTATTTCTCAGTCGCAGATTGACTCCAGTATAGAGTAGCTGAAATCTGAGTGTTTATCTGATTAACATCCATAGTCACACCATCATACAACCCTAAGCTCCTATAAGTTCCTGTATAATCTATTTTCTTAGCTTCCACAATATATTCACTGTCAGTTGCAAGAACTACAGTGTTCCCATTATTGTCCCAAAGAGCCATATTATTATGAAAGTAAACTTCTCCACTTAAGTCCTCATTCAGAACGTTCTCGACAATCTTATTCTTTTCATCTGTGGTAACCTCTTTTTCCACCAGATTAGTATATGTCAATACATCATCCTTCAATGTTCCGGAGAAATCATATTGATAACTGGAGGAAGCAGAATTCCCCCATATGATCTGAACTATTAAATTACTGCCGTCTCTTTCAGTTGTCATCTTACAACGATTATAAATACCAACACCATACCAAGAAATTTGATTCTTTATTACACCACTTTCAGAACTCTCCTTAGGCAACAATGATGGTAACGTAGTTGATTTTGTTGTTCTTAGTTCTATTTGGGCCTCCTTCTCATTACGTTTCGAACATGCTGCTATCGAAGATAGCACGCTAATAATTAATAAAATACCAATCCACTTTTTCATTATTATTCCATCCTCCGTAATTCTATCTGTATAGTAAAATTGTATTCTGTTAATTCAATTGTATCTGTGATTCCACTAATTAGCAAGGTGTCTAAAACAATGACATTGCAGTAAAATAGCAGGGAGCAATTATTTGCCTCCCTGCTACCCTTACATACTATATAATTATTATACATCAAATACTGTTATCCTTCAATAGCGATATATTTCTTTTGCTCGACATCTTTATTGGGTTCCTTCTTTGCCACCAGCAATGTTAGAATGCCATTCTTAAAGTTAGCTTTAATATCATTTTCGGTAATCTCTTTCCCAACATAGAAGCTTCTTGAGCAATTACCGTAACGTCTCTCTCTTCGGATGTAATTGCCTTTGTCATCCTTCTTCTCTTTCTCTTCCTTACGCTCAGCAGATATTGTTAAATAACCATCCTTTAAATCTGCATGTATATCTTCTTTGTTATAACCTGGTAGTTCAATTTCTATTTGATAATGATTTTCTGCTTCCTTGACATCAGTATTCATCATTCTATTGCCAAAACCAAAGTTGCCAAAATTAAATAAATTGTCAAACATATTATCCATCTGATCCATTTCTCTAAAAATACTAGGTACTAAACTCATCATAAGTCATTCCTCCTTATTCGACTTTTAAAAGCATTGATTTGTTAGTTTCAAATAAATATTTGCTTGATTGAAAGATTGTTTTCATGAAAACTATATCTTTTGTTTTGTTATATATGTTATATAACAAATTGTTAGCACTGTCAAGAGGTGAGTGCTAATAATATTGTGAATTTTTTGTGAACACTTGATTACACTAGGTTTGTGAGTTTCTAAATTGTTTATTAGATCTATTTTTTCGGGTTACTACACCATTACTACACCAAATAAACATTTTTCATCCAAGCTACACCACCACTGAATTTAGCTTTGCAAGTTCCGTT
>JAEZPG010000051.1 GCA_023413555.1 Bacillota bacterium | reverse complement strand
TTCTGGTGACGTCAAATTCTGTTGTTTGACATAATCAGTAAAGAAATTGCATAATGAACCATTGTAAAACTTGTTCAAAAGTGCTCTCGTTTCTGTAATTTGGGCCGTACGTTTTGAAATGGTTGCTTTACAGATAAACCCCGGATCCTCACGAATCACAGCTCCTTTTTCAATCAAACGTTTTATTACTGTATAGGTAGTATTCTTCTCCCAACCTATATATTCCTTTATGATTTTTGAAATATCCTTTGCAGCAAGTGATTTGTTTGACCAAAGAAGTTCCATAATATTCAGTTCACCTTCATGTAGCCTAATTTCTTTCATAATTGTACGCTCCTTCGAATGTACTACTTTTGTAGAATAAGAATTTATATGATGTTTTACTAATAAATATGTAAATTATACAATAGATACATGCATACTACAATAATAGAAAACAATATTTCATATAATATAACAAGATGGTTTATTTAGCAACATGAAACTACTATTGTAGATTTAAAAGACATATTAATTCTACCTCAATAGAACTAATATGTCAATAAGTTAAATGCAGAACGTAGCATATAAAGGGATATACTGGATATTGTGATGCTTTGCAAAATTCTTAGGAGATATTTTAATGGAGTACGGAATCTGATATGTACTGGTAAATATGCTTACAGATTTTGATTTGGTATGTTCATCGCTATAAACTTCTATAGGAATATAGGTACCCTGTTTTTTTAGGATAAAGTCTATCTTAGCTTGTGCACCAGATTCCCAAAAGTAAAGGGAATGTCCATTGGTAACTAGACACTGGGCCACATAATTTTCTATGAAGCCTTTATACTGCTCAGTATTAGGACTTAACTCTTTGCAGGAAAGATTCATTTTGGCTTTCGATACAAGGATTCCAACATCATAGAGATATAGTTTTTGACCAATGATACTCTCCTCCATTGGAATACAGGAAAGAATAAGGCCATAGTCTTCTAACGTCTTAGCCTCTGACAGATATTGATTTTTTGTGGCGCCTTTACGAATCATATTATATTTAAATTTTTTATTTTTCTTAGATAGCTGCAGATCCAAGGTTTGATACATGGCCTCTAATTTACTATAGCTACTCTCTGAATTATGAAGTCGCAGACTATTAAGCTGGTGGTTCAGTATGGAGTAATGTAACTCAGAAACATTAAGAATGGATTCTAGAGCCAAGTATTCATTTATTGCGGCAGGCATTCCACCTATGAGTAGATAATCATAAAAGATATTTAGTATATCGTTATGGACGATATTGGGGATGGGTTTTAAAGTTTTATAATGTTCCTGAATTACAGAGATATACCATTGGTTATTGCTAGCCTCTAAAAACTCTTCAAAATCTAGTGGGTACAGAGTTAGTACCTCACATGTGTCTATATCCAGTGTAATGGTTAAGGGATAACTAGAAATAAAGATAAACCGCAAGGAAGATAGGTTTTCCCTATAAGTGCTCAGTTGTGCAATAAAAGATTCACATAACAGGCATTCATCCAGTATTATAATAGTATTCTTAGATGTATCCACTGTGAAATAGGTGGCAATGGAATTGAGCGTGTGTTCAATATTAGTTGGATCTAATAAATCTAATAAACCTGGATTCAGTTCAAAATTCATATATATCTTATTTTCTGAATTGGTGGCCAAATAATCTGTCACTAATCTTGTTTTACCAACACCTTTTGGGCCCTTAATAAATAAAGGCTTTCGTGTCTGGGATTGAAACCATGTTTGAATATTATTCAAGGCTTTTCTTTTCAATAATAATACCCCATTTCATCATTTAGTTTAAGGCTTTATTATTTCAAATGTCTTAATTTATTTAGTAGTTCTTCAAAGTAATCTGGTAAAGGAGCTTGAAACTCCACATAAGAATTTGTAGTCGGATGAATGAATCCAAGGGTTTTTGCATGTAAAGTTTGGCCTTCCAGGGTATATGGGCTTTTGGATGGACCATATACATCATCCCCTAACAGAGGGTGACCAATACTTGCCATATGAACACGTATTTGATGGGTTCGGCCTGTTTCTAATTGGCATTCAACAAAGGAATATTTACCAGCAAACTGCTCCAGTACTTTATAGTGGGTAACAGCAGGCTTCCCGTTTTTATAATTGATTGCCATTTTCTTCCTATCCACAGGATGCCTACCGATTGGACCTTCTACAGTGCCTTCCATGTTATGAAAGGAACCATACACAATCGCCACATATTTCCTTGTAATAGAGTGGACACTTAGTTGTTCAGCTAGACTATTATGGGCATTATCATTTTTACATACTACTAAAAGTCCGGTGGTATTGCGATCAATTCGGTGAACTATTCCTGGTCGCATAACGCCGTTAATACCGGATAACTCGTCTTTACAATGATATAGTAAGCCATTTACTAGTGTACCATTTAGATGCCCTGGCGCTGGATGTACTACCATATCCTTACCCTTGTTCACAATGATAATATCAGAATCTTCATAAACAATATCAAGTGACAAATTCTCTGAAGTTACTTCTAATGGTTCTAAAGCGGGAACGTGTATTACAATTCTATCGTTGCAAGATACTTTGTAGTTTGCTTTTACAATCTTATGATTGACTAGGACAAGGTTATCCTTAATTAGTTTTTGTATAAAAGAACGAGTGACATCCTCCCATTGAAGGGCAATAAACTTATCAATACGTTCATTTTTATCGGATTCCTCAACTATGAATTCTAATATATTATCTCCGGAATCATCTTTACAATCAAGCATCTATTTATTACCTCTTTTATAAAAATGAAGCTCTTCTTCCTTATAATAAAATAGAAGAAGGATTGGTAATGCAAATTCTGAAACCGTAACATAGCAATCTGCTACATTAAAAATTGGGAAGTTTATTAAATTAAAATACAGGAAGTCTACCACATAGTTTAACATAACGCGGTCAATCATATTCCCAATGGCTCCAGCTGCGATAAATATTAAACAGAGTTGTAATGGACGATATCTTTTCTCATCAGGTAGCTTATAGTAAAAGAATACAATGGCTGCCAAAATGATAACTGTAAGTATAACAAAGAAGTAGAATTTATTTTGAAATAGACCAAAGGCAATTCCTCTATTTTCGAGATATTGAAAACTAAAGACACCATTTATAATATCGATAGGCCCATTTTCTTGCAGCGAGGTTCTAGCCCAATATTTTGTTACTTGATCTAAGAATACTAATAATACAACCCAGATGGGTCCAAATTTCTTTTTCATTACATTACCTTTCCTATTGCATTTTATTGAAGAACATAGTTTATTGCAGCTAATAGTTCACAGTCTGTAACAGTAGAATCTATCACACTGTGGCACATGGTGTCCATCAGGATGAACTTAATCTTGCCTGAAGACATCTTTTTATCATTTTTGGATGCAGCTAAGACTTCCTCTGGATCTAAAGCTGAGGTTCGTATCGGTAGTTGGTAGGCCTGTAAGGTCTTCTCGATACTTATTAGTTCCTCATCCGTGATATAACCTCGTTTTGCCGAGATAAAAGCAGAGGCAACGATTCCAATGGCAACACATTCTCCGTGTAAAAGTTGGAAATCCTTTAACTTTTCAATAGCATGTCCTAGCGTGTGACCAAGATTAAGAAGGGCACGTTCTCCTTTTTCCGTAGGGTCTTTTTCAACTGTGATTTGTTTGTGATAACAGCATCGATATACCATGGTGGCAACAGCTGTTTCATCATAATTAAGAAGTTCATTTGAATGAGAGTTTAACCATTCATAAAAGTTTTTATCACCGATTAAACCATATTTTATTACTTCTGCGAATCCGCTATAATATACACGCTTAGGAAGAGTTCTTAATGTATTTAAGTTAATATAGACGGATTTTGGTTGATAAAATGCACCAACCATATTCTTATAGCCATTAAAGTCGACACCGGTTTTTCCGCCGATACTACTGTCTACCATGGCTAATAAAGTAGTAGGAACTTGTATAAAACGGATTCCTCTTAAATATGTGGCTGCTACATAACCAGTCAAATCGCCTACTACTCCTCCACCTAGTGCAATAAGTAGATCGCCTCGATCAAAATGTGCCTTAATAAGATGTTCATATAGTTTTTGAACGGTATCTAGGTTTTTTGAGTCCTCACCTGCAGGGAATACAAAGGAAATAGTTTCTCGAACATTCCTGGTTGTCAATTCAGTTATGCTTTGCAAATAAAGACTAGCGGTATTCGTATCAGATACAATACAAGCCTTTTTGCCAGACAGAGTCAGAGTGCATAATTCCTGAACAAATTGATCAAAGGAATTCTCTAATACTATATTATAGATAGGAGAATTGTTTTCTTTAATGGTTAGGATTCTATTCTCCGTGGTTGTCATAGGAAAATCAATTGTCATATTGTGTTCCTTTCTGCGTTATATGTAGTATTCAACAACATATATTTTACTTTACTTGGTGGAAAAAGAAAAGGTTTGTTTGAAAAAAGAACGCTCTAAAGGAACGTTCTTTCACTTTACTCTCTAAATTAGATATCTAAGAACTCAAAATCATCAGCTGTGCCAGTCATATTCTTTTTACTCGTCTTTTTCTTAGGATTGACTGAAAACAGCTGATCTAATAGATCCTGTTCACTGACATCTTCCTGATCATCACTGTGATTGACATAGTCGTAATCAGTGTTATCATCAGTTTCAGTCTGAGTCTCTTCTTCTACTTCTTTATTTGCTTCTGCCATAATACTTGCTAAATCGATGGTAGGAAGATCGTCATAGTCATCAGTAGGTTTTATGCTTATTCTAGTCATATCATTTGCTTGGGAAATTTCCTTGCCTGGTGTGTTTTCAGTAAATACCTTGGATTCTTCTGGAGCAATATCACGTATAATATATTGATTTTGTTGAGTACTAGTACTTTCTTCGTACGAATCATCGGTATCTCCATAAGTAGTGTTCTCGCTGGTAACCTCAACAGAAGTCTCCTCTATTTCAACTGAGGAAAGTAGCTCCTTTAAAGAAGTAAGATCCAAGATATAGGCATCTTTTTCTAATAATTCAGTTTGCGTAGTAAGTAATTGCTTATATTGAATTTTGTAGTGTTCGAATTGCTGTACTAAAGAGGTAATCTGTAACTTTAGTTGATCAAGTGTTTTTCTGGCATCCAGTTGCATAAGTTTGGCATCATTTAATGCAGAAGTCGTAATATTATCTGCCTTAGATAACGCTTCTTGTTGAATTATTGAAGCTTTTTTCTCAGCATCAAAAATCAATGCTTCTGCTCGCTTAGAAGCAGCAGCTTCCGTATCTTGAGCAGTTTTCTCTGCTAACACTAATGCTTTTTGAAGAGTTTTCTCAATGGATTTATAATATTGAACACCTTCACTCAAAACGTTTATTTTGTCATTAAGATCCAGATTCTCTTTGTATAGGCTTTCATAATCGTCAACAACTTCTTTTAAAAACGCTTCTACATCCTTTTTGTCATAGCCGAAACCTGTTTTAAATACTTTTCCCTGAAGTTCAATTGGTGTTAACATATTCATCCTCCTAAATATAACGTAATATAGTGGCGTAAAGGCGTCCCTTTTTTGTTTGGTTGGTTATGCCACAGTAAATGAATTTACCGTGCCCACGTACGGATATGATATCATTTTCCTTTAATGAAGTACTATTTTGAGTAACTAAGCGGCTATTAATAAAGACCTTACCACCAGATATCAACCCGGTTATACTGCTACGAGAAGTTTTTAACGCCAATGCTAAAATTGCATCTACCCGTGCAGAAGAAATGGTTCCTCTAATTTCCTGGTAAGATGGTGTGATATCAATCTCCTCTAATTGTGTGATAGAGCATCTCACATACGTGTGTTTGATTTTTGTTAGAGTGTCTACTATATAGGAACCAATGGTCTTTTCCGCAAACAGATACCCAGTGTTATCCTTTATTAAAATATCGCCTAATTTACCACGATCTATACCTAAGCCTACTATGGAACCAAGGAAGTCTCTGTGGGTCAAAGAATCGGCGAATTTGGAGTTACTAGGGATAATCTTTATAATACTTATATTGAATTCTTCAAACAGATTATCATCTGCCTGATAAAAAGCTAAGCGCTTGCGTTCAGCATCTGCATAACCACCCCAGAATTTGTATTGTACGTTGGGGAGTTCCTTTAGATGATTCAAGAATAGAGTGCTTTCATTTAAATTAAGAAAGTCTGTCACTGTTGTATAACCTCTAGTATCTGCTAGATATATCAGTTCATGGATACGCTTTAGAAATAATTCTTCTTCTCTAATCATACTATACACCTCATATCAGTACTGTCTGAAAATAAGAAAGAATAAAGAGTGCAATAAGAGGAGTGATATCAAATTGAGTAGTACGAAATATGGAGTGTTTTAATAAATATCGAATTATACTAAAGAGAGGATCTAAGAATCGACTTACTAGATTCCTAAATCCCTTTAAACTAGGTATCCAGGACAATATAATATAAGCAAATACACTATATTCCAAAATGATAATGAATATATAGAATGCTTCTTTTATTAATCCTGTCATAATATTTAAAAATCCTTATTTATTGTAGGCACTTCAAAACTATCATCAGGTACTAGCTCTAAGTAATCGCCGGAAATATCGATGGTATCTGGTGAAAAGATAAATATATATTTGGATATCTGGTGTAGTTTGCCATTAATTGCATAAACACAACCGGAAATGAAATCCATAATTCTTTGAGCATCTAATGGATCGAAACCTTCTAAGTTAACCACAGATGCACGTCCGGTTAACAGCATATCACAAATATCCTGAGAGTCTTCAAATGAGGATGGCTTCATAATACATACTTCTAGCCCTTTTGGAGTAGTACGTATTGGTACTATCTTATTAGATGCAGTACGTTCCATTTTGACACTCCTTTCCTTACGTGGTTCAGGAATTAAAGGATCCTTTTCTTCCATGGCGCGGGGTGCTTGAGCTCTGGTAGCCTTACGCTCCATTAGTTGCTGGGCTTTAATATCATTATTCTGTTTTCTTCGTTCCTTTTCTTCCCTGGCTAATCTTTTTCTTTCATTTTCTTCAAATTCTTCTTCAAATTCATCAAATTCACTATCTTCATTCAGTTTTAAATAACCTAAAAAATTCTTAATTAAATTTGACATAATACATATCTCCTATCCAAATAACTATTGTCCTCAAATCTGTATTCTATATATTATAATTGCGTTGACCAAATATTCCAGTGCCCACTCTAACCATTGTAGCACCTTCCTCAATTGCAACTTCAAAGTCTCCAGTCATTCCCATTGAAAGTATATCCATATCAATATTATCGATGTTTTTAGATTTTATGTCAATAAGTAAATTGCTTAAATTCGAGAAGTGTATTCTATTATCCTCAGGATTCTCTACAAAAGGAGCAATTGTCATAAGGCCTTTAATTTTTATGTTTGGGAGTTTGGATATTTCCAGTATCAATGGTAGAGTATCCTCCTTCGAGACACCGAATTTGGTATCCTCATAAGCTATGTTAACCTCAATTAGGATATTTACTATAGTGTGTTTCTTCTCAGCTTCCTCGCTGATTTGCTTGGCAAGTCTTAGAGAATCTACAGAGTGAACTAGACATACTTTATCTACAATGTTCTTAACCTTATTACGTTGTAAATGTCCTATCATATGCCATTTTAAAGGAGTTTGAATTATGCCTTCTTTTTCGCATAGTTCTTGTACTTTGTTTTCACCAAAATCGACAATACCCATCTCCATGACTTCTTCTATCATTGAAATCGGTTTTGTCTTGCTTACTGCTATTAAAGTAACTTCATTTCTGTCTCGGCCAGCCCTGTCACAAGCAGCTTGAATCCGTTTTTCTACATCTGCTAAGTTGTCTTTAATCATGTGTCTCACCTTCCTGACATGTATCTATTAAATGGTATCTTTCAGTGTAATTAATACTGTACATAGTTCTGCTTCTTTGCTAAATCCACATTAATTATAATGTGATCAAAATTATTCAACCCCATGGTGGTGTCCATTTTGACAAGGCAATATTCATTATTTTCATACAGAACCTCTATGCGTCTGAATACCGGGTAACCTTTGTTTACGTTAAATACTCCTTTTAGTGTTCCAGTCTTAGATAACTTATACGTATTACCTGTCCCTTTGGAACCAGGCAGAAGAATGATATCCCCTTTGTTTGCGACGGACATATCGATATAGCTGAATTTATCATCTTGATAGAAAAGATTTGTCTCAATAAATTCAGTAGTTGCTTCTCCGTTTTTGGAGTAAGACAGCTTAACAACACCATAACTATTGTCATTGCCACCTTTAGTAATATAATCATTAGGCACCTTATAAAAATCCTTCTCACAAATTGAAGTTACAGGAATTTTATAACCGGTTGCACTGTTAGAACCAATCTCAATGTTAATGTATCTTTCATCTACAAATTTGGACATGTATTCATTCATATGCAGCACAGCATATTTCTTCTTGTTCTTATCTAAAAATGTAATGCCTGCTGAAGTCTCTAACTTATCAGATAGGAGTGTTAGACGAACATATTTTTTCTTTTCCAAGGTTTTATACTGTTCATCAGTAAGAGGAATTACAATATTCCATTTTTCTGATTTGACAAGTTTGTAGGCTGGAGCATTAGCTGCTTTCTTATCAGTAGAACGAAGTTGTTCTTTCTTGTATTTGCTGACGTCAAACATAGAATCCTCAAATGTATCCAACGTAACAGATTCATATCCATCGGTATAATAAGAAATGATGCCACTGGATTCAGCTTTAACAACAGAAAAACTTCCTTTTTTATCAGACTTACTTAATAATTCATGTAAGGTCTTTAACATATTCACATTAGTAACTTCAAGTACAGTACTATCTATATCATATTTATAATTATAAACTGTTTTATAATCACTTTCATTATAAGAATTTTGATAAGAAGCTATACATTTACGTATTGTTGAGATATCACTGTTACTAAGGCTTGTCCCTTGTTCGGTGTTCGATAAAAGGTTATACATATCGCCTGACTCATCCAAAGTATAAACGGTGGTTCCCTTCCCTATCTTCTTACCATCGGCTATATAGTAATTGATATAGCCGGCCTGTTTATTTTTAAGTACGATTTCATCTCGTAGTATTAATCCAAGATATGAATTATCATCAGATATGTGGTTCTCAGTTACTTCATAAACGGAAAGTTGTTCACTGCCTAAGAAAAAATAAATTTGAATTCCAATGTATATAACGATGACAAGAAATAAGATAACACCAAGATTTATATTCAGCGGTCTTCTAAATTTTACTACCTTTTTTTGCTCTGCCAAGGTAAGTAACCTCCTAAAAATCATAAAAATAATATAATATTCATATTTATTTAATTATACTTTTTCTTAAGGCATATGTCAAAGAAGAATATTTTGTATAATAAAGACTTATTTGGTTACAATATTGATAGAAAGCAAAAGGAGGTATGACATGAAAACCTTAGATTACATTGTTTTGATACTTGTCATTATTGGTGCTATAAATTGGGGTCTAATTGGCTTCTTTAGTTTTGACTTAGTAAGGGTTATTTTTGGTAATATGACTGCTATCTCACGTATTATCTATGCAGTTATAGGAATTTGTGGTTTATATGCTATCAGCTTTTGTGGAAGAATATCAAATAACCAGTAATGATAAAAATGGTTGTATCTTCGGAAAAAGATACAACCATTCAATAGTTAAGGAGCCATTATAAGACTGCTATTATCTGATCTGAAAAGCTATCAGGGATACGATTCTTTGGAACAGATATACATACAACAAATTCTATGTTAAACAGATTGGAAATAGCATTTAATTTAGTTAGTACTGGTTCTAAATCTGCATTATCATCAAGATTGGCAATTTTTAACAAACTATCAAAATAAATCTTCTCAACATCATGATCACAGGATAATATTCCACTAATAAAACCTAAAAACTCATCTGCATTATTTAATAAATAATCTCTGGAATTAACAAGACGAATCTTGTTGCTTAGTTCATACATATGCTTATTGCTTTTATCAATATATACAAGATTACCATTGATATTACGAACATCCTCATTCGCTTTTGCAATAAGCAATTTGGTCTTTCCTTTACCTTTTTCACCTGCAATAATCTGAATCATAATAACTCCTCCTTAAGTGACTGTATTTGTATTATATGTACATAAGAAAAAAAGTTTATGATTAAATTATAGAATAAATATACTAAAAAAACAACTAGTAATCCTACTATATTAAAAAAAGATATGAAATTGTCAGACTTAATTAGAAAACATTATGATAAAAATAGAAAAGTATGAAAAGAAAAGAACAAAAAGCCTACACTCCAATAATGCAGGATTTTTGTTCTTTCATAATTGTACTATTCTTCAATCATGGAATATAGATGATTCATTTTTTTATACAAATCGTATCTTGAGTTCGCGTTAAAAACTGTAGAAATATACTCATTTTCATTTCTATCTTTGCTTACAAGAATCAGGCAGTAACCTGCTTCATCTGTTGTTCCTGTTTTTCCACCAAAAACGGTAATGGAATTAGGGGCTTTGGTCCCACCAGATAGATACATGTTGGTATTTTTGAAAATACGAGCTACTTCTCTTCCAGTAGAACTTACATATTCAGCTTTATAAGAAGCTTGTTCTATAATGGATCGAAACTCATCGTATTTTAGCAACTCATTAAATATTAAATATATATCATAGGCTGTTGTATAATGATTATCATCATGGAGGCCATGTGCATTTACAAAATTACTATGGGTAGCTCCAATCTTACGAACAGCCTGATTCATCATGTCGGCGAAGTCCTCTTCACTACCTCCAAGATGTTCGGCTATTGCAATTCCGGCATCATTACCGGAATAGACTAATAGGGAGTTTAACATAGTACGGAAAGGTACTTTGTCCCCTTCATTAAATCCACAGAGCTTTGCACCGGAATATTTAATATGGGAGGCGTTATAACTTACTGTAATAGTATCCTCAAGTCTATTTTGCTGAAAAGCTACAAGGGCTGTTGCCAGTTTCGTAATACTGGCAGGATATATTTTGTCGAACACATTATTGGCAAAAACACTTTTCCCAGTAGATCGGTTTACAAGTAGAGAAGAACTGCTATTCTTCATTACTTTGTCAGCTTTATCTTGTTTATCCTTAGCAATTACACATAAATCCGAGGCATATAAAGGAGCACGACTGCTTACTACAATCGGCTCAGAGGTCGAAAAAGTATCTTTATAGGATATAACATCAACCTCTCGTGTGTTACAGCCAGTTAGTATCAAGATAAACAAAAGGAGACATGGAATTATTTTTTTCATACATACTCTCCTTTACATTAATATTATTTGAAAATCTCACGCCAGTCTAAATCGCCTCTGTCTAAAGCTTTAATTAATAACTCAGCTGTAGCCAGGTTTGTAGCTAACGGAATATTGTGCGTATCACATAATTGTACTACATTATTAACATCAGGTTCATGAGATTTTGGAGATAATGGATCTCTTAAGAAAATCACCATATCAATCTGATTGTGTTCGATTTGTGCACCTAACTGTTGTTCACCACCTAAATGGCCAGCCAAATATTTGTGAATAGATAGGTTTGTAACTTCTTCAATTAGTCGACCAGTAGTTCCGGTTGCATATAATTCATTTTTGCTTAATATTGCGCGATAAGCAATACAAAAATTTTGCATAAGTTTCTTTTTCGCATCATGTGCAACTAAACCAATTTTCATAGCTGTTACCCCCTAACGTTGTTTTTTTGTTGTAGGCCAATATTTAGAACAAGACCAATTGCAATCATACTACTAATAAGCGAACTTAAACCATTACTTAAAAATGGTAAAGGTAAACCGGTGTTTGGTAATATCATGGTGGCTACTCCAATATTCGCAAATACCTGAAACATAAACATGGAAGAAACACCGATGCATATTAACTTTCCAAGTTGGTCCTTAGCTTTTCTAGCTGTCATCAAACACATAAATATGATGATAGACAACAATAATAGAATCAAACAACCTCC
>JAEZPG010000044.1 GCA_023413555.1 Bacillota bacterium | reverse complement strand
GAGAAGGAGGGATTTGAACCCTCGCGCCGCTATTAACGACCTACTCCCTTTCCAGGGGAGCCCCTTCAGCCGCTTGGGTACTTCTCCATAGCCTTAACGCCTAATTTATAACATAATATGAGATTATTAAAACTCAAACGGAGAAGGTGGGATTCGAACCCACGGTCCCTTTCGGAATCACTGGTTTTCAAGACCAGCTCCTTAAACCACTCGGACACCTCTCCAAATCGTGCTTGATTAGTATATCATGTTGCATATGCCTTGTCAAGCATTTTAAGTAGTTCATTGTTCTATAATGTCGTATTTACAATGTTATATCAGCTTCTGTGCCAAACTGGGAAAAGCTCATTTTGGACACATCTTAAGCGAAAAAATCTTGTCACTCTTTCGCGGCGACAAGATTAATTTTACCATGCATAAATAGGAATGTCAATATTATTTTTATAATTTTTTCTAAAATTCAAACAATTTACGCATATCAGCCAATTGAATGCAAAAAGGCTTCTGCTACCAACAGATCTTCCGGGGTTGTAACCTTAATATTAGCATAGCTACCTTCTACAATATGAATGGGAACATCAGTCATACGTTCTACTACCATTGCATCATCCGTAAGATTATCATGGTCCTGCTGCATAATTTTATCATAGGCATTTCTTATTAAAGAATAAGAAAAAGCCTGAGGCGTTTGAACTATCATAAGTGACTTACGGTCTAAAGTCTCTGCAACCATACCATCATCTACTATCTTAATAGTATCCTTTACTGGCATAGCTACTATACAGGCCTGATACTCTTTCACGCAATCAATGGTTCTATTAATAACATCTGGTTTAATACATGGTCTGGCTCCATCATGAATTAATACATATTCTGCTTCATGGCATGCATTAAGACCCTGCAATACAGAATCGTATCTTTCTCGCCCACCAGCAACAATGGCTTTCACTTTTTTTATACCAAATGTGTCCACTATCTGCTCCTTGCAATACTGCTCTTCTCCATTCGTTGCCACAAGGATTATTTCGTCTACATAGCTCTTTTCAAACGCTGTCAGAGTATAATATAACAAAGGTTTATTTTTAATCTGCAGATATTGTTTGGCTACCTGGCTGTTCATTCTCTTGCCTTGTCCTGCTGCCAAGACTATTGCAACCACCTTGTTTCTCATGCTCAGCCTCCCTAAATTTATATAACTAACGTTGCCCTATTTTCAAATTAGGAACAGCATTTAAATCTAATCCATCTCTGGTTCCATTGATAAACTCATAGTAAGCAGCAGAACCTATCATTGCTGCATTATCAGTACACATAATGATAGAGGGATGATAAAAAATGAGTCCTTCCACCTTACATACATTTTCCATAGCTAGTCTTAGAGATGAATTGGCTGCAACACCTCCGGCTATGGCTACTTTATTGAGACCATATTTCTTAGCTGCCTTTACTGTCCGTTCTACTAGAACGTCAACTACGGCTTCTTGAAAGGAGGCAGCAACGTCAGCTTTATTAACTTCTTCCCCCTTCATTTCACAGGAATTAACATAATTTAAAACCGCTGATTTAATTCCACTAAAACTAAAATCAAATTCTGCTCCCTCGATATGTGCTCTTGGAAATGTTATTGCTTTACTATTTCCTTCTTTTGAAAGCTTATCTATCTTAGGACCACCTGGATAGCCAAGTCCAATCGCCCTAGCTACTTTATCAAAAGCCTCTCCTGCCGCATCATCTCTGGTTCTACCTATTATTTCATAAACGCCATAGGCCTTTACATGAACAATATGAGTATGGCCACCTGACACAATCAGACACATAAATGGTGGCTCTAAATCTGGGTTATCTATATAGTTGGCAGATACATGGCCCTCTATATGATGTACACCAATCAGTGGTTTATTTGCTGCATAGGCAATGGCTTTTGCCTCAGCCACACCTACAAGAAGTGCTCCAACCAAGCCCGGCCCGTAGGTAACACCTACAGCATCTATATCCTCTAGTGTCATATTGGCCTCACGCAAAGCCTCTTCAATAACAACATTTATCTTTTCTATATGCTTTCTGGATGCTATTTCAGGAACAACACCTCCGAATAATTTATGAAGCTCTATTTGAGATGAAATAATATTAGACAATACTTGGCGTCCATTTATTACAACGGCTGCTGCTGTCTCATCACAAGATGACTCAATGGCCAAAATCGTAATATTTTTTTTCATTTTATCTAACCTTTCTCGCAATTCCCCTTATTCATTTGACTTAGGGCTAGCCGTAACATTCTTCTTATCCCTCAACTTCCACCCAAGTATTTTCCACCTATTCTTGTTGTCTTTTCTTAAAATGAAGGTTTCCTCTGTTGTCTCCACACTAGAGGCACCTTTCTTAATACCAAAGGACATGGTTACAGTAGCATAAGATTTTCCATCAATTTCACTTTCTTTATTCTCTGGATCATCTATAAATCGATAACTAAAAATATTCTTTTTATCATCCTTATACTTTGTAATCTCTTCATTCATAATAGTAAGCTGTATATTCTCTGGATTCTTGGCTAAAAGCTCATCATCCAGAAGTTTTCTGTATTGTTTCATAAGCTTTTCATATTCTTCTTCTGAATACTTCTCATTATAGAGAACATCGCAGAGTTTACTGTAAGTCTCCATAACTACACGCACCGTAGCAGGATAATAGGTATCCAGATCTCTATCAATTAATTCCTGTACATCTGTCTTTTTCGCCGTTAAATTTTCCCTACCGCCAGACTTATGGGTGACCAGATAATAATATAGACTAACAACACCTGCTGCAACAAGTACAAAGAAAACTATTATACCAATGTTCTTTCTTTTCATTGATTATCCCCCTTACAAACAATTCTTACTATTTAATTACTCATCCTTGTCAAAATCTAACTCTATTGATTTACCATCCTTCCCTGCATAAGCTGTAGGAAAGATTGACCTTACCTCTTCCATATAATCCTCCGGTTTTGTAAGGGATGGGCTATAATGAGTAAGCCATAACTGTCCGACTTCAGCCTCCTTAGCTAATCTGGCAGCATCATAAAAAGTCATGTGTTTATACTCAACTGCCTTATCTGCCTTTTCTTTTTCCCCATACATACCTTCTGAAATAAATAAATCTGCTTTATACGCCATTTTACTTATTTGAGCAATCGGCCTTGTATCTGTACAGTAAGTCACCTTGATTCCTTTTCTTTCTGGTCCAAGAACCATATCTGGAGTAAAGGTTTGATTCTCTAAAATCACTTCCTCTCCTTTTTGTAATCTATTCCAAATTTCCTTCGGAACTTTATTCTCCATTGCCTTATCAACAAAAAATCTTCCATTTCTTCTTATTTCAATGTTATAGCCATAGCAAACAACATTATGTTGAACACGAAAGGCTTCAATACGATATCCATTTATCTCAATGACCTCTTCTTTTTCAGAAAGCTCAATAAAACGAAGAGGGAACGGGAGTTCAGGAGCGATGATACGTAGTGCCTTAACCACCTTTTCTAAGCCTTTTGGTCCTATCAGTGTAACCTCTTTCAATCGATCTGCATTGCCCATAGACAATAAGAGACCTGGCAAGCCACTAATATGGTCCCCATGAAAATGAGTAAAACAAATCACATCAATAGGATGAAAACTCCATCCCTTTTGGCGAATTGCCATCTGTGTTCCTTCGCCACAATCTATTAATAAACTACTTCCATTATATCTAGTCATTAAAGCGGTTAAATATCGGCCTGGTAACGGCATCATACCGCTGGTACCGAGTAAACATACATCTAACACTATTCTTCCTCACTTACTATTAAGTATAGTTATAATCTGTTTCTCTCTACTTTTCCCATGATATCATATTTTATACTTAGAATCAATGTAGCAATCATAAGATGCAAAATAACTCCAATTTTTACTGAAATATAAAAATAGCTCTATATCTGTGTTGATTTAAGTGCAAAACACCACACACCAACAATTGATACAGAGCCAAATAAATTATTTCATTTAAACCGTTGTTTGTCAGAATCCAAACTTCCATTTTTATTGTCTTATGGATATCAAAGATATCTCTAAAACAATCCCTATCACTACTATAAATACTCTCGCTTCTTTTTTATGGTTACAGGAATCACAAATGAATCAATCATTTTGTCATAGCAGTGCTCACAAATATCAAACCGATGTATTTCCAAGTCCTTTTCAGAGAAATACCCCCACTCCTGAGTCGCCTCGAATACACCTTCTTTTAGAATTCCTCGTTCTATCTTTAGTTCTTTTCCACACACATTGCAAAATAATCGTTTCCCTTTTCGCAAGACTTATCCCTCCAAACCAACGCTAGCTAATTTAATTATATATACGTATTCGATGTTTTCATAGTGGAAATAACTACTATTCTACACGATATCATCTTTAGCCCCTCATATCGTATAATACCACATAATAACTGCATTTTCCTTAGGTTTATCATAAAAATTAGGCCTAACCCCTACTTCGGTAAAGCCCAAACTCTTATATAAAGCACGAGCAATAAGATTACTCTCCCTAACCTCTAAGGTAAACTCAGTAATTCCTCTATTCTGTCCCTCTGAAAGTAACGTTTCCATCATTACCCGTCCAATCCCTTGATGTCGATATGTTTCTCTAATTGCTACATTGGTTATCTGACCTTCTCCTAATATATCCAATAATCCACAATAGCCTGCAATTTCTCCATTTTTATCCACAACAATATATAAATACTTTGGATTTGTGAGAACAGCCTCGAAATCTCTTTTTGTCCATGGCATGGAAAATGTACTTTTCTCTATTTGCAACACTTGATCTATGTCTTCTTTGGTCAACGACCGAATTATAATGGATTGATCCATGTTACTCCTCACATTAGATTTTATTTCGTGCCTGCTTTTCCTTTAGTTCTCTCTCTGCTTGAGATAATCTAAGATAAACCGGCTCATGATCTCTGGCATTAATCATTTTTCCCTCTTTAAATAAATGCGCTCCTAACACAGCAACCGCGCCAGCTCTTTGCTTTGATAAATGAGCAGGTGCAAAACTGACCATTTCACCAAATGTCTCTTTAAGTCTTTTTTGATGTACCTCTACACCATCTCCCAAAAAGACAATTTTCTCGTATTCTTTAGATTCTCTTTGAATACTTTGTATTTCCTCTATTAATTTATCAATTTCCACTGCCTTCTGCTGTGATAAAACTTCAAGCTCACTTTCATTAAAGCAATAGATACCAGTATAAACCTGGTTACGTCTGGCATCCATTATAGGGCAAATAAGTCCCTTCGTATTATATAAATTATAGGCTAGCGCATCTATTGTAGGAACCTCGATCATGGGCTTGTCTAATGCAAGCCCTAGTCCCTTGGCTGTTGCTGATCCGATTCTTAAACCGGTAAAAGAACCAGGACCTGCTGCCACAGCTATAACATCTATTTCCTTAAGCTCAATTCCTGTCATCTTCACAATCTCATCAAGCATGGGAAGTAAGGTCTGAGAATGGGTCTTTTTAAAATTAGTGGTATACTCTGCAGCTAAGCAATCTTCAACCAATATTGCTACAGATGCAACCAACCCAGAACTATCGATAGCTAAAATCTTCATTTCTCTTCTCCTCTATTGTAATCATCCTATAATCAAAGCCTTTTTGTAAATCCTTTTCTATGCAAACAACGGTAACTGTCTCTGGAAGTAATTCTTCAATTAGATTCGCCCATTCCACAAGACATACTCCCTGTCCGTAGAAATAATCTTCATATCCTATCTCATCCATTTCATCGATATCGGCTATTCGGTATACGTCGAAATGATAAAAAGGAAGTCTTCCTTCGTCATAAACTTGAACAATAGTAAAAGTTGGACTACTAATAGGTTCTTCTACTCCTAGTCCATATGCAAATCCCTGGGTAAAAACTGTCTTTCCTACGCCTAAATCACCTATCAGACAGTACACCTGACCGGCAATTGCTTTCATACCCAGATCTTTTCCAATTGCAAAGGTGTCCTTCGCGCTATAACTTTCTATTAACATCTATCCTTCTCCTAGCAACCTTTATTACTTCTCTGCTTTCTTTAATCTCACCTTTCCATGTTGTACAGAACGACGAATCAATTCTTTTACCTCTGGAAGTTGACTCCCAATATCCTCTTTTGGGAGAACCAACGCACGTACCTTAGATAGATATACCGTAATATTACATCTTGTTTCCATTACTTCTATGACATCCTTCCATGGCATAGGTAAGCTTTTTTCATTCTGTGACACAGTTATTTTTTCCTCATCCATGGTATATAAAAGAGGATCACGAAAGGTTGGATTTAATTTAATTTGTTTGGCTGCTTTTAGCATAATCAGAAGCGGATTGATTACAGTAAAAAGAAGGGAGGCAATAACAAGAAGTGTAATCTGTCCTTTGCTCAGAACTGAATAGGAGATACACAAAGCTCCTAAAGCCAATATACTAAATGCAGGACCAATCATACCTGCAAAACCTTTATAGTTATAATGTAACAAAAAATCATACATATTGGAAAATTTCATCGAAACAGAAATCTTTATTTCTTGCATTATTAACCTCCAAAATATGCAACTTTCTAAGAGCAATTATATCAGATTCCATTAAAAGTGCAACCAAAAGGAAAAACAGCTCCCCTTGTAGCATGTCCATTTTTCAGGTATTTTTACAATAGGAGAACTATAAACAAAAGAAAAAGGCGCCGATTTACTATACGCGAGAAATCTAAACGCCTTCTTAATTCTATAATTTCATGGTTAACTGAATCCTGTTCTTGGATGTATCTACACTCATAACCTTAACCTCTACAATATCCCCTACACTGACTACTTCCAAAGGGTGCTTAACAAACTTCTTGTCTGTAAGCTGGGAAATATGGACCAATCCATCTTGATGAACCCCGATATCCACAAATGCACCAAAATCAATTACATTACGAACGGTTCCTTTTAGAATCATTCCTTCCTTTAGATCCTTCATGTCCATCACATCGGTCCGAAGAATTGGCTTTGGCATCTCGTCTCTTGGATCCCTTCCTGGTTTCTCCAGTTCCTTCAGTATATCCACCAGCGTTATATCCCCTATTCCAAGATTATCGGCCAATTTTTTTACATCCTTTACCTTCCTACTGATTCCAACAAGACCTGCAGTGACCACGTCTTGTTTGGTATAGCCCAAGGTTTTTAGTAAAGTTTCAGCAGCTTCATATGTCTCTGGGTGAACACTGGTAGCATCCAAAGGATTACTTCCACCTAGGATTCTCATAAATCCTGCACATTGTTCATAGGCTTTTGGTCCGAGTTTTGGGACTTTAAGTAACTCTGCTCTATTAGAAAACCTTCCATTCTCTTCTCGATATGCCACAATGTTCTTAGCTATGACTTTACTAATTCCTGAAATATATTCTAAAAGAGAAGCACTAGCTGTATTCAGATCTACGCCCACCTTATTTACACAGCCTTCCACTACACCTGTTAAGGCATCCGATAACTTCTTCTGGTTCATATCATGTTGATACTGACCAACTCCAATGGACTTTGGATCTATCTTTACCAATTCTGCCAAAGGATCTTGCAGTCTTCTGGCAATGCTAGCCGCACTACGTTGTCCTACATCAAATTGAGGGAATTCTTCAGTAGCTAATTTACTGGCAGAATATACAGAAGCACCTGCTTCATTTACAATAATATATTGCACTGGTTTCTTTATCTCTTTCAGCATATCTACAATAATCATCTCAGATTCCCTGGAGGCTGTTCCATTGCCTACTGAAATGAGACTAATATTATATTTCTCAATTAATTTCTTTACAATTTTCTTAGTCTCGTCCACCCTATTCTGTGGCTCAGTAGGGTAAACAACCGTAGTATCCAGTACTTTTCCAGTTGCATCTACCACCGCCAGTTTACACCCTGTACGAAATGCAGGATCCCAGCCTAAGACAACATGTCCACTAATTGGTGGCTGCATTAACAACTGCACTAGGTTTTTTCCAAATACATCTATGGCGCTGTCCTCTGCCTTCTCAGTCAAATCAGAACGTAGCTCCCGTTCAATAGCTGGCGCAATCAGACGTTTATAGGAATCCTCTATGGTTTTCTTAAGATAAGGTGTTGTGTTAGGGTTGTCCTGTGAAATAATCTGTTTCTCCAGATATTGGAGAATTCGATCCTCGGGAGCATTGACCTTTACCGTCAAAATCTTCTCTGCTTCCCCACGATTTATCGCAAGGATACGATGGCCAGCTAACTTGTTCAGTCTCTCCTCAAACTCATAATACATTTCATATACTGATTGCTGTTTTGGATCCTTGGCTGTACTGCTCATAGACCCTTCCCTCATGGTAAGGTTTCGAATATAACTTCTATACCTAGCTTCATCAGAAATAGTTTCAGCTACGATGTCCATTGCTCCCGCAATAGCCACAGCTGCATCTGCCACTTCCTTCTCCTCATTTACATAGGCAGCCGCCTCTTCTTCCATAGATTTGCTAGTCATTTGAAGCATTAGTATATTAGCTAGTCCTTCTAATCCCTTCTCCTTAGCAATGGTAGCTCGGGTTCTTCTTTTTGGACGATAAGGCCGGTACAAATCATCCACCACAACCTGAGTAGCCGCACTTAATATCTGTGCCCTAAGTTCCTCAGTCATCTTACCCTGTTCTTCAATGCTGGCAATTACCTGGCTTTTTTTATCCTCCAAATTACGAAGATACTGAAGTCGTTCATAAAGTTTACGGAGCACCTCATCATTTAAAGAACCATGCTGCTCCTTCCTGTATCGAGCGATGAAGGGAATCGTATTACCTTCATCAATTAATTTCACAGTAGCTTCTACTTGCCAAAACTCAATACCCAATTCATCTTTTAACTGGTTTAAAATATTCATATTCCAATACCTTCCTACTATTTCTTATTTGCTATTTTACTATAGTTAGAAATGCCCCGCAAGGTTTTCTATTGCATTAACCAATCTTGAAATCTACGAGGAATGTTATATAATGGTAATATCTAATAGAAATACGAGGAATAAATAACATGAATCCATATTCTGATACATCTGAATATCGTGAAAATCCAGTCTTTATGGAATTGGTATCCTTATTGGGCAATGGCTTTGTGCTTTCCCTATTCAATATAGATTTTCTTTTTTTTGAATATTTATTTCCTATTGTTGGCTCTTCTATTATGTTATATGGTTGCCATCTTATTAGAAATTACAACCACGATTTTCTTATTGCTTATTACTTAGCCTTTGCACGGTTTGTGTTGATGATGTTCAATTTTCTTATGGATTGGACCTCTATCAATTCAAATCTGTATGTTGCATACCTACAAATAACCATTAGTGCCGTTATCATCATTTTTCTATTTATTCAACTGGACAAAGGTTTTGGTTCTATGTATATTGACGCCAACCTAACATCCTATGAACATCATTTTTCCAAATATATTTTGCTATACTTATGCAATGTAGTATCCACTTATCTCACAATCCAACTTGGTATACTAGGGGCGCTTATAGCTATTATCATTCTTTTACTTAATGTATTATATGTTGCTCTTGTATTCCATCGTGTAGGAAAGGACCTTACCTCTTCTAACTTGGATATAGAGTTTGCTACCTATAGTAGCAAGCACATTCACCATCATATACTCTTTATTACCGGTTATATACTGATTCTTGCTTTAACTATCTACTTTAATAACAAAAGCACATTATTGGCTTCCCAATCTCCTGATAACAATATTGGGATCAACCATGAATTTATAGATACCAAATCAAAACTTATTTCACTGGGTATGCAAAAAAATATTGTAGAGGATTTGAGCCCAAGGGAGTGTCAATATCTTTCCACTGCCATTTCCCTATCCTCTCAAACTGATACAAAAAATGCCAACGGAGGAACCATTAAATTCACCACCTATAGAATTAAGCTCTATAATTCGGAACGTATCTTAATCTATTATAAATGGTTAAAAGAACCTGAAAATCGATTATATCAGATCTTGGAATATAGCTCTAACTATCTACAAAATATATGCGAGTTAAACAGCTGTTTTCTTTATAACAATCCCGACAGTAATACATCCTTCGAGATTTCGTCTATAGAGAATAGCATCAATGAAAGTGGCCATCCTTACACCAATCAAAAAATATCCAACATAGGGGATACTCTAAGGGGTTATTTTGCCTTTAGCTACTCTCAGGTCGATAACTCAAAACTATCTACGGATTCAATACAGCTTAATCTATACTATCAAGTCTCCATCTTTAACCTTCCGTACCTAAAGATTGTTGACTATATGAATCACTATGAAAAATACACCAGCAATATGGTATACAACAAACTATCCATACCAATTACAGACTTATTCCATTAGAATTTCCTTGTACAACTTAAACCACTCCTGGGGTGGAGTACAGGGACATGATTAGAACTAAGACAGTAAAAAGGACAGAAAATGGCATGTGTTTCTAAGCCTTTTTCTGTCCTTTTCAATTATTCTTCGGTACCCTAGTCTGTTATAAGTAACATAACACGGAGCACTCTCAAATTTACCTAGTCGTTTACAAATTTATCATGTACAGAATTCATAGCTTTGTCTACATCACTATCATTAATTAATACTGTAACACGAATCTCTGAAGTAGAAATCATCTTAATATTTACTCCTACATCATATAAAGCTTCAAACATTTTGGCAGCAACTCCTGCATTGGACATCATCCCTGCACCAACTACAGACACTTTTGCCACATTTTTCTCTATAGAAATAGTTTCACATTTTAAACTTGTTTGTCTATGTCTCGTAAGAATCTCTACTGCTTCCTCTACAACATCTTCTGCTACAGTAAAGCTAATATCCTTAGTACCGTCTCTTCCAACAGATTGTAAAATAATATCCACATTAATGTTATGTCTAGCCAGATGATTGAATAGTTTAAATGCTACCCCTGGCTGATCCTCTAATCCAATTACAGCAATTCTAGCTGTGTTTCTATCACATGCTACCCCACTTACAAGCATTTTTTCCATTTCAACATCCTCCTTAACAACTGTTCCTTCAGAAAAATTCAAACTGGAACGAACCACTAATTGAACTCCATATTTCTTAGCCATTTCCACCGAGCGATTATGCAAAACCCCTGCTCCTAAAGTTGCTAACTCAAGCATCTCATCGTAAGTGATAGCATCCAGTTTACGTGCATTCTTCACAATTCTTGGATCTGCTGTATATACTCCATTTACATCAGTGTAGATCTCGCACTCATCTGCATTTAATGAAGCGGCTAAAGCCACTGCAGTAGTATCGGAGCCTCCTCTTCCAAGTGTCGTATAATCATCATATTTGTTAATTCCCTGAAAGCCTGTCACAATAACAATTTTACGATTGGATAATTCATGTCTGATTCGCTCTGAATCAATTCTCTTTAGTCTAGCATTGCCATAAGCACTTGTAGTTTTCATTGTCACCTGAAATGCATTCAGTGATACTGCAGGTACTCCCAAATTATTCATTGCCATTGCCATTAACGCTACGGAGGTCTGTTCCCCTGTGGTTAATAACATATCCATCTCTCTTTTAGAAGGATTTGGATTGATATCTTTTGCTTGTTCAATTAGTACATCTGTCATCTTACCCATTGCAGATAATACAACGACAACATCATTGCCCTTTTGATAATCTTCAATACATCTTCTGGCAACATTATAAATTCTTTCTTTATCGGCTACAGATGTTCCACCGAATTTTTTTACTATCAGCATAGCTGCCTCCTACCACACAACATTATAGTTTTATTTCTCTAACAGGTAATCAATTAAAGTATATCCCTCTTTAAATACATTCCCTGTTGTTGCTGCTTCCTTTTCGTTATATAACTGTATATTCTTTTGTGGCTTTGTACTATCATAAAGCATATATGGGACCGGATCAGAAGTATGGGTTCTGCAGGCAATTGGAGTTGGGTGATCTGGTAATACCAACATACGATAATCTGCTTTTGCCTGTTCCATGTCCTCTTTAATAACTTTTATGACCTGTTCATCTAAATACTCAATGGCCTGTATCTTACGCTCAACGCTTCCTTGATGCCCCATTTCATCAGGAGCTTCTACATGAACATATACAAAATCATAGTCATCCTGTAACAATGCACGAACTGATGCTTTTGCTTTCCCTATATAATTGGTGTGAAGAGTTCCATTGGCACCCTCTACTTGAATCACTTTCATTCCTGCACCAACTGCAATTCCCTTTAAAAGATCAACAGCAGAAATCATAGCACCTTTCTTACCGGTCTTCTCAAAAAAATTATCTAAAGCAGGCCTTGTTCCAGCCCCCCAGAACCAGATAGAATTAGCCTTATTAAGTCCATGTTTGGCACGATCTATGTTAAGCGGATGATTATTTAAAATTTCAAAGCTCTTCTTCATCATTTCTTTTAATGCAGGTTCTGTTGGAAGATAACCTCCTATCACCTTACCTAGTATATCATGTGGTGGCGTTAAATCAACTACTTTACCACAATTCCATATCGTTAAATGACGATAACTTGTTCCAACATAATATTTATATATGTCATTTTCCAATTCTTTTTTTACAGCATCCAACAGAATGGACGCGTCCTCAGTGGAGATTTCACTAGAGCTATGATCAATTATGGTCTTATGCTCGTAGTCCTCCTCTTCAGAGACTGTTACAATATTACAACGCAAGGCAATGTCAGTTGGCAACATGTCAACTCCGATACTTAAAGCTTCCAGTGGAGAACGTCCTGTGTAATACTTCCTTGGGTAGTAACCTAATACAGCCAGATTTGCAGTATCGCTACCAGGTTGCATTCCCTCTGGAATAGTATGTACTAATCCTATCTCTGACTTTGTTGCCATATCATCCATGCATGGAGTGTGAGCGGCATAAAGGGGAGTACTACCGTTCAGAGCTTCAATGGGTTCATCAGCCATTCCATCTCCTAAAACAATTACATACTTCATATACTTCCTTCTTTCTCAAACATTCATTAAACAAGCTATTCGTTATTCTTCCATAAAGCAGCCTGTCAGAAGATACTCTTCTGGCAGGCTGTAGAATTAGCACCTGTTTCATCGTGTTAAAATGCAACACGTATTCTACTTAACATATGATTTAAAGAATGTGCTTTTTCTTCAAATTCTTTTTCAGACATTAAAGACGTAATAAGGCCAAATTCTCCTTCTACTCCTGCATCTACCACGGTAGCTGCAGGGAATGTCTCCATCGCTTTAGATGTTTCTGTCCCAGCAAAGCGGACGAAAAACCTATGCTTGGCATCTTCAAAACTTTCCAACTGAAGTTTATCTTTACTCCAGATTGTCATAATATTAGTTCCCTTATGTTTTGCTGCATCAATAACATCTGCTACCACTGCACTTGCCGTTGGAAGCTTACCTGCTCCCTTTCCGTAGAACATGGTATCGCCTAGTACATTACCTTTCACAAAGATTCCATTGAATACATCATTTACATTATACAAAGCATGCTCACTATTAATCATCATAGGGGCTACAAAGGCAACAATCTTATCTCCATCTTTTCTACTGGAACCCACAATCTTGATGCTAGCATCTAGTTTTTTGGCATATAGCATGTCAGTCTTGGTAATCTTTGTGATTCCCTCTGTATAGATATCTTCATAATCTACCTGTCTTCCATAGGCTAAGGAAGAGAGAATTGCTATTTTACGGCAGGCATCATATCCCTCTACATCAGCCTCAGGATTACGCTCTGCATACCCTTTCTCCTGGGCATCCGCTAAAGCCGTCTCAAAATCTTGGCCCTCCGCTGACATCTTAGTCAAAATATAATTCGTTGTGCCGTTTAAAATACCAGTAATTTCTTCAATTTCATCTGCTGTAAGTGATTGGTTTAAAGGACGGATAATAGGAATCCCGCCACCAACACTTGCTTCAAATAAGAAATTAATGTCTTTTTCCCTGGCTAACTCCAATAACTCAGCTCCATGCTTTGCTACCAGCTCCTTATTGGATGTGCATACACTCTTTCCAGCTTCCAAAGCCTGTTTTACAAACTCATATGCAGGATGAACCCCTCCCATAGTCTCAACCACAATATCGACTTCTGGATCATTTACTATCACCTGGTAATCATGAACTACTTTCTTCTCCATTGGATCATCTGGAAAATCTCTAAGATCTAAAATGTATTTCACATTAATTGGCTGTCCTGTCTTAACCGCAATGCTTTCATGGTTTGTGTTCAGTACCTCCACAACACCGGAGCCTACTGTACCATATCCTAAAATACTAATATTTATCATGTTGTCACTCCCTAGCTAAAAATTTTAATGATTGTACCCCTGGCAGATTTTTAATTCCATCTACAAACATGGAAAAATCATTTTCTGATGGTAAAATCTCCACACTTATAGAAATAAGTGCAATACCGCCAACCGGTATGGCCTGATTTATCGTTAGTACGTTGGCACCAAATTCGGCAATTTTGTTCAACACCATTGATAATAAGCCTGGTTGATCCTGCATCTGAATCATAAAGGTAATATTTTTACCCTTAGTATTCTCATGAAACGGAAAAATATCATCCTTATATTTATAAAAAGAACTTCTACTAATTCCCACTGCCTCTGTTGCTTCCTGAATAGTCATTTCCTCGTCAGTTTCTAGCATACGCTTTGCAGAGACCACTTTTAAGAGCACTTCAGGTAATGCACTCTTCTTAACAATATAATATTTTTGTTCTTCCATACTTACTCACCCTAATTGTTTGTGGTACAAATACATGTGTTTTTCTTAGGAAGATATTAACACAAGGTTATTATAAAATCAACCAAATGATTACAAAAATTATGACGAAAAT
Source organism: Bacillota bacterium (assembly GCA_023413555.1). GTDB lineage: Bacteria > Bacillota > Clostridia > Lachnospirales > Lachnospiraceae > KM106-2. The sequence goes on along the minus strand of JAEZPG010000044.1, from coordinate 6,074 downwards.
AATTATATTATCAAATATTTTTTTAGTAAAAACGAGTAGCTTTATTACTGAATTCATCTAGCACCACGACAAAGGGCTCCGTACCTTTCGGTACAAAAGCCCTAAAAACAACTTATTCTTCTTTTAAGCTCTCAACAAAATTCTTCATATCTTCTTTTTCATTCGCTGAAAGAATCTTATCTGCATTCAGGCATAACACAAGATTATCCTTTACCTTAGCAATCTCATCAATATAGGAGGTCTGAGTGGCTTGTATCATCTTAGGAGGCGTAGATAAATCCTTACTATCCACTGTAATAATTTCGTCTACATAGTCGGCAGTAAAGGCAAAAACATTGTCTCCACTTCTAGTAATAATCAATTTAGAGTCTGCCACTTCTTCACTATTTGTAAGTCTAAACTTACTATGGAGACTGTATACCGGAATTACCATTCCACGAAGATCAATTATCCCTTCAATGTTATCTGGAGCATTAGGTACCCGAACAGCACCTGTTTTAGGCTCGATTGCATTGACTTTTTCCACATCTATTCCATATATCTGATTATTTATACGGAATAATATAATCTTTTTCTCTGCCATACACACTACCTCCTTATTCATCCATGCCTTGGATTGTCGGTTTTCTCTTAATCTGTGTTCGGATTTTTGGTATTAATCCATTTGAGATACGCATTGATAAATGGATCAATTGCACCATCCAAAACATTTGATACGCTACCAGATTCCTCTCCAGTTCTATGATCCTTTACCATAGTATAAGGTTGCATAACATAAGAACGTATTTGATTCCCCCAACCGATTTCTTTAACTTCTCCTCGGATGTCAGACTCCTTTTCCTGATTCTCCTGTTGCTTTAATAAATAAAGCTTGGCCTTTAACATCTGCATCGCTTTATCCTTATTCATATGCTGAGATCGTTCATTTTGACATTGTACTACGATACCACTTGGAAAATGTGTGATACGAATAGCAGAAGAGGTCTTATTAACATGCTGACCACCGGCTCCACTGGAACGATAGGTATCTATTCTAATATCGTCATTACTTATCTCAATATCAAGGTCTTCCTCAATATCCGGCATAATATCACAGGATACAAAAGACGTCTGCCGCTTACCTGCTGCATTAAATGGAGAAATACGAACCAAACGGTGTACACCATGCTCAGATTTTAGCAGTCCATATGCATTAGAACCTCGTATCTCCAAAGTAACCGACTTAAGTCCAGCTTCATCCCCATCAAGAAAATCAATCATCTCAACCTTGAATCCTTTTTTTTCTGCCCATCGTTGATACATTCTACAAAGCATATTGGCCCAGTCACAGCTTTCTGTACCACCAGCTCCGGCATGAAGGGATAGAATAGCATCATATTTATCATACTTATCGGATAATAAAGTACTAATCCGAAGTGTCTCATATTCTTCTATAAAATGTTCTAATTGCTCCTTCACCTCTTGAATTAAGGAAGCATCCTCTTCTTCATATCCCATTTCCAATAAGGTCTCCACATCTTCATAAGCTATTCGCAGCTTATCATAGGTAGCTATTACGTCCTTAAGACCTGATAGTTCTTTCATCACCTTCGTAGAGCGTTCAGCATCATCCCAAAAATCAGGCGACTCGATTAACTTCTCTAATTCTTCTATCCGTTGCTTCTTATTCTCCAAGTCAAAGTGAATCCCTCACTTCAAGTAGCGGTTTCTCGTAGGTTGACAATATATATTTAAATTGGTCTAATTCAACCACTCTATCACCTCATATCTAAACGAATTGTATTCTTACTATTCTATGCATTGCGTCCACAACAAAATTTATATTTTTTCCCACTTCCACAAGGACAAGGTTCGTTCGGCTGAATCTTCTTGGCAGCTCTTCTTACCGGTCCTTTCTTGACACTATCATCCTTGTTGGTTCCAGTTACTTTGGCAACCTGCTCGCGCTCTACCTTCTGTTCAATCCTAATATGGCATAAAGCTTTAATAGTGTCCTCAGTGATAGCCTGTGTCATCTCCTCAAACATTCCATAACCACTGAATTTGTACTCTACTAGTGGATCTCTCTGACCATAAGCCTGAAGACCGATGCCCTGACGAAGCTGATCCATATCATCAATATGCGCCATCCATTTGCTATCGATTACTTTAAGCAAGATGACACGCTCTATCTCACGAATCTGTTCTGATTCAGGGAATTCGGCTTCCTTCAACTCATAGAACTTCACAGCTTCTTCTTTTAATTGCTGCATCAGTTCTTGCTTCGTAGTAGTGTTCATCTCATCCTTAGTCATTTGAATTGGTTCAATTGGAATGATTGGAATTAACAGATTATTTAACTCAGGAATGTCCCAGTCATCTGGATTCTGGTCATCATTAATACATTTATTCACCATATGCTCTACATTATCTGTAATCATCTTAAAGATGGTATCACGCATGTTCTCACCATCGAGAACACGTCGGCGTTCCTTGTAAATAATCTCTCTTTGTTCATTATTTACCTGGTCATATTCCAGTAAATTCTTACGAATACCAAAGTTGTTATTTTCTATTCTCATTTGGGCTTTTTGAATGGCCCTACTTAACATCTTATGCTGAATCTCTTCCCCTTCCTGAATTCCAAGAGAGGTAAAAAGGTTCATTAGACGCTCAGAACCGAACAGACGCATTAAATCATCTTGTAAAGAGATATAGAATTTGGATTCACCTGGGTCTCCCTGACGACCAGCACGACCTCTTAACTGATTGTCAATACGACGAGACTCGTGTCTCTCTGTACCAATAATCTTAAGACCACCTAATTCCTTAACACCCTCGCCAAGTTTAATGTCTGTACCACGGCCTGCCATGTTAGTAGCTATAGTAACTGCTCCCAGCTGTCCAGCCTGTGCAATAATCTCTGCCTCAAGTTCATGGAACTTAGCGTTTAAGACTTTATGAGGAATTCCCTTTTTACGAAGTAGGTCACTTAACTCTTCAGAAGCCTCAATAGTAATCGTACCAACTAAAACTGGTTGTCCCTTCTTATGGGAAGCAACAATATCATTGATAACTGCATTAATCTTTTCTTGTCTTGTCTTAAATACAGCATCCTGGTGATCCAAACGGACAACAGGAAGATTAGTAGGCACTTCGATTACATCCATACCATAAATAATACGAAATTCCTTCTCTTCTGTTAATGCAGTACCGGTCATACCAGCTTTCTTCGCATATTTATTAAAAAAGTTCTGGAAAGTAATAGTGGCAAGTGTTTTACTTTCTCTCTTTACTTTAACTTTTTCTTTTGCTTCTATAGCCTGATGAAGACCATCACTGTAACGACGGCCCGGCATAATACGTCCAGTGAACTCATCAACAATAAGAACCTCGTCATCTTTTACTACATAATCCTTATCTCTGAACATCAGATTATGAGCACGCAAAGCCAAAATGATGTTATGTTGAATCTCCAAGTTCTCAGCATCCGCCAAGTTCTCTAAATGGAAAAATTGTTCTACCTTATGAACACCTTGTTCTGTCAGGTTAACATTCTTGTCCTTCTCATTTACTACAAAGTCACCAGTCTCCTGGAAATCTTCCTTCATCATGATGTCCATTTTGGAAAGCTCTTTCTCAGTACCTTTTTCCAATTGTCCTGCCAGAATGTCACACATCTCATAAAGCTTAGTAGACTTTCCACTTTGACCAGAAATAATAAGAGGTGTACGAGCTTCATCGATTAAAACAGAGTCAACCTCATCAATAATAGCATAGTGAAGTTCTCTCATAACCAATTGCTCTTTATAAATTACCATGTTATCTCTTAAATAATCAAATCCCAGTTCGTTATTGGTCGCATAGGTAATATCGCAATTATAAGCATCTCTACGTTCATCATTACTCATGGAGTTTAATACAACTCCTACAGTAAGTCCTAAGAATCTATGAACCTCACCCATCCACTCAGCATCACGCTTTGCCAGGTAATCATTTACTGTTACAATATGAACACCTTTACCTTCCAATGCATTCAAATAAGCTGGTAAAGTGGAAACCAAGGTCTTACCTTCACCAGTTCTCATCTCTGTAATACGTCCCTGGTGAAGAATAACACCACCCATCAATTGTACTCTATAATGTCTCATACCAAGGGTTCTCTTGGATGCTTCTCTTACAGTTGCAAATGCTTCTACCAGTATATCGTCCAGCGTTTCTCCTTTTTTTAAGCGTTCCTTAAACTCTACTGTTTTATGCCGTAATTCTTCATCACTTAAATTCTCATAAGAAGACTCTAATGCTTCAATTTTATCTACAATCGGGGTCACACGTCTAACCTCATGTTGACTATGCGTTCCAAAAATCTTTGTAAAGAATCCCATATTGTCCACTCCTGTGTTCTTTATTTATTAATTATAATACTCTCTACGGATAGTCTTCTACCCTTGTTTTCAGAATCTGCTAATATTGTAACATTACTAAATGTACTAATCAACTTTTTTTTCTAGGGTTTGTAATTACCCTACACATTGAAAAATAGAGGATGCGATAAACGCACCCTCTATCAATTTCTATCAATTTCTATCTAAGTATTCTACCTAAAATTCAGGTTCAATCAACCCATAAGTATTTCCCTTACGTTTGTAAACAACATTTACTTCGTTAGTTTCCGCATTGCGGAATACATAAAAGTTATGTCCCAAAAGTTCCATTTGTATACAAGCTTCTTCTGCATCCATAGGCTTCATGGCAAAACGCTTGGAGCGAATAATGTTAATGGTTTCTTCTTGAACATCATCCTCATCTTCAAAGAAGGAAGAATTAAAATGAATAGCTGCTTGTTGTTGCTCAATAAGTTTCGTTCTATATTTGTTCAGCTGACGTTCGATAATCTCTTCAACCAAATCAATAGATACATACATATCCGTACTGACTTGTTCGGCGCGGATTATACTTCCTTTCATAGGAATTGTTACTTCGATTTTCTGCCTGTCCTTCTCTACACTAAATGTAACATGTACCTCAGTATCTGCTGTAAAATATTTCTCAAGCTTTCCTATTTTGTCATACACAGCTGTCTTTAAGCCTTCTGTCACATCAATGTTCTTGCCACTAATAATATACTTCATACGAACCAACTCCTTTTGCCTTTACTGAATATCGATGGATATCTGTCAGGTAAAAGCTTTATTTTTCAGCTTAGAAAACAGTATTACTATTGCTGTTCCTTACAAAAATTATACCATAATTGAAAAATATATCAAGCAATATTGCTTTCTGTCAAATAATCTTATACCACTCTAAAAGCCCTGATAATCTAGGACTTTAGTCCTCTTTTAATATAAATACTTATAAATGCTTTTGTAAACACATAGCAAACTTATTTATCAAACAGTTGGGACTTCTTTGAAAATGTCCTATTGTTTTTTGACAATTGAATTTACGGTTTGTTTTTATTTTAATATTTCTTTAACTAAAATTTCACACTTACTACAAAACACATATTCGTGCTTGACACGAAATTCTTAGATTTTACAAAGACAATCTACATGTGGATACTGTGGATAACTTGGTGCATAACTAAGAATTATTGCAAATTCAAGGTTTTCTTTTGTGGATAGATTTACCCAGACTATCCACAACAAATCATGGATAGTGTGTTATCTCAAACAAAAGAAACACTTTTTTGTGCACTTTGTACAACTTGTAATATGTCAAGTACATTTTTTCAACTTTAAATTGTTACTCTATTTCAATAACTTTTGAAATAAAGCTATATTTTCATACTATTTAAATACTTCCTATTTTTTGCTATCCGTTAAAATTAGCTTTCTCTCATAGATATCTACTTTATCAGCTAAGAATGGCGCAAGCCCTATAAATTCAGCTCCGTATACGAATTTTTCATGCCCTTCCGTACTCTTTCTAATCACTTTGACCACTGTACTAAAATAGTCTTTCTCACTTAAAGTGATCTTGGCATCAAAGTAATAGTTTAAAGGCAACTCAGCGCTACTAATAAAACCAATCCCGGCTTTGGAGATATCAAAGACATCAATTGCTGCATCTAGACCTGTAATCTCCTCATAATC
>JAEZPG010000023.1 GCA_023413555.1 Bacillota bacterium | reverse complement strand
ATGCCTGGGGGGCCGGGCGGGGGGTCTTCCCCCCGGGGCCCGGACCTTCGTGGGCGAAGCGTCCTCCCGTGGAGCGGCCAGACGGGCGCCGGGCCGGCGAAGCCGCATCGGCCGGCCCTGGCGGGTTGTCAAACGACTTCAGGAATGGGTCCTTCCGCAAACTCGGTGCAGCGGCATGGCTGGAGCGCTGCCGTTTAGGCGGCTTCCAGGACACGATGACGCAGCAGGTCGAACTTGGCACGGCCGCACATGGTGCGCTTGATGGTTTTCAACCGGCTGATTTGCCCCTCCACCGGCCCGGTGCTCCACGGCAGCGACAGCGCCGTGCGGATCGCCGCGAGATCACGCACGAGCCCATCGGCGAACCCGGCCAGGGCGGTTTCTTTCGCCGCGGCCAACCATCCATCCAACCGGCTTACCTGCTGACGACGCACCATGGTGCTGAACGCGCGCGCCAACGCGATGACCGTCGTGAGTCCCTCGGAACGGACGAGCAGGGCATCGACGAACCGTTGCTCGGCGGCGTCGATCGTTTCCGGGTCGGCCACCACCAGCCACGCTGCCCGACGTTTCGAGGGCATCTTCCACAGTCCTATCAAGCCCACCGCGCCAACTGAGGTCGGGCTTGCATCGCGCAGGCGGCGTACCCAGCGCTGCACGGTGCGGAGTTGCCCGCGAAACCCACGCTCCTGGATCTCCTGCCACAGCCGGACAGCGTTGTGGCAGCCCTCGCCCCAGCGTTGCTGCAGGTACATGGCGTGGAGATCGACCGCGCTGCCGCGATCCCGTTGCGACCAGGCCGGAAGTTCGCCGGACCGCACCCACGCACGGACGGTTTTGCGATTGACGCCGAGCGTGCGGGCGATCCGCTTCATCGGCCAGCCTTGGCCGTGCAACGCCATCACCTCGTCAAACCGGGCCTGCCGGACGCCATGGCGATCCGTCATTGGCAACTCGGCCGTTGGTGCCGGGAGCGGTGCGGCTGTTGGGGGCGGCGAGGCGGCCGTGCCGATTTCCGGGGCGGCTCCCGCGGCCGCTTTGCTTGCCACGCGCAGGTCATGATGATGCCGGTCGAGAACCCCGGCCAGAGCATCCCCGAGATTGCGCAGAAGATGCCAGCGATCCGAGACCTGGACGGCGTTCGGAGCGCCGGCCCGTATGCCGTCGGCGTAAGCGCCGGCGCGGTCGCGGGCAACGACCTCCACCCCGGGATGGGCTTTCAACCACGCCGCCACCGTCTCCGCGTGGCGGTCGGGCAGCAGGTCGATGGGACGGTTGCGTTCCAGATCGACGATGATCGTGCCGTAGCGCTGACCGCGCCGCCAGGACCAGTCGTCGATGCCGATGACGCGCGGCGTCGGCACTGCCGGCAGGGGAGCCGCCCGGATCAGGCGCAACAACGTGTCGCCGCTGACCGGCATGGCCAAGCAAGCCGCCAAGCGGGCACCAGCCTCGCCGCCGGCACTGAGGGCAATGCGCCGCTGCGCCTCCGAGAGACGGACGGTCCGCCGAACCTTCGGCAAGGCGACCGCCGGCAGGCGTTCGGCGAAGATGCGGCGCGGACACTCGGAAGCAGCGCAGCGGAACCGGCGAACCTGGAGGTCGAGTTGGCCGACCCGGCCCTGCCAAGGCAGGTCGCCGAGGCGGCGACTGTAACGACTGTGAACGCGGCGCGAAGGACGCCGGCACACCGGGCAGGCCGCCGCAGCGGCGCGAGCGCGCACGGCCACAACAACGCGATCATGGGCAACGGTAACGTGATCAACGGCGAGACCGGGCGGGAGCAGGGACAGCAGCGATTTGGACAAGGAAATCAGAGCACTCAGAGAGGGATGCCGTTCCCTCTATGTGCTCACTGCCGCCGGTAAGTGCATTCACGCTGCACCGGAAACGCGGAAGGACCAGATTCTCACGTCGCCTGACACGGGTTAAGGGGGCGGAACCATCCCCGCGACGCTCGGCGTAGCGTGCCGGCATCACCGGCATCGGTCTGCATGACCGCCGGCAGCTCGGCGCCGGACGCAACCAGCGCCATGCCGACTCGTGCGCTGTGCCCTGACACCCGTCCCGCGTGTCCCGCGTCGAGGCCGGCGCGAGCGGCGAATGCCTTCAACCGGCGGGCAACCAAGCGACGGCCCCGGCGCCCACCTGGTCGGCATTGGAGCGACGGATCAGGACCGTGGCGCTGCCGTCGGCGCCACGCGCGAGGTCCTCGAGCCGCAGCGCGCCAGCAGGTTGCGGCCGACGAGGAGAAGAGCGCGGTCGCCGGCGGGGAGGGCGGCGGGCATCGGGCACTCCGGGCGGCGCGCCAGGCGGGCGCGGACCCGCGCAGCCTGCCCGAGGCCGGGCCCGGGCGGAAGCGTTCGTCGTGGCGGCCGCGCGGCGAAAAAAGTTCGGGGACGAGGGACGCCGGTGCCGGGGCGGTCCGATATGTCCGGGGACAGCGGCCCGACACCAAGCCGCCCGCGACGCAACCACAGGAGAACCCCGCCGGACCAACCCGATTCCCGCCCCGCTCTCCCCGCTTGGCCCCGGGACCACCGCCGACGGCGGTGGCCGGCCGCCCCGGCCGCCACCCGGCCGGACCGCCAACCTGAGGAGAGAACCCCATGCCCGACACCCTGATGGTTTCGTCGACCGTCGTCGCCGGCGAGGCGGAGGACCGCGCCACCGCCGCCGCGCTGGTGCACGAGCTGGCCACCGGCCGCCGCCCCCGGGTCACCCTCGACCGGCCCCTGCCGCCTGCCGCCCGCCCGGCGGTGGAGACCCTCGCCGACGTCCTCGACGAGATGGACCGCGACCTCGCCCGCCTGCGCCGCCGCCGCGGCGCCCCGCCG
>JAEZPG010000103.1 GCA_023413555.1 Bacillota bacterium | reverse complement strand
TCAAAGGAAAACTTGAACAGAGCCTATAAGAAAGTAGTGGACAATAAAGGAGCAGGTGGAGTTGACGGAATGAAAGTCGAGGAACTTGGTGCGTACATCAAGGAAAACAGAGTTGAAATTATTCAGTCAATCAGAAACCGAACCTATATGCCAAAGCCAGTACGCAGAGTTTATATTCCGAAAGATAATGGAAAAATGAGACCACTGGGGATTCCAACGGTCTTAGATAGAGTAATACAACAAGCTATTGCTCAGCCCATTATAGATATTTATGAAGAAATATTCAGTGACTTTAGTTATGGTTTCAGACCTGGAAGAAGTTGTCATGATGCCATAAAGCAAGCATTGGAGTATCTGAACGAGGGATACGAATGGGTAATAGACATTGATATAGAACAATTCTTTGATAAAGTGAATCACGACAAATTAATTCAGATTCTTAGAGAGCAAGTAAATGACAGTACCACATTGAACCTTATTCGGAAATATCTGAAAGCGGGGATAATGGAAAAAGGACTGGAAAAAGCAACAATGACAGGTGTGCCACAGGGTGGACCACTTTCTACCTTAGTCAGATCAGCTTCCAAATGAAGAGTCACGAGTATCAGATATCTTATAGAGAGTTATAGAAACATATATTAAGGTTTTGGTTTTGTAGAAATGAAAATATAGAAAATGTAAAAAAATGAAAGTTTATTGTATATATCAGGAAAAGGCCTTATAATAGATTAAGTGAGTTGCGAAGATAAAGCTATCTGAAACGTGATGGAAGGCCAGATAGTAATCAAGTAAAACACAGGACTAGTAGTCGAAAGTATTTTAATAGTTCATGAACCTTGCTAGGAGTTTCATTTACACCCTGTTATGGGATAGACAGCATGGATGAGTTTAGGACATTGTATGAACAGTAACCCATTGTACATAGAAGGTTCATTGTCGTGAAGGAATAGGTATGCATGGCCAACTGTTACAAAACAAGGAATACGTTTTATTTCGTGTACCCTTGTCAATTATACCCACGCATAAAATACAGATGATTTCATAGCGATTGGTTTTTAGATAAAGTAATCAAAAATAAAAAACTGTGGAAAAGTGAGAAAATGAGAGCTTTTCGTAAAGTATATGAGGAGGTAAATAGAGTGAGGATAATAGTATTAGTTGGGGGACTTAGTCCGGAGAGGGATGTTTCAATTTGTTCTGGAACGTTAATATCAAATGCTTTAGTAGAGAAGGGACATGATGTTCTATTGCTTGATCTATATTTAGGAATAAACAATAATGTTTTTCCGCCAGTATATAGAACTAATATGTCAGATGATAAACTTTTTTATGCTGTGCCAGAACATGAACCTGATTTAGTAGCAATTAAAAATAGTGTAAATAATAATAATAGTTTAATAGGTGAAGGTGTTCTTGAGAGATGTAAGGAAGCAGATATTGTCTTTCTCGCTTTACATGGTTCAGTAGGTGAAAATGGTCAATTACAAGCATTATTTGACATGAATGGAATTCGATATACTGGTACGAAATATATAGGGAGTCTTTTAGCAATGGATAAAGATTTGTCAAAAAAGATAATGAGAGCAAATAATATTTTGACGCCAGATTGGATATACATATGTTTAAATAAGGAATATGATTTGGATAATATAAAATATCCATGTGTTGTAAAACCATGTAGTTGTGGTTCTAGTGCGGGTGTTAATATTGTAGAAAATGTTAATCAATTAAATGATGCGCTTGAATTTGCTAAGAAATATGAAGAGTTTATCGTTATTGAAGATAAAATTGAGGGAAGAGAGTTCTCTGTTGGTGTTATAAATAATACAGCTTTGCCTGTTATAGAGATTAAACCGTCATCCGGTTTCTATGATTTTAAAAACAAATATCAAGATGGTCTGACGCAAGAAATTTGTCCTGCCGATATCTCAGAAGAAGTCTCGATTTTATTAAAAGAAAAAGCACTGGCGGTTCATAATGTATTACGTTTAGGATTTTATTCAAGAGTTGATTTTATTGTAGATGAGTACAATAATGCTTTTTGTTTAGAAGCAAATACATTGCCGGGAATGACACCAACTAGTTTGTTGCCACAAGAAGCAAATGCTATTGGAATATCTTATAATGATCTTTGCGAAAGAATAGTATATGAAAGATAAGTTGACTATATCGGGGTTATTAAGCGTAGTAGAAAATTATTTTTTGTTATCGTTTTATACCGTTGAAAAAGTATTTTAGTTTCAAAGTTACAACATTTTTTGATGTATAAAGAGCATAACCGAAGTATCAAACTAATATGTTGTAAATTAGGAAAATTAACTGCTTATTTATTAAAGCTTGTGGATTTTATTGGCTAGAATTAATGTTGAACGTTGTCCCTTTAACCGAACTAAGAAGTACATCACACTTGACCGATTATTATGGAAATGACTACTTTTTGACCAAGAATGGCAACCAAATCGACTAAGAGTAAGTAAGAGTGTGAAATGCTCAATGCCCTATAAAATAAGGGTTTACAAGAGTATGAAAGAGTAAAAAACACCTCCGAAAAAACTCCCAACAATGAAGAGCTTGGAGAAATAAAGGCAGTGTTTATGCGGGTTTGCAGATATTTGAAAGTACAAAGGACATCATAAGGACATCAAAAAGTTGTCCTAGTACGAATGCGTTCGAAGATGTTTAAACTTTTATAAAGGAAGTCAAATTTAATAAGAATGTACTATTTCAGGGCACTATTCTAAAGAAATTTAGAAAGGTGTCCTTTTTGGCGTTGTAGTAACGAAAGAAGAAAGCAATGGAAGCAGATGTAAAGAAAGAATTCAATTAAAAGCAAGCTGAGGCTAGAAAGAAAAAGTTCCTTAGATATAAAGAAAGAAGTGAGGTTTACTCAATGGGAATTACAAAATTCCAAGAAATAGCGAAGTTAGCTGGAGCGGTATATAAAATCAATCAAATGGTTTTAGTTAATACCGAGATATTAGATCAATATTTAGAAAAGTTCAAAGTCAACGATACATAAAGAATGAATTCTATTGGGAATGAAAACCTACGAGGAAGAAAAGAAAAAGAAGCAGGAGGAGCAAAAAGAAACTGAAAAGGGTAGGGAAAAAGATAAGGGTAGGGAATAAGATAAGGGTAGGGAAAAAGATAAGGATAAGTCAGAATCGTTTCAGAGCTTACTAGATAGGGAGACACTGTTTAGATAATTAAATGATGGAGATGAAAGAGTCAGGGATTATATTGTACCGATCGCCAATTGTTAGGTTTATGTCTAACTTTTGGGGGTCGGTATATTTATAGATTGATGGGGGTATCACTGATGTTAATTCTCCATATCTAATTGATAAAAAGTCTGGGACATTTAATTTTCAGGTTTGCAGTATTAATGGAAATGATTTTGGTGAAATAGAATCAGCGTTCAACAAAGCACTTGATACAAAAGGAAAAACAGCTGGCATTATTGTAAAGACTGTAACGGGGTTAGGTCCATCATTCATGAAAAATGACGTATCGTGGCATAGGACAGCACCCAATGACAAACAGTATGAGCAGAAAATGGAAGGTTTAGATAAAGAAGATACTTTTGGTTTGGTAGAGGTTAATTAATATGTTGTAAAAAGGAATAATATGTACTTTGATTTAAATTGACATTTAATACAGATAATATACAATTAATGCTAGGGGGCTATAGAATAAATGCATAATATTGGGGGAAGTGTATACGTTTGTTTTAGAAAAATATTTCTGAAACAACAATTATTAAGGTACCAATTTGTGCAACGCTATAGGCATATAGCGTTATTTTTTTGCCCAAAGATGTAAACGATGGGAGGAGTTTAAGAATAGTAGAAATTAATAAAAAGCACATTATAAGATTTACTAAGTTTAAGTATTAACAATAATTATAAGAAGGGGACGTATATCATTTGGGTAAAATTATGAAATTTAAACCATTAGTAAAAAGAATTATTGCGATAGCATTAACAGCCTTGTTGTTTATTGAAGCTCCAATCATCAGTTCTTTAGATGTAAATGCATCCAGTGGAAGCTGGACTGGTGGAACAGTAGAGGATGGGCTTCATTTGAAAGTTGTATGGAGTGAAAGTAGTCAGAATCCAAAAACCAATACATCCAAGGTAACAGCCACTGTTTACCTAGTACAGGATGCATATTTTGATCTTTACATATCAGCAGCAAAAACCTTAACAATTAAAATAGGATCTGATTCTACCAGTATATCCTATGATGATGGTATTAAGAATAGTGGTGGTGTAACAACAAAATTAGGAAGCTATTCTACCACAGTGACACATAATAGTAATGGATCATTATCTGTTCCAATATCAGCGAGTTTTGGAATTAAAGCCACACTGTCGGGAACATATTATGGAACAATGTCTACCTCTAAAACTGCAGTACTTGATACCCTAGATAGAACAGCACCAAGTATTACCACAACCATCTCCAATGTGAGTACAAATAGTGTATCCTTAACTGCAAAATCCAACACCACCTGTGATAGCTGGTACTATTCCAAGA
>JAEZPG010000123.1 GCA_023413555.1 Bacillota bacterium | reverse complement strand
TTCTTATCTGTAGCAGTCTACTCTATTGTGATTACAGCACATCTCGGAGCTTTTGGTATGGATATCAGCTATAAAAATCTACTGAATAAAAATTAAAATAAAGGGTGAGTATATAAGGTATCTAATTTAAGATTCTAATTGAAAAAGGTTTCAATAGAAATTAATTCAAAGCATAGGACGAAGAAGATATCGAAATAAGGTGAATAATATTGAAATAATTTTGTTGACAAACCAGAAGGCTATATGTTATATATTAAGTATAAACATTGCATACAATTTAATTGTGAGCAATTTTATATCATAGTAACAAACAATACGTGTTAGAAATAGTACACAAAGAGAAACCGTAAATCAAAAAATACTTAGAGACGATGATCGCGTCAGGAAAGGTGGATTTTATGAATAATATTTATGAATATGAAGTAAAGGATATGTCAGGTAATATTGTGTCGTTAAAAGAATATGAGGGTAAGGTTTTACTTATTGTAAATACAGCAACCGCTTGTGGTTTTACACCGCAATATGAAACGTTAGAGAACCTTTATAAAGAGTATAAGGATCAGGGGTTGGTAGTTCTCGGGTTCCCATGTAATCAGTTTAAGAATCAGACTCCAGGAAGTGATGAAGAGATTGCTAGCTTTTGTTCCTTAAATTATGGAATTACTTTCCCACAGTTTTCTAAAATTATGGTTAACGGTCAGGATGCCCATCCACTATATAAGTATCTAATAGGACAAAAGGAATTTACTGGATTTGATCCTGCTCATAAGTTAACTCCTGTACTGGATAAGATGTTATCTGAGGAGAATCCAGATTATAAGAATCTTCCTGATATCAAATGGAATTTTACAAAATTCTTAGTAGATAGAGATGGTAATGTAGTATCTAGATTTGAGCCAACTACAGATATGGCAAAAGTGGAAGAGGGTATCAAAGAATTACTGTAGAGTAATGACGAAAGAGAATGAAGATGTAAAAGACTGCTTAAGGGAGGACAACATGGATAAGTATGAAGCCTTAAAACTTGAAAGTCAGCTTTGTTTCCCACTATATGCTGTCTCTAAGGAGATTGTGAAAAAGTATAAGCCATACCTGGATAAGTTGGATATTACTTATACTCAATATATTACCTTGATGGTGCTGTGGGAGCATAAACAGATGAATGTAAAGGAACTGGGACAGTGTCTTTACCTAGATTCTGGTACTTTAACTCCTGTTCTAAAAAAATTGGAACAGAAGGGTTTGGTACGACGAAGCAGAGGAATAGAGGATGAAAGGGTGCTAAATGTGACACTCACAAACAAGGGGGAAGCTCTTAAGGAAAAGGCAGTAACAATCCCTGTGCATATGGGTGCTTGCTTCAAGTTAAAGAAGGAAGATGCGGAGCAGTTATATAACATCCTGTATGAGGTTTTAGATGGACTTAGTAAATTAGATAATAAATACCTCTCTGAGTGATTAGGGAGGTATTTGTTATTAAAAAATCTACACATCCTAATTATAAAGCTATGCTATTATTTCGATAGAGCTTATTTTTATGTTAATTATAGAAAGGAGTGATTTTATGAAGTTGGTATTATTACGACATGGAGAAAGTATTTGGAATAAAGAAAATTTATTTACAGGTTGGACCGATGTTGAACTGTCAGAAAAGGGGATAGTAGAAGCGAAAGAAGCAGGACGACTATTGAAAGCCAATGGTTATGACTTCGATGTTTGTTATACTTCTTATCTAAAAAGAGCTATCCATACACTAAACTATGTCTTGGATGAGATGGACAGGGCTTGGTTACCAGTTATAAAGACCTGGAAATTAAATGAACGTCACTATGGGAATCTACAAGGATTAAATAAAGCAGAAACTGCAGAGAAATATGGAGAGGAACAGATCAAAATCTGGAGACGATCCTATGAGATTGCTCCACCACTACTAGAACCATCAGATGATAGAAATCCTGCATTACTAGAGCAGTACCAAAAGGAAAGTGGACTTCCGCTAGGGGAAAGTCTAAAGGATACTATCGGGAGAGTCATTCCATATTATGAAGAGTTCATAAGAAAAGATATGGAAGCAGGAAAAAGAGTAATAATAGCAGCTCATGGTAATTCTTTACGGGCATTAATCCAATATATCGAACATCTCTCTAAAGAAGAGATATTGGAACTTAATATACCTACCGGCCTACCTTTAATCTACGAGCTAGATGAAAAAGGTAACTACCTACATAAAGAGTATTTAGGGGATGCCGCTACTGTTCATCAAAAAATGCAGTCAGTTGCCAACCAGGGAAAAATAAAATAATTCGCATAGAGACCTTAAGATAATATATTCTTAGGGTCTTTACTTGTTATTAGGTATTACCGTCACCAACTTCTGGCAATAATTTATACAGAAAAAAATGCTATAAATTGAAAAACCTTTATGTTATAATAGATTTGATGTTCTTGGAGGTGAAAGAATGTTAAATAATGACAAGATTCGCATAATGACGAAATTAGCCATTTATGAAAACAAAAGTGGAAAAGAAGACATTAACTTAAGTCAGTATTATAAAAGGGATTATATTAGACTACAGATATTGAACACTATAGTCTTTACTACTATTGGCTATTTTCTTATTTTACTCCTAATTGGAGTATATCAGTCAGAGTATCTGATTGCAGAAGCAGTAAAGCTGAACTATAAAGCCATAGGACTTTATATTCTAGGTATCTACATTATGCTTCTGATCGTCTATGTTTTATGTACCATAATTGGTTACACCATTAAGTTTGAATCTTCAAGAAAAAAGCTTGCAGGCTATAACAAGGGCCTAAAGTATCTTCGAAGAATTTATGAAGAAGAAAATCAGAGGGGGACCAAGGAACCATGACGCAATTGTTAGTAATAAAAGAGAGACTACGTGAATTTTATCAGAAATTTCAATCCATGATTGAGCCGTCTGTTAAGTTCATTGTAGCCTTAGTAGTTTTTCTACTTATCAATGCAAAATTAGGGTATCAGCCTCAGCTAAATAAATTAATAGTGGTAATTGCAGTTAGTTTGTTATGTGCATTTACACCAAGTTATATTGTGGTTTTATTGGCAGCAGCTTTTGCACTAGGCCATATTTACGCGATATCCATATTTTTGTGTTTGTTGGCAGCTGTTATCATGTTGGTTTTATATGTTTTGTTTGTACGTTTTACTCCTAAGTTAGGGTATGTTGTACTGTTGATTCCTGTACTGTATATCTTGAATTTGCAGTATGTGGTACCAATTCTTCTAGGTATTATTGCAACACCTTTAGCAATTATTCCAGCAAGTTGTGGTATCATCATATATTATTTCTTCCAGGATATTAATACCCTAGTTGCTTTAGGCAATACGACAACTAATGTAGATGATATTTTACTGATGTATAAGAATGTAATGGATGGGCTTCTTCATAATAAGCTTTTGTTCCTAACTCTATTCACCTTTGCAGCAGTAATTTTGGTTACTTATCTGGTTCGTAGCCTTCAGGCAAACCATGCCTTTGAAAATTCTATCATAGCAGGTGTAGTGGTAACCATTCTTGTATATTTAATTGGAGACCTTGTATTGGATTCCAAAAACCTGATATTCAAGATGATTTGGGGAACTATATTATCTGGTGGTATTGTTTACGTAATTCAATTTTTCCGGCTAACACTTGATTATTCCAGGGTAGAGCATGTGCAATTTGAAGATGACCAATATTATTATTATGTTAAAGCAATACCAAAGATTAAAGTGACAACGCCAGAGGTAAGTGTAAAGAGGTTTAATACTAATGAGAAAAAGTCAACCAAAGAGGATTTTGATGAGGTTAGTTCTAATCTAAACCGTCAACCCTTTGAAAATGATATACAGTTTGATTTTAGCAATCTGGATAATATTGAATTTGAAGATAAGTCTGAAGATAAATAGGATATAATAGAGTAATTTTAGAGGGAGCAGTGGCTAGGAGGAATTTATGAATGCAATCATGTCTTTTATAGAAAAAGCAAAATCAGTATTGTCTATTCCAAATATTTATGTAATGGACTGGGTAGAGATACTAATTATTGCTTTCATGATTTATCATATTACCATATGGTTAAAGAATACAAGAGCTTGGATTTTATTAAAAGGTATTCTGTTAATTCTCCTTTTTAGTCTTGTGGCCAATGTCCTAAACCTGAGCGTAATCCTTTGGATTCTATCAAAAACTATAAGTGTTGGTATTATTGCGGTTATAATAGTATTCCAACCAGAACTAAGACGTGCGTTGGAACAGTTGGGACGAAAAAACCTGTTTTCATCCATTATATCCTTTGATGATCAAAGGGATAAGAATGAACGTTACAGTGAGAAGACCATAAATGAATTAATTCGGGCTACTTTTGAGTTGGCAAAGACGAAAACTGGAGCTCTAATTGTTATTGAACAGGAGATTCCTTTAAATGAATATGTGAGAACCGGCATTGTGATGGATTCCATTGTTAGTAGTCAATTGCTAGTTAATATATTTGAACACAATACTCCTCTTCACGATGGAGCGGTTATTCTTTCAGGTGACAGGATAGTTGCTGCCACCTGTTATTTGCCATTAAGTGATAACATGCAGCTAAGCAAAGAACTTGGTACCAGACATCGTGCAGCTGTCGGAATCAGTGAGGTTACAGATAGTTTTACTATTATTGTATCTGAAGAGACAGGAAAAGTATCTGTAGCTGTTGGTGGTGGGATTCAGCGTAATATAGATGCAGACACATTGCGCGCTAAGTTAGATGGTCGAAAGATGAAGAAAACGATAACCAATAAGAAATTCAGGATATGGAAAGGTAAACAGAAAGATGAAAAAGAAATTGACCAATAGTATTGGAATAAAAATTTTATCGGTTGTTCTTGCCTTCATAATTTGGATTGTTATTGTAAATATCGATGACCCAGTAATTAGTCGTACATTTACTGTGGATGTGGATGTACTTAACGAAGCAGTAGTAACATCTATTAATAAGGTTTACACGGTTGTAGAAGGCAGTGAGGTAGAAGTTACCGTCAAGGGTAAAAAGAGTTTCGTGGACACATTAAAGTCAGAGAACATTCTTGCTACTGCTGATTTAAAATATTTGTCTAAAACAGGAAGTGTGACTATCGATGTAGAGTGTAATAAATATACGACGACCAAATACACTATGGAATTAGGCGACGTTAAGAATATGGTAGTAGAGTTAGAGAATATTACAGAGAAAAGGCTTCCAATTAAATTTAACATAGTAGGAGAAGTTTTGGAGGGCTACTATGTTTCTACAAATCAGATGAAGGCAAGACCTGGAACTATTGCAGTAACCGGTGGAGAAAGTATTATAAATAAGCTAGCTAGTATTGAAGTAGATGTCAATGTCAGCAAGAAGACAAAGGACTTTGTTGTGACTGCAACACCAAAGGCTTATGATAATAATGGCGATGTGATGAATGCCAAGGAACTTAAATTAGATTTCAGTGCGGACACAATAGAGGTATCGGTATCTGTTTATAGAACAAAGACAGTACCGATTAATGTTACGGTAACAGGTAAACCAGGGTATGGATATTACTTGGTAGATACAGTATATGAGCCAAATTCGATTACTATAGCGGGATATCCAAAGAATTTGGATAAGATAATCAGCATTGATTTTACATTTGATATTAGTGACAAGATTACTTCTGTAGACGATGTATTGGAATTAACAGATAAGTTTTTGCCGAAGGGAGTTATTTATACCACTTCAGACACTCAGATTCCGGTGGAAATAACCATTGGACAACTAGACTCTAAAGAATTTTGGATTAATTCCAGTGACATATCAGTGAAATTGCCAGCAGAGAATACTTCCTATAACTTTGTAGATCCAAGTAAAAAGTACAAGGTAAAGGTATTGGCTGCACCAGATAGGATTGATAATGTTACAATAGACATGTTAAAGCCTACGATTGACTTAACTAACCGAACATATGGTACGTACTTGGTACCGATTACTTTTGCTACGGTTTATGAAGTAGATACGCAAGGAACAAATCTGGTGCAAGTTGTACTGACGAATCCGAATGCTACCCCTAGTCCAAGTATTACTCCAAGTACCACACCAACGGAGGAACAAAGTACACCTACCGTTGCTACACCAACTGCTTCACCAGTACCAAGAAGTAACTAAATAGATAAAGAATAATTGTAATGTACTAAGATAAATAACCAATGTTGGTTGATAGGAGGAGTTCTATGGTATCGTCAAAATTAAAGGTATGTAATCAGAACGGCCTACACCTTAAACCAGCTGGGTATCTGTGTAACCTAGCACTGCAGTATAAGTGTAAGGTGACTCTGTGTGTGGGTAATAAACAAGTCAATGCAAAAAGTGTTTTGGGTGTATTAAGTTGTTGCTTAAAATATGGGGAAGAAGTTGAAATTCAATGCGATGGATCTGATGAGGAGAAAGCTTTGGAGGCAATTACTGCGGAATTTGCCACAGGACTTGGTGAATTGGATGATTAATATAAATTGTAAAATGAGAAGTGAAAAGTGGCTTTGTCATGGGGATTCTCGTACACTTTGTTTTTCATTAAAAAGATAATTCTTCGTTCCTAGTATTATTTAAGCAAAGGGATGGTAAACATCTCATTAGCTAGTATAACTTAAGGCTTCCTTATTTTTAGGAAGCTTTTTCATTGTAAGCCAAGCGGCGCACAACATCTATGTTTATTACTTGTAATCTTAAGCGTTAATTGATTATGTTCTCAACAAGGGAAATAATAAAGAAACACCATACGTTAGACTGAAAACGAAGATCGTTAGATGGTCTGACGTATGGTGGTGTGGGAGGTCGGTAGATAACGTAATTTTCTACCTCTTACCCGATTGATAAAATTTTCCATAAGGATGTCACAAAGATCCTATAAAACTACCAATCAATCATCAATAAAAACTGGTTGAATTTGAAATACAATAATGGTATAATCTAACTCATTCAACGTGAACAATGGATAAAAGCTTTTGTTGAGGTTGAAAGTAAGAACCATATACCAAGAGAGACTAAAACGGTATCTTTTGTCGATATGAAAGAAGAGGATGATAAGGATGGGGCTAGAATAGACAAGAAGAAATTATTTATTGTCAAAAAATATAGCGTGATATATCGACTCCATAGCTAAAATAAGAGTGCCTATTGAATCATAAGAGTGTGCAGATTAAATATTTTAGGAGGAGATAATATGTTGAATTATAGTAGATATAAGCGTGTACCTGTATTACATATGCCGGGAAGAGAATGGCCAAACAATGAGATTGAGAAAGCACCAACTTGGTGCAGTGTAGATTTACGTGATGGTAATCAGGCATTAATTGAGCCTATGGTAGTAGAAGAAAAGATTGAGTTTTTTAAGTTATTAGTAAAGCTTGGTTTTAAAGAGATTGAAGTTGGGTTTCCCTCTGCTTCCCAGATTGAATACGATTTTTTAAGACAGTTAATAGATCGAGAATTAATTCCTGATGACGTAGTAGTACAGGTACTGGTACAGTGCCGTGAACATTTAATAGCTAGAACCTTTGAGGCGATTCAAGGATGTAAACAGGCTATTGTCCATATATATAATTCTACTTCTACACTTCAAAGAGACGTAGTATTTCATATGGATAGAGAAGAAATTAAGAAAATTGCCATTGAGGGAACTGAATTGGTGAAGCGATATGCCAAGGATTTTCCAGGTAAGATTATTTTAGAATATTCTCCAGAAAGCTTTACAGGAACCGAGATGGATTATGCTTTAGAGGTTTGTGAAGCTGTTCTTGATACATGGGGAGCTTCTAAAGAGAAACCAGTCATTATTAACCTTCCTGCTACAATAGAGATGAATACACCTAATGTTTATGCAGATCAAATTGAGTGGATGGGGCAACATTTTACGGACCGCAGACGTGTTATTTTAAGTGTTCACCCTCATAACGATAGAGGTACTGCCGTTGCAGCTGCTGAGCTTGCAATATTAGCAGGTTGTGACCGAGTTGAGGGTACTTTATTTGGCAATGGAGAACGTACGGGTAATGTAGATATCTTAACTATAGCTTATAATATGTTTTCTCAGGGAATAAACCCTCAGTTGAATATTGAGAATGTAAATGAGATTATTGATGTATATGAAAGATGCAATAAGATTCAGGTTCATATCAGACATCCATATGCAGGTAAACTGGTATTTACTGCATTTTCAGGCTCCCATCAGGATGCTATCAATAAGGGCGTTCAGGCTATGAGAGAGCGTGGACAGGAGTACTGGGAGGTTCCTTATCTTCCAATCGATCCTGCAGATGTTGGTCGTGTATATGAGCCAATCGTCCGCATTAATAGTCAGTCCGGTAAGGGCGGTGTTGCTTTTATTATGGATACCTATTTTGGATTCAAGCTTCCTAAGGGTATGCATAAGGAATTTGCGGATGTTATACAGAAGATTACGGAACATCAGGGTGAAGTTGCCCCTGACCAGATTATGGAATACTTTAAGAGCGAATATATTGATGCAAAAGAGCCATTACATTTTAGAAGATGCAAAATTGAGGATATGTCTGATTTGGACACAGAATTTGATACCCAAGTTCGAGTAGCATATACTGATCATGGGGTTGAGAAGATATTTGAAGCAAATGGAAATGGACCTATTGATGCGGTGCAGCGTGGACTTCAAAAAGAACTTGGCATTCAGATTAAAGTATTAGACTATACGGAGCATGCACTTCGTGAGGGTTCTAATG
Organism: Bacillota bacterium; assembly: GCA_023413555.1. GTDB lineage: Bacteria > Bacillota > Clostridia > Lachnospirales > Lachnospiraceae > KM106-2. The sequence continues at coordinate 74,583 of JAEZPG010000123.1, read as the reverse complement.
CACAGGCTGCTGCATATATTCACATGTTGGATATTACCGATAAGAAAACTACTTATGGGGTTGGTGTAAGTTCCAACATAACAAGAGCATCGATTCGAGCTATCTTTAGTGCAATAAATCGTCTGATCAATAATAAGTAATATAAGAGGACTGTTGTAAAAAAAGAAATTTTACAACGGTCCTCTTCTTATATGAGGATAATAAGAAGTGATCGGTTGTGAAAAAATCTTTAGCAATATTACTTGGTTGCCGGATATCCTTGTATGGCCTTCAATATTAGAAAGAATGGTAGGTTAAGATTTGATGATTTTAATTTGTATGGTGTAGACGAAAGGTTTGCAGTAGATACCCAAATGAGAACAGGTACTATGCACATTAATTATAAAAGCACCATGTACTGAATGATATACATGGTGCTGCGAGGGGAAGGGAGTGAATCATTTCCTGCTACTTTATAAAGTAAATTATTGTACATTTCGTCTTGCACGCATGCGCATGGTAGGATCTAAAATCTTCTTTCTTAATCTCAGACTTTCTGGAGTGATTTCTAAGAGTTCATCAGTATCAATATAATCAAGTGCTTGCTCAAGACTTAATACAGTAGGAGGGGTAAGTCTTAGAGACTCATCACTACCAGAAGCACGAGTATTGGTTAGCTGTTTTTTCTTACAAACGTTTACTTCAATGTCATCTGTCTTGGCATTTTGGCCTACAATCATACCAGCATAAACTTTTTCTCCAGCTCCGATAAACAGGGTACCACGCTCTTGGGCATTAAATAGTCCATAGGTAATAGAATCGCCAGATTCAAATGCTATTAAGCTGCCTTGTTTACGGTAAGAGATTTCTCCCTTATATGGGCCGTAGTCTTCGAAAATAGTATTCATAATACCATTTCCTTTGGTGTCTGTCATAAATTCTCCACGATATCCAATTAATCCTCTAGAGGGGATTAGAAACTCTAATCTGGTATAGGCATCGTTCATTGGAAACATACTTTGCAGCTCACCTTTTCGAGAACTTAGTTTTTCAATAACACTACCTGTAAATTCTTCTGGTACATCGATAAGTGCACGTTCCATAGGCTCCAACAAATGACCTTTTTCATCTCTATGATATAATACTTCTGCTTTACTTACTGCAAATTCATAACCTTCACGACGCATATTTTCAATTAATACAGAAAGGTGAAGTTCACCACGACCTGACACCTTATAACGGTCAGGTGACTCTGTCTCTTCTACTCGTAGTGAGACGTCTGTGTTTAATTCGCGGAAAAGACGATCCCTTAGATGACGAGATGTGACATACTTCCCTTCTTTGCCTGCTAGCGGACTATCATTCACCATAAAATGCATGGCTATAGTAGGTTCCGATATTTTCTGGAATGGAATTGGCTTTGGATTCTCGGGGGAACATAATGTATCGCCAATGTGGATATCGGCAATTCCTGAAATAGCCACAATAGCACCTATAGTTGCAGATTCTACTTCAACTTTCTTTAACCCGTCAAACTCATATAGTTTACTTACTTTTACACGTTTGAATTTGTCAGGGTCATGTTCATTTACAATAACCATGTCCTGATTTACCTTTATGGTACCATTATCTACTTTTCCTACGCCGATACGGCCTACATATTCATTGTAGTCAATGGTACTGATAAGAACCTGAGTATCCGTATCCTCATCACCTACAGGAGCTGGTATATAATTTATTATAGTTTCAAACAATGGTTTCATATCTACTGCGTCCTTGTCCAAATCATCTGTAGCAATACCGGACTTGGCACTGGCAAATATAAATGGGCAATCCAATTGATCTTCGTTGGCATCCAGATCAATAAACAGTTCCAAGACTTCGTCAATAACATCCTGTGGTCTGGCTTCCGGACGATCAATTTTATTGATACACACAATGACAGGAAGGGCTAGCTCTAAAGCTTTCTTCAATACAAACTTAGTCTGTGGCATAGGTCCTTCAAAGGCATCTACTACCAGAACAACACCATTTACCATTTTAAGAACACGTTCTACCTCACCCCCAAAGTCAGCATGTCCTGGTGTATCGACAATATTAATTTTAATATCATTATAAGTAACAGCCGTATTCTTGGATAGTATGGTTATTCCACGTTCTCTCTCAATATCATTGGAGTCCATCACTCTTTCTGCTACATTTTGATTGGCACGAAAAACACCACTTTGCTTTAGGAGTTCGTCAACCAGAGTAGTTTTACCATGGTCAACATGAGCGATAATTGCAACATTACGTATATCTTTTCTAATCATTATTATTATCCTTCTTTCTGAATCAGAACACTTTCCACTTGAAGGCTGATATATGATAGCCTTATTTATAAGGAAAGAAATTCAACAACTTTATTATTTTATCATATTACTGTGAATTTACAAGCATTTCTTATGAATCGACACGTTTTACGGGAAATACTAATAAAAGTGAAATAATAAATAAAAACAACAAAGTCGGATTTTGCCATAATTTTATTGGTATTTGATATAATAATTGCACGATTTTACATGAAACAAAGAGAATAATGTTAGTTATAGCAGTTAAGATAAAATGTTTAAAAAAAATTTACAAAAAACATATTGTAAAATGTACAAATGTATTGTATATAATTATTTAAATATGGTAAATATTAGTTTTGATATGAGCGTTTTTTATTCATCAAGAATGTTGTTATAATCTATTTTTAAGTAACGATATTTGGTAAAGACGAGAAAATCCTTAATATTTACAATAACCAATTATGTTACAGAAATATACTTGAAAGAATTTTAGAAAATGGTAGAATTTACTTCTAAATAGTATATGTTATGAATAAACATAATTAAGAGAACAATTTTAAAATACCCAGGACAGGAAAGAGAGGAGTAGTACGTTATGACGGATAAAGTATTCGATAATAACCAAGTTAGTATTGCAGGAGAAGTGGTAGGTGACTTTATTTACAGTCACGAAGTGTTTGGGGAGGGATTTTACCTTCTAGATGTAAGTGTAAATCGTCTTAGTGATTCTTACGACATTATACCATTGATGATCTCAGAAAGATTAATTGATGTGAAGAAGGATTATAAGGGTCAGTATTTGGAGGTAACCGGGCAGTTCAGATCCTATAATCGTCATGATGAGAGCAAGAATCGTCTAGTGCTTTCAGTTTTCGTAAGAGAACTTACCGTATGTGAACCAGGCTATGAGAGTCCAAAACCTAATTATATCTTTTTGGATGGATATATTTGCAAACAACCAGTTTATAGAAAGACGCCATTAGGACGTGAGATTGCAGATATCCTGTTAGCAGTAAATCGTCCATATGGCAAATCAGATTATATACCTTGCATTTGCTGGGGGCGTAATGCGCGCTATGCTGAGAAGTTTCCAGTAGGAGGACATGTACAGGTTTGGGGCAGAATTCAAAGTAGAGAATATCAAAAGAAGACGTCAGAAGTAGATTTTGAAAAGCGTGTAGCCTATGAGGTATCTGTAAGTAAGTTGGAATATGTTGAGGAAGAAGAGTAGGTGTAGCTGTACTTAACCTGATTAACTGGATTTTTATTATGTGCATGATATGATATGATATATATCTAGTTAATTACATTGAGGTGAATCTATTGAGCAAAAAAATTGTTCAGGTCTATTATGGCGCTGGAAAAGGTAAGACAACTGCTGCTATAGGGCAGTGTATTCGATCGGCTGGATTAGGACATTCTGCTGTTATTATTCAGTTCCTTAAAGGAAGAGATGTAGAAGAATTTTCTTTTTTAAATAAATTAGAGCCGGAGATAAAGCTATTTCGTTTTGAAAAAGCAAAGGAATTCTATTGTAAGTTATCTCCAGAGGAACAGAATGAGGAAAAACAGAATATATTGAATGGAATGAACTTTGCAAGAAAAGTAGTTGAGACTGGTGAATGTGATACTCTTGTTTTAGATGAGGTTCTTGGATTAGTTGCCTATGGTATTATTAATTGTGAGGATATCATTAAGTTTATTGAACTAAGGGATGATTACTATAAACTAGTATTAACGGGCGATACATTACCTGAAGAGTTAGTTGACTATGTGGATGTTATTTCTAAGATTGAACCAATTAAAGGATAATTTATACGAATATACAAACAGTTTCGTGAGTAATCATGGAACTGTTTGTTGTATACTGGAACTTACAATAAAAATATGAATAGTAATATTTATTTGTTGTTGACAAAGCATAACTCTAAAGGTATAATAATCGCAACTAAGAAACAAAAATAACGACAATTTCATATTAGTACATAATTAAGCTTTATTGGTAGAGGTGCATACTTTATAAGTAAACTGCTAGATGTGTTGGGGCGCAGAAGAAGGCAGTGGAAAGGAAAGTTTGCCGAAGGTAAGATAACCCGAATTATTGGTCCTGGGCGTATAGTGAACAGCTATATGACTGTCATCATAATATAATGTGATGGAGTGCTACCTAAAGAAAGTTCTTCAGTTTATTTAGGAAGATGATAATCTTTAGGGTCGACTCATATGTCGACTTTTTTTATTATAAAGGAGGGTTTTATATGGCTATTTTTAATGGCGCAGGCGTTGCAATTGTTACACCTATGAAAGCAAATGGTAAAGTGGACTTTGAGACTTTTGAAAAGCTAATCGATTTTCAGATTAACAATGGAACAGACGCAATCGTTGTATGTGGTACTACAGGTGAGGCATCTACTTTATCTCATGAAGAGCATCTGGAATGTATTCGGTTTACGGTTGAGCACACGAACAAAAGAATTCCAGTTATTGCAGGAACCGGTTCAAACAGTACAGATACTGCTATTTATCTTTCTAAGGAAGCCGAGAAGAGTGGAGTAGACGGTATCTTGGTAGTAACACCATATTATAATAAAGCTACTCAAAATGGACTGAAAAAACATTTTACTATGGTAGCTAACAGTGTTGATGTTCCTTTGATTTTATATAATATCCCGGGCAGAACTGGTTGTTCTATGGCAGTGGATACGATAGCTAGTTTGGTAAAAGAGGTAGAGAATATTGTAGCTGTAAAGGAAGCTACCGGTAACATTTCTTTTGTGGCACAGTTGATGTCATCTACTAATGGGGATGTTGATGTATATTCAGGTAATGATGATCAAATTGTACCAATCCTATCATTAGGTGGAAAAGGTGTTATTTCTGTACTATCCAATATTCTGCCACAAGAAACACATAATATTGTGGAATTATATAACAAAGGGGAGGTTACTGCAAGCCGTAATCTTCAACTAAAATATATTCCGCTGATCAATGCTCTTTTCTCAGAGGTGAATCCAATTCCAGTAAAAAAGGCATTGCAGAGAATAGGATTTGAGGTTGGTTCTCTTCGTATGCCACTTACAGAGATGGAACCACAGAATGAGAAGAAACTTGTAGAAGCTATGGTGCAGGCAGGAATTACTGTGTGTTAAGAAGTTAGAGAGTACATAACGAAAAATGAGTATATAAAGTACAATGGAGTACTACGATTAGAAATATGTAAATATAACGCAAGACAGTAGAGAGGTTGATAAAATGGTAAGAATAATTATGCGAGGTTGTAATGGATTCATGGGACGGGTGATATCAGAATTGGTGCAACAGGACCCGGACTGTGAGATAGTAGCTGGAATAGATATTTCAAGCAGTAGGATTCATCCTTATCCAGTATTTGAAAGCTTGGCAGATTGCCATATAGAAGCGGATGTAATCATTGATTTTGCCAGTGTAGTAGGCATAGATTCTTTTCTTGCCGATGCAACCTTAAAGAAGCTTCCAATTGTGTTATGTACCACTGGATTAAGTGAAGAACAGATATCTTTAGTGAAAGAAACCTCCTCCTATATTCCTATTTTAAAGTCAGCAAATATGTCCTTAGGTATGAATACTTTGTTTAAATTGGTGCAGGAGGCAGCCAAGGTACTTGCTCAGGCAGGTTTTGATATTGAAATTGTAGAGAAACATCACAATAGGAAGGTAGATGCTCCTTCTGGTACGGCTCTAGCGATAGCTGATGCTATTAATGATGCAATGAACAACCAATACGAATATATATTTGACCGTTCTCATCAGCGGAAAGTTAGAGAGAAGAAAGAACTTGGTATTAGTGCAGTCCGTGGTGGTACAATTGTAGGAGAACATGAAGTAATCTTTGCGGGGACAGATGAAGTTATTGAGTTTAGACATACAGCCTATTCTAAAGCCATTTTTGCAAAAGGTGCTATCTCAGCGGCTAAATTCTTAGTTGGAAAGCAGCCTGGTATGTATGATATGCAGGAGGTTATTGGATAGTAGCTGTGAAAAAATAGAATTAAATATAAAAGCTCAGATATGATGCAGACATTGTATCTGAGTTTTTTTAAAACATTATGTAGAAAAATGTTATAAAAAAATACAAAATATGTTCAAAATGTTCACAGAAAATACTTAATTTAACATTATTATGATAATAAGCTATTTTGATTAGAGTATTATAAGTGTATTGAAGGAGGAGTCACGTTGATTGAGGTTAAGAATCTAGTGAAGAGGTATGGAAATTATCTGGCTGTAGATAATATTAGCTTCACGGTGGAAAAGGGAGAAATTGTTGGCTTTCTAGGGCCTAATGGTGCAGGTAAGTCGACTACAATGAATGTTATGACGGGTTATTTATCAGCTACTGAAGGTACAGTCACAATCAATGACTATGATATTTTTGAGGAGCCAGAGGAAGCTAAGAAACTGATAGGATATTTACCAGAGCAACCACCGGTATATATGGACATGACTGTTGTCGAGTATCTTCATTTTGTTGCCGCCTTAAAATCTGTAGAGAAAAAACTGAGAAGATCTCAGATTAATAAAATCATTGATGAGACAAAATTGACAGAGGTAAAAGATAGACTAATTAGGCATCTTTCCAAAGGTTATAGACAAAGAGTTGGTATTGCAGGTGCACTTGTTGGTTATCCTGACTTGATTATACTAGATGAGCCTACAGTAGGCTTAGACCCAAAGCAAATTATAGAGATTCGTGATTTGATTCGCGAACTTAGCGTCAATCATACTATTATTTTAAGCTCACATATTCTTTCTGAAGTCAGCGCAGTTTGCCAGAGAATAATAATTATAAATAAAGGACGGCTCATAGCGGATGCTACCCCTGAGAAATTGTCTGAGGATGCCAATAAGAATCCGTCATTAAAGTTGTCGTTGAAATGCTCTCTAGACAAGGCAAAGGAGATTCTAAGCAAAGTAAAGGCAATTTCTGAAATAAATGATACTGAAGAAACAGATGGAATTTGTAGTGCTATGATACATACTACTGAAAAATCAGATATTCGTGAAGAAGTATTTCACCTTATGGCAGATGCAAGGATTCCTATTTATGAAATGAAATTACAAACCTTATCTTTAGAGGATATTTTCTTAAAGTTAACTCAGGATAATCTTTATTCTGAAGAAAACCAGAATCAACAAATGGAAGAATTGATAGATAAGGAGGAAGAGTAGACATGTTGGCGATATATAAAAAAGAGCTACGCTCCTATTTTACAACAATGATTGGGTTTATTTATGCGGCGTTATTCTTGGCAGTAGTAAGCATATATTTTGTCGTATATAACATACAAACTGCGTATTCAAAATTTGAATATGTGTTAGCGGATATAAGATTTTTATATATAATACTGATACCAATTTTGACAATGCGTTTGATAGCAGAGGAAAAAAAGCAGAAGACAGATCAGTTGTTACTTACTTCTCCGATTTCTGTTTCTAAAATTGTAATTGGAAAGTATTTTGCTGCTTATACCATGTATTTAATTCCTATGGCTATAACTGCATTTTACCCTGTAATTATTTCACAATATGGAACTGTTAATTTTGCTACTGCCTATAGTTCTATTATTGGGTTTGTGTTATTAGGGGCAACTTATATGTCGTTAGGTCTGTTTGTATCCTCAGTAACAGAAAATCAAGTAATCGCGTTGATTGTTACGGCAATTGCGCTTCTTGTAAATCAAATTTTGCCAGGACTAGCCGGAGTTGTTCCTAGTGATCATAGAACGGCTTGGATTGTTATAGCAGCATTGGTTTTGATCATATGCTTATTAGCACAGTTAGCTATGCATAATGTTATAATAACTGTTATTATAGGAGTTATTGGTGAGATTGGTGCCTCTGTGATTTATTTTGTTGTACCTTCTCTATATGATGGGATTGTAGCTAAAATTGTTAGTGTATTCTCTATTAGTGATAAATATAATAACTTTGTTGAAGGTATTTTGGATATAAATGCAATTCTTTATTTCTTCAGCATAATAGTAATGTTCTTATTGCTTACTATTCAAGTTATTAAAAAGAAGAGATGGAACTAGGAGAGGAGGAGATTAGCTTGGAAGAAAATAGAGAGCAAGAGAAGATTTCTATTGTAATCAATGGGAAAAAACCTAATAATACAACTACAAAAACAACTGGAGTTATTGATAAACCTGTAAGAGAGCGGAAACGTCTTAAAGAAAGAATAAAAGAAGATTTCACTAGCAGAAAGTTCCGTGGTGGTGCATTTAGTAGTATTTTTATTATTTTTATTTTGATAGCTGTTATATTAGTTAATATGATTGTTGGGCAGTTTGATTTAAAGGTGGACATGACTAATGAGAGCACCTTTACACTGACGAACCAGACGAAGGAAATAGCAGAAGATATAAAAAATGACGTAACACTTTATTATATTGTGGAAAGTGGAAAAGAGGTAAGTCTCTTTAAGAACATTATAGATAAGTACGCAGAAACATCTGACAAGATTAAAATAGTTTATAAGGACCCTGTACTCTATCCTGATTTTACAGCTAAGTATGTACCTGCTGGAACAGAGGTGAGTAGTAACAGTGTTGTGGTAGTTAATGAATCTACTGGAAAGTATAAATACATACCATATGCTCAGATGTATAACTTGGATTATTCGGATGTGTACAGGGGATATGCTAAAGATCCAACTGTAACAGCAATTGATGTGGAGGGCCAGATTACTTCTGCAATTAAAAATGTGATATCAGAAAAAAAGAGCAGAATATATACGGTTTCTGGGCACGGGGAGGAACTAATAAGCGATTATCTGAAAGAGGAGTTTATAAAACTTGGCACGGAAGTAGAACCCCTGAATATTAGAGGTATGAGTAATCTTGACGTGGATAAACTTGATGAAAGTACATCTAAAACAGATACGAAAGATACTTCAGCTAGTATTCCAAAAGACTGCAGTATTTTGTATATATGTGGGCCATCCACTGACTATTCGGAGGCTGAGGTGGAAGCCATTAAAAGGTATATGCAAAATGGCGGAAAAGTTGTAATAATGTTGAATTATCAAGCAAAAAGTATGAACAATTTCTATGGCTTGCTTAAATTCTATGGATTACAGGTTATTGAGGGCGTAGTAATGGAAAACGCTTCCCATAGTGGAGGTGGAATTCCATATGTTTCATATGTGGATACTACCAATATAAATAAAATAACGGATGGTATTGATGACAATACGAATCCAGTTATTATGCCAACAGCATTGGGTATTAAAGAAATTGGTGGAAATGATAATGTTACTATCGAGAAATTTTTGAACACTTCTTCAGAAGCATATTGCAGAACATCTAATGACTTTAACGATGAAAGTAAAAAAGATACAGATGTTGCAGGGCCATTTGACTCAGGTATACTTTTGACAGAAAAGCATAATGAAGTTAAAAGCCAGATGGTTGTATATTCCTCGTATTATGTATCAGATGATAAATTTGTACAGGAAAGTAATTTTGGTAATGTGACTTTATTAAACAATACCATATCTTTCCTCCTTGGTGAGGAAACAGGGTTATCTATTCCTAAGAGAAGTATGATAGAAACTCATGTTAAAACTACAAATTCTGATACAATATTCTATACAGTGATTTTAATTGTTACTCTTCCAATCTTATTATTAGCGACTGGTTTTCTGATTTGGTACATGAGAAGGAGGAGAGCTTAATGGCAAAGAAGAAAAAGAAAAAATCAGAAATTGTTACTTTGATGGTTCTAATTCTTGTCATTATTGCACTTGGTTTTGGTTATTTTGTTGCAAGGAGCTTTTCGGAAAACAATGGCGAAGAAATAGATAGCCTTGAAGATAAAAAGCTTATTCAAATAGATGTCTCAAAAGCAAAAACATTAAAGTATACCCTGAAAGGGAAGGAATATGCTTTTGTTAATGAGAATGGCATCTGGAAGGTAGAAATGGAGAAAGATAGGCCTCTAAATCAAAATGCGATTATGGATATGGTAAGTCTATTTGAGGATATGACTGCAAGTAAAATCGTTTATAAGAATCAGGACAGGATTGCTGATTTTGGTCTTAATAAACCAGCATTGACAGTTACTCTTACTATGGAGGATGAATCTAGCTATTCCTATTCTTCAGGAGTTTCTGTTGTAAATACTGAGAGTGGATGTTATGCTGTCGTTCAGGGATTCCCAGGGATTTATTTTCTGCCAGAAGGATATTACAACTTGTTTATAGATGATTTGATTAACATGACACAACTACCTTCTATAACTGACATTACCTCCGAAAATCTTACAAGGATTAAGATTACAAAGAATAGTAAAGTAATGATAGATTTGAATCAGGATAAGAATACAGAGCAATGGATGATAAAAGAACCGTATGATTATAATGTGAGAACGAATGCTGACAATATGAAAATCCTGCTAAACAACTACATTAGTTATAGATTTTTGCAGAATATTGATTACCATTGTACTGATTTTAGTAAGTATGGATTGGATAAGCCTTCTTCAGAAATCTATCTAGAATATTTTACCAAGGATTCTACCTCAAGTACAACGACTAATCATACGCTTAAGCTTTCCGTGGGCAATCGTGAAGATGATGCAGTTAATTATGTAAGAGTTAATGATGGTAATAGTGTTTATACCATGAGTTCGAATAATATTGATCTCTTAACCAATGTAGATCCTATCGATTATGTTTACACTACCTTAGTGGATACAGATATTTCTGATGTGGCTAAAGCATCCTTTACCGTAAAAGGAAAGGTCTATGACCTACAGATTGAAAGAAGTGACACGATAGGGACAGGGGACAAAGAAGATAAAAATACTAAAAATGTATATAAGATAAATGGTATTGAGAAAGAAGCTTCCGAAGTAGGTACATTCTATAGCAAAGTAAATCTAATAAAGATTGTGGGAAAAGTCGGAAAGAATGTAAATGATTCGAAACCAGTATGTAGTATAAAGGTTACCGATACAAGTCAAAAGGAATTTAACTATAATTTGTTGGAGTATGATGAAAACCATTATGCTGTACAACATAAAGGGCACATACACTTTCTTGTGGATAAAAAAAGTGTAGATAGTATGGTTCAAACTTTAGAAGCCTTATAGAATTTAATTAAAACAGTCAAACCCACTGATTTAACAAGTGGGTTTGACTGTTTTTAATTGAATAGGAAGCACAGATTTGCACTGTGGTTGAGAAAAAGCTTTTTGTTATTGCTTAAGTAATAAATATAATGAAAAAGCACATACTTACTCAAAAAATATCAATATATAGTGAAATTTTGAAATAAAAGTGCTAAAATAATATTGTGGAAAATTATAGTAGATTAATTTGAAATATCTTTTAGGGCTTATCCAACATAATATTGGAAACTTAAAAATATAATAAGTTAAGCATACAATTTAAATATATGCTGGGAGTTTACTCCATAAATAAGACTAATAGGTGATGGTTAGTATGGTAAATAATAGGGTCAAATTAGCTTTAATAGGAATTTGTATGGTAATAATGATATCTATATTCATAAAAAATGTTTCGGAGAGAATCAATACTTCGGCAGAACCAATTATGGAAACAGCGGTAAAGGAACCTCAAGATTCAGGGATTACTAGGTCGTATCTGGCCAAGTTGATTTCCCTATTGCAGTATTCAGATAATGAATTGGATCAGATGGAGAAGCTCTCTGATTATCCTGATGTTAAGGAAGGTACTTGGTATTATCGTTATATTAATGGACTTTGTAGTATGGATTTAGATACTTTGTTTGTAGACAAAAATAATAATTTTGAGCCTGAAAAGAGGGTAACCTATGGAGAGGTAAAAGGTTTACTTACTAAAGTGGCTACGAATCAACCAGAAGAACAATTAAAACAACAGTTATCAGGCATATGGGACACTCAAAAACAGCAGACTGATATAATTTGGGACGATTTTCTTATGGTATATTCCTATCTCATAAATAAGATATATTCTATTCAGGAGGGATCTACTTTAAACAGTGCCTTGCAGATGAAGGAGTTGTATGTTATTGGAACAGACGAGAATATTAAAAGCCTGAATAAATTTTCCGTTGTAACTGATGAAGGACAACTTATGGGTGCGGGACTATCGTTAGATGAGTACATTGATTGTACCATATATGCTTATACAAGAGATAACGAAATCCTTTATGTAAATCCAGCCAAACAGGTAGAGAAAACATTGAAAAATGTGTGGGTTGTGAATCAGAATGAGAAGGAACTTGATATTTATATAAATGGTGTACAACGTACGTTTGCCTTGAAAAATGTTATTAGTCAGCAGGTTTCTAGACATGTAGCTGATATTGTTGTAAATAATAAACTAGTGCAAAGTATCACCTTAAAACCAGATGTGATTAAAGCGAAGGTTTTAGTTGCTAAGGATGATTACATTGAACTAGAGGGATATGGCAAGATTCCATTGGATGACAATTACCGAGTGTATAAAATTTATGATGAGCCGACTATAGAAACGACCAATGCTGTACTTGTAGGTTATGATAATACGAATTTTGTGGTAAGTAATGGTAAGATTTGTGCAGCCTTGATTACCCAGAAGATTACTGCAAAGGACATTCGTATCATATTGAATAATAGTAATTTTACATCTTATTATCAAAGTAATGTAAAGATTACCTCGAATAGTCCATTTACCATATATTATGGAAATAAGAAAAAGAAATTTAAAGCTATGGAAGAGGTATCCATTGATAAGTCAAGCGAGTATCTGGTAAAGGGAAGACTTAAAGTAAAGGCAGACAAAGAAGAAGGGCAGATAAAAATTCTCAGTCTGAAACGTAGTTATGGTAATCCGAGCTACAGAGGTACTGTAGAGGTATCTTATACTAATAAGGGTTTTACCTTGATAAATGAACTTCCATTAGAGGAGTACTTGTACGCAGTAATCCCAAGTGAGATGCCGACAAGTTATGGACTTGAGGCATTAAAGGTACAGGCAGTTTGTGCTAGAAGTTATGCGTATAATCATTTGGTTACTAACAGTTGTAGCAAATACGGTGCACATGTTGATGACAGTACACAATTCCAGGTCTACAACAATCAGAAAGAAAATGAATTATCTATAAAAGCGGTAAAAGAGACATATGGACAGGTATTGCAGTATGATAACGAAGTGGTGTTTGCCTATTACTTTTCAACCTCTTGCGGTGTTACAGCAGACGTGGATTATGTATGGAACAGTAATGCTAAGCTGCCTTATCTTACAGGAAAATATCAAGGTTCCGATATGACAAAAGATGTTGACTATTCCGTTGAATCAGTTTTTAAGAAATTTATTACTAGTACTGGAGAGGATGCTTATGAAAAAGAGTTTCCGTGGTACCGTTGGAGTGTATCAATATCTAATGACAATCTTAAGAAAATGGTGAATTCTAGTTTGAGCAGTTTATATCGAAGTAGTCCATCTAAGGTGCTGACAAAAGATAAGTCTGGTAAATATAAGGAAAAATATATTAGTACGGTAGGAGATATCAAGTCTATTAAGGTTTCAAAACGACAGAAGAGTGGATTGGTTACTGAAGTGATTGTGACAGGTTCTAAGGGCACAGTTAAGGTGAAGTCTGAGTCATTTATCCGTCAGCTACTAAGCCCAACCTATGATACTTTAACTAGATTAGATGGTAGTATAATTTCTAATCTTAGTTTACTTCCAAGTACCTTTTTTGTAATAGAGAAAAATAAGAAGAATTCTGGCGTAACAATACATGGTGGTGGTTATGGTCATGGAGTAGGAATGAGTCAGAATGGTGTGAAGGCATTGGTAAAACGGGGAAAGGGTTATGAAAGTATTCTAAAACATTTTTATAATGGCATAGTATTAGGTAGCATTTATTAAATAAAACGGTGTAAGAGAAAAGAGGACTGCAACGGTATGTTACAGTCCTCTTCTAAACCCAGCAGGTAACCTAACTGTGCAATTTGGATAGAATAGGATGCTCACTTAGATAAGCATTGATCTCTGCACCTATAAAGAGAATGTACATACAGAAATAGATCCATAACATTAACAGGACGATGGCAGTTAGGCTTCCATAGGTGGAGGTAAAGTTCCCCATGTTATCAATATAAAACGAGTACAAATATGAGAATCCCAACCAACCGGCTGCTGCCAGCAGTGCACCAGGGAGTTCTGTCATAATGGTAGTTTTCCTGTTTGGAATGACTACAAACATAATTTCGAAGAAAAAAGTTAGGAGAAAAAGAGTAACGATCGCCCGTAGAGAGATAATTAAAAGTGCTACATCAATAAAAGATGAAGCATGTTCTTCTATCCAAAGGTAGAGCTGGTTACCAAAAACCAGAAATACCAATGTTAGAATCAGTAGTATGGTAAATCCCAAGGTATATAGGGTTGAAATAATACGCAGTTTAATGTAGTTCCTGGTTTCTTTGATATTGTAAACACTATTTAACCCCCGTACCAGGCCTAAAAAACCTTTAGAGGCTGACCATAGGGCTGTAAGAGCAGTAACTGATATTATTGTGGTGGAAGAATGATCATATACTTCACTGATAATGAGAACAATATAGGAATTCAATGCCTTTGGAAGCAGGTCGTTGAAGGTTTTCATCATCACATGTTCCTGTATAGGCAGATAATGAATCATAGTTAACAGAAACATGATAAACGGGAAAAAGGAGAGTATGATAAAAAAAGCAGCCTGGGCAGAGAAAACAGAGACATAGTCTCGCTGCAATTTATGTGATATATCTAATATAGTGTGATATAGTTTCTGTATCATGGCAGGCACCTCATTATGTTCATATAATTTATTATATAACCAAAAAAGTATTTTTAATATAAATATATTCATATTAACTAATTTGTATTAGGTTTGAATATCATAGACTAAAATACATATAATAACGGGTTGACAGTAGCATGAATTGTGTTAAAATAGGCATTAGTATATGTTTAAAGGCTATGAAGGTGTGTATAGTTACTAGTTATGTAACTATAGGGATTATTGATTTCATTCAGAGAGAGGAAGTCATCGGCTGTAAATTTCCTTATGTTCAATTAATAATTTACTTTCCCACTGGAGCTGCTTATTTGAAGAGATCTATAGTAGGATAAGTCGTTTGCTGCGCGTTATGCAGATACAAGTGTCTATATGGTTATGCCATATTAGGAATTAGGGTGGTACCGCGGATTTAGTATAGTCGTCCCTGATCAGAAATATTCTGGTCAGGGATTTTTTTGTGCTAACAGCGAGCTAAATAGGTTGTATTGGGCTAGTGTCCATCACCAAACGATATGCGTTAAAGCTTGTAAATAAGAAAGGAGAACACCATGAAAGAAAAATTGCAAAAAATCATGGATGAGGCATTATCTCAGATTAATGCTTCTGAACAATTGGATAAGTTAAATGAGATTAAAGTAGCTTTCCTAGGAAAAAAGGGCGAGCTAACCTCTGTATTAAAATCAATGAAGGATGTAGCTCCTGAGGACAGACCGGCTGTAGGTCAGATGGTAAATGATGCAAGAGAAAAGATTGAAGGTGCTATGGAAGAGAAGAAAGCACAGCTTGCTAAAGCAGTTATGGAACTGAAATTAAAAAGTGAAACTATAGATGTTACCTTGCCTGCTAAGAAACCAATGGTAGGCCATCGCCATCCTAACACCATAGCTTTAAATGAGATTGAACGTATCTTTGTTGGTATGGGTTATGAGGTTGTACAAGGTCCTGAAGTTGAGTATGATTACTACAACTTTGAAGCGCTAAACATACCTGCTAACCATCCTGCAAAGGACGAACAGGATACCTTCTATATTACGAAGGACATCTTATTACGTTCTCAGACATCTGGTGTCCAGGTTCATGAGATGGAGAAGGGGAGGATTCCTATTCGCATGATTGCACCAGGAAGAGTATTCCGTTCAGATGAGGTAGACGCTACACATAGTCCAAGTTTCCATCAGGTAGAGGGCTTAGTAGTAGATAAAAAGATAACATTTGCCGATTTAAAGGGAACTCTGGCCCAATTCGCGGCAGAATTATTTGGAGAAGAAACCAAAGTCAAATTCAGACCTCATCATTTCCAATTTACAGAACCAAGTGCAGAGATGGATGTGTCCTGTTTCAAATGTGGAGGCAAGGGTTGTCGCTTCTGTAAAGGGGAAGGCTGGATTGAGATCTTGGGTTGTGGAATGGTACATCCAAACGTACTTAGAATGTCTGGTATTGATCCAGAAGTGTATACAGGTTTTGCGTTCGGTATGGGCCTAGAGCGTATTGCGCTATTAAAATATGAAATTGATGATATGAGACTATTATACGAAAATGATTACCGTTTCTTAAAACAGTTTTAATCAGAAGAATTGGAGGTCGGAAGAATGAATACACCTATATCATGGATAAAAGCTTATGTGCCTGATCTTGACGTGACTGCACAGGAATATGCTGATGCAATGACTATGTCAGGATCTAAAGTAGAGGGTTTTGAACAATTAGATGAGAATCTGGAGAAGATTGTTGTTGGTAAGATTTTGAAGATAGAGAAGCATCCTGACGCTGATAAATTAATTATATGCCAGGTGCAGGTTACTAAGGATGGAGAGGTTGTTCAGATTGTAACAGGAGCACCTAACGTAAAAGAAGGAGACGTTGTGCCAGTTGTATTAGATGGTGGACGTGTAGCCACAGATCATGACGGTAACAGAGTGGCTGGAGGTACTAAAATCAAGAAAGGTAAGCTTAGAGGGGTGGAATCCTTTGGTATGATGTGTTCCATCGAAGAACTTGGCTCATCCAAAGATTTCTATCCGGACGCTCCAGACAGAGGAATCTACATCTTTAGTGACAATGAAGCATATAAGGATGTGGAAATAGGTGCTAACGCAGCTGAGGTTCTTGGGTTTAAGGATACTGTTATAGAGTACGAAATTACATCTAATCGTGTGGATTGTTTTAGTATTATTGGTTTGGCAAGAGAAGCTGCTGCTACCTTTGGTAAGGATTTTTATCCTCCAGTAGTAGAAGTAAAAGAGAACAAAGAAAAGACCAGCGACTATATTTCCGTGGAAGTGGAAGCTGCAGATCTTTGCCCTAGATATATAGCCCGTGTAGTGAAAAATATTAAGATTGGCCCATCCCCTGCTTGGATGCAGAAGAGACTGGCTGCTTGTGGCATTCGTCCAATTAATAATCTGGTGGATATCACTAATTATGTGATGGAAGAGTTTGGACAGCCAATGCATGCCTATGATCTAGATACCATTGCAGGCAAGAAGATTATTGTTCGTAGGGGTAAGGATGGAGAGACCTTTACTACCTTAGATGAGCAGGAGAGAAACATTGATTCTTCTATTCTAATGATATGCGATGCAGACAAGCCTGTTGGTATTGCCGGTATTATGGGTGGTGAGAATTCCAAGATTACAGAGGATGTAAAGACTGTATTATTTGAAGCAGCCTGCTTTGACGGGACTAACATTCGTCTCTCTGCTAAAAAGCTGGGAATGAGAACAGATGCTTCCGGAAAGTTTGAAAAAGGTCTAGATCCTAATACTGCAGAAGAAGCTATTAACCGTGCCTGCCAGCTTATCGTAGAGCTTGGTTGTGGTGAAGTGGTTGGTGGAATGGTAGATGTGTATCCAGAGAAGAAACAGCCTATAAAGATAGATTTCTGCCCTGACAAGATTAACAGTCTTTTAGGTACTGATATTTCTGAGGAACAGATGATTGCTTACTTTAGAAAGATTGACTTAAGCTATGATGAGGCTCATAGACAGGTGATTGTTCCAACCTGGAGACAGGATTTAGAATGTATGGCAGATTTGGCTGAGGAAGTAGCAAGATTCTATGGTTATGACAAGATTCCTGTTTCCTTGCCTTCTGGAGAGTCTATGGCTGGAATGATTTCCTTCAAGGAACGAGTAGAGAATGTTGCTAGAGATGTGGCAGAGCAGTTTGGCTTTAACGAAAGTATGAACTACTCCTTTGAAAGTCCTAAGGTATTTGACAAACTATTGTTAGATAAAGAGGATAAATTAAGAGAGACTGTTACTATCAGTAACCCGTTAGGAGAGGATTATTCTATTATGAGGACCCTTCCATTAAACGGAATGCTTTCTTCTCTTAGCACCAATTATAACCATAGAAACAAAGATGTACGTCTTTACGAGATTGCTAATATCTATTTGCCAAAGGCTCTTCCATTAATAGAACTTCCAGATGAAAGGACACAGTTCAGTCTTGGTATGTATGGACAGGGAGATTTCTTCGATTTAAAGGGCCTGATAGAAGAGTATTTGGTTAAGGTTGGCATGAAGCAGATGGTAACCTATAATCCGAAGGCAGGAAAGAACTTCTTACATCCTGGACGTCAGGCGGAAATCATTTATGATGGTCTGGTAATTGGATATATGGGAGAGGTTCATCCACAGGTACTAGAAAACTACGCGATTGGAGATCGTGCTTATGTAGCAGTACTGGATATGCCTCTGATCGTGGAGAGAGCTACTTTTGACAGAAAATTTAAGGGCGTTACTAAGTTCCCAACAGTAACTCGTGATATCAGCTTAATGGTGAAAAAAGAAGTTATGGTTGGGGATATCGAAGCTATTATTCGTAAAAATGGTGGACAATTCCTGGAAAGCTATCATTTATTTGATATATACGAAGGTAGCCAGATTCTTGAGGGATACAAATCAGTTGCCTATTCCATTAGATTTAAGGCAAAGGATAGAACCCTAGAGGATAAGGATGTTACTCCTATCATGGACAAGATTGTTAAGGCTTTAGAAGCAGCTGGTATCGAGCAAAGAAAATAATCGAGAGTTAAGGTCATAAAGGTTTTTTTAAATACTTTGCATTATTTGGAAATTATGATATGATAGGGGGGTATTCTTTAATAAGGGGTGATAGATAAGATGGATAAAAGGACCATTTTACTTTATGTAATTTCGCAAGGCATCATTTTTTTATGTTTTGCAGTTACTTATGTGTTTTTTAAATCTAAATGGACCCTGACCATTCTTATTCTTTGTGAATGTTTTTATCTTCTCGTATTGGGTGTAGTATTTTATCGGAAGAATAGATATCGTAGATGTTTTATAAGGAAAAGTGCTATGGGACAGGCTGAGACCAATTTGTCTGTCACTGATTTGAATGATTGGGTCAAGTTTAGCAATAGCTTCAATGAAGACAAACCAGTGAAAGAGGAGATAAAAGAAAGTTACAATAAGATAGACACACTGGATCAGGCAGATAAGGAATGGCAGAGGGAAAGACGTACAGAACGAGGAAGTATACAATATGATAGGATTCTAAGTAATTGGAAGACTTACATTGCTGCCTGTACGATGAATAAGAGGATATCTCCTGTTAAGAAATGTGAGTTAGAGATTATTTGTTTTATGTTAGAGAATAACGCATGCATTAAACATCAGGAGACAATTATTAATCTCTGCTCACATAATGGAAGAACAAGAGAGATTGCCATGGAGGCAATTGATCAACTATTGATTAAGAGAATAATCATTATTGCACTAGAGGGTTCTTTAGATTATTATAGAATTAATCTAGGTTGGAATATTATCAGGGATATTGAAAAGGAAAAGCAAGATGTTTTGACACAGACTATTGTAGTAGAAAAACATGCTATACATGAAGAGAAGGCTCCAAGGCAGACTTTATCTCAGACTAAGATAGAAAAGCATGAACCCGAAGAGATTGCACAGTCCGTATCCTATTATAGAAAGCAAATTGAAGATCAACTCATTATTTGCCTAGAGAAGGAAACAAAACCATTAAGCATTTTAGAAATGATGGCTAATTATAGGGATTTAGGTACTATTAACCAATTGAGTTTAGAAGAGATCATGAAGAAACTTGTTCAAAAAGGGCAGGCTGTTATTACAGAGGATGAATATCCAGTAAAATATAGATTGACCAAAAAGATAGTTTAGTAACAGGTAATCTCTAGCATCTTTGTTAAACGTGAGTTTATTTGGAGTGAATATTTTGAGTTATAAGGCAAAACAACGAACAAAGCTGCTTCTGGAAGTGTGCTTTATTATTTATTTAATTGTATTATTTTATTTATTATTTTTTTGCGATCGGTATGGACGAACCGGGCTGAGACAGGAATACCATTATAACCTTGTACCTTTTCAGGAAATCAGACGGTTTATACAATATCGAGAAATTCTGGGCGTTGAAAGTTTTATGGTTAATATCGTGGGCAATATCGTGGCTTTTTGTCCGTTTGGTTTCATGCTTCCAATCTTAAATAGCAAAAAGAGGGGAATACTTTATGTGACATTGGTAGGCTTTGAATTTTCACTATTTATTGAATTGATGCAGCTTATAACTAAAGTGGGAAGCTATGATGTGGATGATTTAATTATGAATACCGTAGGTGGGATTCTTGGTTATATTGCATATCGTATCTGTTATTATGTTTGGAAAAGGAGAACTGGAAACCGTGGAGTATCGCAAGAAAAAAGGTAGTTATATGTTTACCGATAAGAAGCATCCGGTGGAAGCTATTTTAGCGGTAATCTTAGCTATCATAATATTTGTAACTATATGTGTGCTGAGTGTTTATTCAAGTAAATCAGGTGGAAATGGTCCATTGTTATTAGGAATTATAAGCTTCTGGGTAATGTTTTTGTCATTGGCAGCGTTTATTGTATCCTTATTTTCAATGCGCAAAAAAGAAGTATTTTATTTATTCCCTGTATTAGGAACCGTACTAAACGGAATACTCTTTTTGGGCCTGTTTGTACTATATATGCTTGGAGCTTACATGTAAAATACTTGTCGGCTACCAATGAAGGAGGTGTATTATGGACAGTGTAGATATTTTGGTTGTGGATGATGACAGAGAGATAGCCCAGTTAGTTGAGATACATTTAGTATCCGATGGCTATCAAGTCTTTCTTGCCAATAGTGCTGAGGAAGGGTTGAAGATATTGGAAAAGCAGGATATTAAGCTTGCAATTTTGGATATTATGATGCCTGGTATGGATGGCTTGCAAATGTGTAAGAAGATTCGAAAAAATAGCATGATACCAATTATTTTTTTAAGTGCAAAATCCTCCGATTTGGATAAAATAATGGGACTAGGTGTTGGTGCAGATGATTATGTAATTAAACCTTTTAATCCATTAGAATTAACTGCTCGAGTAAAATCCCAACTGAGACGCTATATCAAATTGAACCCTGCTACTCATGAACTTAGTACCGAAGAAAAGGATATAAATATTGAACATATTACCATCAATAAAGATGCTCACCGTGTTATAGCTTATGGAAAAGAAGTTAAGCTTACTCCGATTGAATTTGATATTTTATACCTATTGGCTACTAATCTAGGTAAAGTATTCAGTACAGAGGAAATTTTTGAATCTGTATGGAATGAAAAAATGTTCGAAGCTAACAATACTGTTATGGTACATATCAGACGATTGAGGGAGAAGATAGAGATGGATCCTAGAAATGCTGAGATTATCAGGACAGTATGGGGAGTGGGATATAAGATTGAAAAATAGAAGAAGTATTTTTAAAAGCTTTCGTTTTGAAATAGTATTATACAGTATTTTAAGCCTTCTTTATACCATAGTTACAGAAGTGTTGATTTATTGTTTGGCCTACTACACTAAGACCTTGATTCAAGGACTTAATATTGCCAATAGTGAAGGAATTAGTCTATCTCAGGCTATAGATCATATATCCAACTTGCCGATACAGAATGGTACCAGCTTTTTGGATGGATCTTCTACTACTGGGTTGACTCATTCATTAACTTCTGTCCTTCACGTTAACAGGGATTATTTATTAATAACTTTAATTATAGGTATTGTAGTTGGTATGTTTTTATTTGTTGTGTATTTTTTGTTGTTAACCAGAAGATTTTCCAACTATCTGTATGAAATTTCAGATGGGATTAAGGTTATTGCAGGAGGCAATTTTAGTACTAGAATTCGGGTGAAAAATGAAGATGAGTTTGCTGTAATAGCAGCTTCCATTAATAAAATGGCGGGTGATATCAGTGCTATGATGGAAAATGAGCGCAGAAGTGAGGAGTTAAAACATGAACTTATTACAAATGTAGCTCATGATCTTAGAACACCACTTACTTCTATTATTGGATATCTGGATTTAGCCAAAGAAGACAAAGCTGATCAAGAGGAGAGAACTAGATATTTATCTATCGCCTATGATAAATCGAAGAGGCTAGAAAATTTGATTGAGGATCTGTTTAGTTATACTAAGTTTACTTCTGGGGAAGTAAAGGTTCAGAAAAGAAAAATGGATTTGGTGAAGTTTTTAGAACAGATGATAGAAGAATTCTACCCGAGCTTTCAGGACTCTGGACTGGAATATGAACTTCTGGTACAGAGTAATCGCTTGGAAATTGATGCAGATGGCAATCTTTTAGCTAGGGCAGTGGCTAATCTTATCAGCAATGCTGTCAAGTATACGAAACGTGGTGAAAAGATTACGATAGAGTTAGAAGTATATTTCAATGTGGTAAAAATAATCATCACAAATTATGGTACTGAGATTTCAAAAAAGGATTTGCCTTACATCTTTGATAAGTTCTATAGGGTGGAAACCTCTAGATCAGAAGCCACAGGTGGCACAGGTTTGGGATTGGCCATTGCTAAGTCAATTATTAAAATGCATAATGGTGAGCTAACAGCGACCAGTGAAGTTGAAAATACTAAGTTTATTATAGAGTTACCATATAAAAGTTAAAACTCTATCAGAAAGATAAAAAAGTATCTTTTTGATAGAGTTTTTTTACCCTTTAGGATGGAAGGAGCTCCTACAATTCATCTTTAAAATATTGCAAAAATATTACGTAAATCTAAAATGGATTAGAATTTGTATCCAATATTCTTGTGATATAGTCTGAAAATAATATAAAGGTTAATAATTAGATGGATAAATAATAGGAAATAAAGCAATAATTAGATAATAAATATATATTACTGAAAAAATCAAATTCATTATATGTAATAAGTGGTTAATAATTAGTTAAAAATTATATGGTAATATTCCATATAAAAATAATAAAATATTTAAGTATTTTATGTAAAGTGTATAGTTCTACAATTGTAACATAAATCAGTAACTAGTACTTCTTCCAAAAATTAATAGGTATTATTGACACTAATTTTTGGAATGTTATAATGAGATATCCTTGGAAATAAGGAAAAACAAAGCAAGAAAAGAGGAGTAAGTTATGTATATTATTCACTCGTTTCTTCGTAGCTTTAAGGATAAGTTAAGATATTTTAGACTTGATAGGTATCGACCAATCGTCATGATAACTGCATATTCATTAATCGCTGTTATCCTAATCCTTTCAGCTGGGTACTATTACGGGTATACTACAGATACCGTTACAGTACAGGCCAAAGCAAGCTTTAAAATAAATGAGCTTGAGGAAGAAGAAACAGATTTATCTGCAGAGCAGGAAGCAGATGATGTAGCGACTACAATCGAGGATAAGATTACAAATTATATGAAACTAAGCACACTAGACGGTATGTTTAGTAAGACAGCCGAGCAGGTTAGGATGATACAAGACGCAGAAGATGAGATTGTTTCAGCTTCTAATACGCAATATCAGCGAAAAATTGATTTTGCAAGACAGACAGCCAAGACAGAAAGACAGACACAGTTAAAGAGGGAAGAAGTTGCGAAGAAGGCAGCCAAAGAAACAATAGCCAAAGAAGCTGCCCAAAATAAGGAATTTGAGTACAAGATTAAATTAAGTAAATCTGATATTGCTATTTTAGAACGTCTAGTACAGGCAGAAGCCGGTAATCAGGATATTAAAGGTAGAATGTTGGTAGCTAATGTAGTTATCAACCGCTATAACAGCTCTCGATTTCCTGATACCATTAAAGGAGTTATCTTTCAACATTCTGGTAGATCTTATCAGTTCTCTCCTGCAAAAAGTGGTAGTATATATTCAGTAAAAGTTACAGAAACCACAAAAGAGGCTGTGGACCGTGTGTTAAGAGGGGAAGATTATTCAAAGGGTTCTTTGTTTTTCGTTGCAAGAAGAGCAGCAAATCCTCGAAGTCTAAGCTGGTTTGATCGTAAGCTGACTCGCCTATTCACCCATGGTGGACATACGTTTTACAAGTAGTGCAATGGATCGCTGTATTTTCAGCGGTCCATTTTTAACTGTAGGAAAGTCTCTCTGCTTCTAGAGGAGTAAGGGGATAAAGATACTTTTTTATGTATAATTATTGTATACCTAGGAGAATAATGTTATAATACAAAAAAATTGTGAAAAGGAATGAAGGCTAAGATGTTACAATATAAGAGCACCAGAAGTGAGAATGAAACAGTATCCGCATCAAAAGCTATTTTAAAGGGATTGGCTTCTGATGGTGGTTTATTTGTTCCAACGGAGATTCCATCATTAAAAATATCGATAGATAAATTGGCTGAGATGTCATATCAGGAAATTGCATACGAAGTAATGAAACTCTTTCTAACCGATTTTACAGAAACCGAGTTAAAGTATTGTATAGAAAAAGCATATGATAGTAAATTTGACACCTTGGAGATTGCTCCTATTGTAAAAGCAGAAGGTGCTTATTACTTAGAACTATTTCATGGCTCTACTATTGCTTTTAAGGATATGGCATTGTCTATTTTACCATATTTATTAACCACAGCAGCGAAGAAGAATCATGTAAAAAATGAAATTGTAATTCTTACAGCTACCTCTGGAGACACGGGAAAAGCAGCATTAGCAGGCTTCGCTGATGTAGAAGGAACTAAAATCATTGTATTTTATCCAAAGAACGGTGTTAGTCCGATTCAAGAAAAACAAATGATTACCCAGAAGGGACATAATACATACGTAGTTGGAATTAAGGGAAATTTTGATGATGCACAAAGTGGTGTGAAAGCGATGTTTAACAATAAAGATCTAGCTATAGCCATGGATAGAGCAGGATATCAGTTTTCTTCTGCAAACTCCATAAACATAGGGCGTTTGGTTCCACAGGTGGTATATTATGTATACGCTTATTCAAGGTTAGTCAAGGATGGGGAGATAAAAGTGGGAGAAACCATTAATGTGGTAGTCCCTACCGGTAATTTTGGTAATATTCTTGCTGCCTACTATGCTAAGAGTATGGGTCTACCAATAGGAAAATTAATCTGTGCATCCAATGACAATAAGGTTTTGTTTGACTTCTTTCAGTCAGGTACCTATGATAGAAACCGTGAGTTTATCTTAACCAGTTCTCCATCTATGGATATACTCATTTCCAGTAACCTAGAGCGTCTCATCTATAAAATCGCAGGAGAGGATGCTACAAAGAATGCATCATTTATGAAAGCCCTAGCTGAAGATGGTGTTTATCGTATTACAGATAACATGAAGAAAGAGTTGGAAGACTTTGTAGGTGGCTATGCAGATGAACAGGCTACTGCAAATACAATTAAAGAATTATATCAGAAGACCGGATATGTTATTGACACGCATACTGCAGTTGCTGCATGTGTATATAACCAGTATAAAGCGGATAGTCAAGATAGTACAAAGACTATTATAGCTTCTACAGCTAGTCCGTATAAGTTTACAAGAAGTGTAATGAATGCTATTGATCCATCCTTTGACAGTAAATCAGATTTTGAACTTGTAGATGAGCTTAGCAATCTTAGTAAAGTAAAAGTGCCTAATGCAATTGAGGAGATAAGAAGTGCTAAGATTCTTCATGATACTGTTTGTGAAACTGAGGCTATGCAAAGTAAAGTAGAGGACATTTTAAGATTATAGTTTTAAATAATGCTCCTTAGAAAATGAAAGGTACCATGAAATTTTGTTGTGGTACCTTTTACATTATTTCTAGGTTATATGTTTACAATAGATAAAGATATATGGTAGGTAAAGGAGAAACTCTATATGGAACAAGAAAAAATGGTGATTGATTCACAGACAGAGCAGACTCAGATTGTTATGACTTCTCATATTAATGGGGCAAAAAGACTTTTTGGTGGACAGTTGGTGGAGTGGATAGATGTTGTAGCTGGAGTTGTTGGTAGGAGGCACAGTGGACATAACATAACTACAGCAGCTATTGATAATCTGCAGTTTAAGTCAGGAGCTTACCTAAATGATATTCTGGTACTAATTGGGAAGATTACTTATGTTGGTAATAGTTCCATGGAAGTTCGCGTAGATACTTATGTAGAAGACACCAATGGAACTAGAAAGCCTATTAATCGTGCCTATTTAGTTTTAGTAGCATTGGATGATAATGAGATGCCTGTTCGAGTTCCACGGTTAAAGCTAGTTAATGAGATGGAAGAAGCTGAATGGGAAG
Organism: Bacillota bacterium; assembly: GCA_023413555.1. Taxonomy (GTDB): domain Bacteria; phylum Bacillota; class Clostridia; order Lachnospirales; family Lachnospiraceae; genus KM106-2. The sequence continues at coordinate 47,889 of JAEZPG010000123.1, read as the reverse complement.
GCGCTGTAAAACGAGAACAGTATAGGTTACGCCGACGAGTAGAAGGGTTTTAAATAGTATAAAAAATAGAAGCTTCCATGCACGGAAGCTTTTATTTTTTATTTTTGCTTTTATTTATTACAGTAATTTCACATTTATCAAATTTTTTATTGGCAATAGTTACAGTAATGATTGCAGAGCCTTTTTTAACAGCTTGAATGATACCGGCAGATGTTACTGTAACGACCTTCGGATTTGATGATGCAAATCTTGGATTTTCTGTTGTGTACTTAGGTTTTACAATGGTATTTAGATCTTTTTTCTCACCTTTAGTAAGTGTTATGCTTGATTCAGGTATTACAACACTTACCGCAGGAACTCCAACTGTAATTGTACAATTTAGATTTCTTAAAACTAAATTCTTATATCTAACAGTAGCTGTAATCGTTGTTGTACCATTTCTTTTACCGTAAACAATGCCCTTATTGGTTACAGTTGCAATATTCTTATTCATGCTCTTATAGGTTACTTTATAGTTCGTTGGTAGTTTTTTTACTTTAAGCGTAAAGGATTTCCCCTTTACTAGTTTATATTTTTTATAGTTCAGTTTGTAGGTAGATATGGAATGTAGAGAATTAGAAGTAACCAATTGAATTTGACTATACTTAGTATTATTAGGTCTTGTTGATTTGGGTTTAGCCTGGGCAGGTATGACCGGCTGTAGAAGTATGCAGAGAGTTAGAAACAAAACCATTATTCTAGAATGACACTTTAATCTAGTTATAGTATTCAAAATTACCCAAACCTCCCTTCTATGTTCATTAAATGTTACTAAAAAGTTATGTCATAAAAAAGTCAAAGACTCATCATAAGTATGACAAAGTATTACGTCATAATTGTGGTTAAGGATAGATATACCATACATTGCTTAGGTACTAAGTGTTGATGTGAGAAAAGCACTTTGATATAATATAAACAATAGTATGGTGAACAGAGAGCTAAGATAGGGAGGTTTGTATGGAATACATATTAGTTGCAGATGATAATAAAGATATTACGGATATATTGTCAAATTACGTACAGAGGGAAGGATTTAAACCATTAGTGGCAATGAATGGTCAAGAGGCATATAACCTATTTATACAATATAATCCATGTGTTATTTTGCTTGATGTCATGATGCCTGAACTTGATGGTTTTGATGTGTGTCGAAAGATACGAAAAAAATCTGAAGTACCAATTATACTGATTAGTGCTAAGGGAGAAGATTATGAAAAAATTATGGGGCTGGATATTGGAGCAGATGATTATATTGTAAAACCATTTTCCCCAAGTGAGGTTATGGCTAGGGTTAGGGCAGTTTTAAGAAGGATGAAGCCTTCTGGGGATGTGGCAAATAATGAAAAAGAGATTAATATTGCAGATTTAAGAATTAATTTGGAGGAATATTGCTTGTATATTGGAACTAAGCAAATTAAACTTACTAAAAAGGAAATTGAGACTATGTGGATGTTAGCCACTAATCCTAATAAAGTCTTTACACGGGACAATCTCTTGGATAGTCTATGGGGATATGATTACTATGGGGATAGCAGGACGGTGGATTCTCACATAAAGAGACTTAGAGCAAAGCTAGATGAAATTGATCATCCGTTATGGGCAATAAAAACTATATGGGGCATGGGTTATAAATTTGAGCTAATCAATTAAGAAAAGAAGACTAGGAGTAGGGACCATGAGAAAGACATTTCAAAAACTATATGTAAAGGTTTATCTGTGTTTTTTGCTTATTATTATGGTATTTGTTGTCCTTATGGGAACTATTTTCAATCAGCTTTTAAGCAAAAGCAACATGGCATCTTACTATAATATGCTTAGTAGTCAAGTTCAGGTAATTGCTGACCGTATGGAGCGATATATACTATCTAATGATATTGAGGATTACATTACCTATATGGCAATTCTACAAGATACCATAAGTGCAGATGTTTGGATACTCTCTAACCCCAACGCATATACACCAATGAATCCAGAATTAGAGAACATCAAACTTACCGACGATGAGCTTGGTAAAGGAAATAGAAAAGTTCTTTATGAAGCTTTTCAAGGCGAAATAGATAGTTATACAGCGTACAATAGTATTTATGAGATGACCACTATGGTTGTTGGTGCACCAATTTACAGTGATGATGAAGAGGTGGTTGGAGCGGTACTTCTATTAGCTCCTATTGAGACGGAACAAAAGTCATTGAATAATACATATATGAAACTTGTTATTAGTGTTCTGATTTCCATGATTATTTCGGTACTTGTAGCTTTTTGGCTTACCAGAAGATTAACAAATCCAATTTCAAAGATACGTTCTACTACAAAACAGTTGGCAGAAGGTAATTATAGCGCAAAAACAGGAATAAAGGAGAAAAATGAAATTGGTGAGTTAGCTTCAACAGTGGATATACTATCACATAAACTTGAAGAGAATGAACAGGAGAGAACAAATATGGAGAAGATACGTATGGATTTCTTCTCTAATGTCTCCCATGAGCTTCGTACACCAATTACAGTAATAAGGGCTTACTTAGAGAGTTTAATAGACAATGTGGTACCGACAGAAAAACATAGTCAGTATTATGAGAGAATGCTGGCTGAATGTACTGGAATGCAGAGGCTGGTACAAGACTTGCTGTTATTATCAAAAATGGAAAACCCAGATTTTATTATTGAGAAAGAACCCGTTAATTTAGTGCAAGTATTTGATGATATCCTTCGTAATATGCGATTAGTTTGTAACCAAAAGGGCATTAATCTTCAGTATGATACAGATACGGAATGTTGCTTCATTCTTGGTGATTATGATCGTATCAGACAAGTTTTTATTGCAATTTTAGATAATGCCATTAAATTTTCACATTATGGCTGTACTATATACATAAATATAGAATCTAAGGACAAACTAATAGTAAAGATTAGAGATGAAGGAGAAGGAATTGGTCCAGAGGAACTGCCTCATGTTTTTGAAAAATTCTATACTAGGAAACAGCCTAATAATCTTAATGGATCCGGATTGGGATTAGTGATAGTCAAACAGATTGTAGAAAAGCATGAGGGAATCATCTCTGTGGAAAGTAACAAGGGGGAAGGTACGATTTTTACATTTACATTTAATCAAATATTTTTAAATGAGGATGGAAATTGTATGTAAGCTCTTGCTAAATATGAAATTATATTCTATAATATAAGTACAATTTCCTGAAATGTTCGATAACTCTTGATATTTTGAACCTACATTTTTGAACTGGGACTCCTACATTGATACGAGTATGTCAAGCCACCGATTTGCAGTGGAAGACAGAAACGATATTTGCGGAGACCCACCTAGCTAGGCTAGGACTCAAAATTCAAGAACCGGCATTTTGGGTTAAATGTGATTATTTAAAGGGCAGCTACTAAGTGGGTTGCCCTTTAGTTTTTAAAAGCCATTTAAGGTTGCTTTTAGGGACTGGTATCCGATATAATGAATATAACAATTTATTTTTGGAGATGGCAAGGTGAAGAAAATAATAATTAATGTAATTGGTGTATTATTATTATTAATTGGAATAGGTATCATACTTTATCCGAAGATTTCAGAAAGACAGGCACAGATGGACAGTACTGAATTACTTCAGGAAGCGTATGCTAAGATGGATTCCGATTGTAATGACCCAGAGCTTGTAAATGTAGACGGAAACATTAACAGGAATAATTCTATTGCTTCTGTTGAATATAGTAATTTAGCTTTAGAAATGGAAAGTGAAGGAGAAACGGATGCTGAGACAGAATCTTCAGCTACAATGTCTGTTGATGAGAAAAGAGAATTGCTTTTACAAAAGCAAAAAGTTTATGGAATTATTGAGATACCGGATATAGAATTGAATTTTGTTATCGTAGTAGGTACTGAGCAAAGTAACCTTCGTTGCGCCATAGGACACATGTCCGGAACTGCACATATAGGACAAAAGGGGAACTGTGTATTAGCAGGACATCGAGGTGGCATCTATGGAACTTTCTTTAAAAATATAGATGTACTTAATAATGGAGCAGAGGTAAAGGTTATTAACATGCGCAAGGAAACTTATACATATGAAGTGTATGACCAATTCGAGGTTGATCCGGATGACATGAAAGTAACTGAAGATATTGATGATGAGACAACATTGACATTAATTTCTTGTGAAGATAATGGTGATTCTAGACTTATTGTACGATGTAGGTTAAAAAAATAACTTATCAAAGAGAAGGGCAAACTTAATGCAAATTAAGCACGCAAAGATACAGGACCTGTAATACGGCAGTTACTTACCGAAAGGATAAAAAATGAAAATTACAAAAAAAGTTATATCTATGATGTTAGGTATTTTTATAATAATAGAACTACTGATGCCAATATTAACTGTGGATGGGGCTATAGCCACTAATGTTACTATTGTGAATAACCGGAATGGTACTATAACCTATAAATACAAGAATCCAGATGCAAAAAAAACAAAGGTATTAGTTATTAAGGGGAATACCCAGTATCAGTATGAACTGAAAAAAGGAAACAATTTTGTGAGAATTCCTTTGACAGAAGGGAATGGCAACTATAAGATTCTTCTTTGCAAGAAGATTCAAGGGTCTCAGTATGCTGTGCTAAACCAAAAGTCTGTTGCATTAAAGTTGTCACCAACCTATAAAGCATTTAGACCAACTCATATTATCATTAACTTTAAAGCGAATAGTGGGGTTATTAGGAAGGCGAAAACTCTTACAAAGAAGAGTAAGACCAAGGAAGCTAAGATAAATGCAGTATGGAAATATGTCTATAAGAATTTTAAATATGATTATGCGAAGCAGAAAAAACTTAGTTCTTTTACAACTCAGTACATACCTAATGTGAACACAACCTATAAGTTAAAGAAGGGTATCTGCTATGATATTTCGTCAGTATTTGCCTCCATGTTACGAAGTCTAGGAATAGAGACTAAACTAGTTACAGGATATTGCAAAAAGGTTACGGGTTATCATGCTTGGAATAAAGTATACAATTCTCAGACGAAGAAATGGTACATAATTGACTGTACCTATGATCTTTGTATGTATAGGGCGAAGAAAAAAATTAGTATGAAGAAAAAAGTCAAAGACTATAAGACTGAGGTATATCAGTATTAAATAGATAGGAATAACACATGGGCCGGTCACTTATTTGGTAGAGGTATTAAATAAGTGACAGGCCCATGGATGTGAATAAAGAACTTGTTATTTATTCAGACTATCTTTATAATAAAGCTTATATTACGCATTCCAATCCGTTTGGAGGGTTTACAGATGAAGTATGGATTTTTAAAAGTTGCATGTGCGACACCTGCCATTAAAGTGGCAGATTGCCGGTATAATAGTAAACAGATTAGCGGTATGATAAAGCAGTGTGAGAAAGATAAGGTAAAACTGTTGGTATTTCCTGAGTTATCTATAACTGGTTATACTTGCGGTGATTTATTTTTGCAGGATACTCTTTTAAAAGCTGCTTTGCAGGAACTTGATGTGTTGGCAAAAATGACAAAGGATATGGAGATTACAGTTGTGGTGGGACTTCCTATGATGAAGCACCATAAGCTTTACAATGTGGCTGCAATTTTACATGATGGAGGAATCTTAGGATTGGTTCCTAAATCTACTATTCCAAATTATTCAGAGTTTTATGAAGGCCGGTATTTCTATCATGGAGATACTATGGTGGAACAAGTCTATGTGGCCGGAGAGACGATTCCATTTGGAACGAATCTATTGTTTACATGTAGAGAGATGCCACTTTTTACACTTGCTGTAGAGATTTGTGAGGATGTGTGGACAGCGATTCCTCCATCTTCTCGTCATGCATTAGCTGGAGCTACTGTGATAGCTAACTGTTCCGCCAGTGATGAGACAACTAGTAAGGCAGACTATCGTAGAGAGTTAGTTTCTAACCAGTCTGCAAGGTTATTTTCAGCTTACCTCTATGCAGATGCAGGGGCGGGAGAGTCAACCACCGATGTAGTTTATGCGGGACATAGTCTGATAGCAGAAAATGGTACCGTGTTGCAGGAATCGAAGATGTTTCTGCAGGAAAATAGTTACATTGTTACAGAGATAGATTTGGGACGTCTGGAAGCGGAACGAAGGAGAAATATGTCCTTTAAAACCGAAAATCGAGAGGACTACCAAGTGATTTCTTTTAGCCTGAAGAATCAGGATCAGGAAGAACTTGAGATTACAGAATTAACACGATTCATAGATAAAGCACCTTTTGTGCCGAGCAATGCACAAAAATGTGAACTTAGGTGTAATACAATATTAAATATTCAAGCTTGTGGTTTGAAAAAAAGATTGGAGCATACCAATTGCAAATCTGCAGTAATTGGTATCTCTGGTGGGCTAGACTCTACCCTGGCACTGTTGGTTACTGTAAGAGCTTTTGATATGTTAGGAAAGCCTCATAAGGACATTGTAGCTGTGACTATGCCATGTTTTGGTACCACAGATCGAACCTACCAGAATGCAGTTACGCTGACTAGACTTTTGGGAGTTACCTTAAGGGAAATTCGTATTAATGAGGCGGTAATGCTTCATTTGCGGGATATAGGTCACGATATAAATGTTCACGATGTTACTTATGAGAACGCCCAGGCCAGAGAAAGAACTCAGATTCTTATGAATATTGCTAACCAGACCAATGGAATGGTGATTGGTACTGGAGATATGAGTGAGTTGGCTTTGGGATGGGCTACCTATAATGGGGATCACATGTCTATGTATGGGGTAAACTGTTCAGTACCAAAGACACTGGTACGCTATCTGGTTGCTTATTATTCCTCCACACAGGAGAGTAAGGAAGTACAGGCTGTTCTTCAAGACATCCTAGATACCCCAGTTAGTCCCGAATTATTGCCCCCGGAGGATGGCGAGATTTCACAAAAGACAGAGGATATTGTAGGCCCATATGAGTTACACGATTTCTTCCTGTACTATGTAATTCGTTTGGGATATTCGCCAAAGAAAATCCATCATATAGCCTGCTATGCTTTTAGAGATGACTATGAGGAAGAAGTGATATTAAAATGGTTAACTGTGTTTTACCATCGTTTCTTTACACAGCAGTATAAAAGAACCTGTCTACCAGATGGTCCTAAAGTGGGAAGCGTAGCACTTTCTCCTAGAGGAGATCTTAGAATGCCAAGTGATGCTTGCGTACAGCTATGGCAGGAGGAACTGACAGAACTGCAGGGATAAGCATAGAAGATTGATATACAAGACAGATAAGACCGACTAAAATGACTTATGAATAATAGGCGTAAGGAGGAGCAACATGGCATTAAAAATCATAACTGACTCTGCATCAGATATACCGCAGCAGTTCGCAAAAGAATATAATTTTGAGGTAATTCCTACACCAGTGGTTATAAATGAAAAGGATTATTTAGATGGAGAAACCATCATGCCGTCAGATTTTTATCAACTGTTGGCGACAGATAGTGATATAAAGACTTATCATATCAGCCAATATATGTTTCAGGAACATTTTGAACCATATGCAAAAAGAGGAGATCAGTTGGTATATATCTGTTTTTCAACAGGAATTGCTGGAACCTTTCAAGCGGCCAATCTGGCTAAAGATACACTCCTAGAGGATTACCCGGATTTTGATCTTACCATAATAGACGGAAGGTGTGCCTCCATTGGATTTGGATTACTGGTTTATTATGCTGCATTGATGCTTCGTGCCGGCTGTGACCGAGATACCATAGTGGAGGCAGTTGAATTTCACCGAGATCATATGGAGCATGTATTTACAGTGGAAACCCTAGAGTACTTATTCAAAGGTGGTCGTTTAAGCAGAACTAGTGCCATTGCAGGTGGTTTACTTGATATAAAGCCTATTATCAAGGTGAATAAGACAGGTGCCTTAGAGGCTTTTGATAAAGTAAGAGGAAGGAACCGTTCTTTGAAGAAATTGATTGATTTTGTAGGAGAAAAGGGTGCAGATCTTGAAAATCAGACAATAGGACTTGTACATGGGGACTGTTATGATACTTTAATGGAGGTAAAGCGGACACTAACACAGAGATATGGTTGTACTCATTTTATTGAGAATTATGTTGGTTGTGCCATTGGTGCCCATACTGGACCTGGTATTATCGGGATTACATTTTTAAATACTGAGTCACCATATCAGCATTATTTTAAGAAATAGACTTTAAGGAGCTTTCTATGATAAACATGGATTTAGAGGATTATATTGAAGAAGTCAAGTTCCAGATGACCGAGTGGGACTATCTGGAAGAAGAAATGATACTGGGCTGGGAGGACAAGGCCAGAGAATGGACAGAACATCATTTTGACCGACAGATTGTTAAAAAAGGTGAAGATGTAACAGTTTTCTTTAAGGATGAGGAGCTTCCTGAGACTATGGCCCGCAAGTTCTATCGTGCAGTAAGAGATGATAATGAGGAACAGTATTGGAAGGATTTTGATTTATTAGATAGATAAGAGAAAAGTAAAGTCCATATAAAAAAGGCATCTCAGGAAAGAGATGCTTTTTTTAATATGGACTTTATGGTATCCAGAATCATAATAGAAGTATATTGGTTTCCTTCTGAAAATTCAATATCACCGATAGTAACATCCTGGTAAAGTTGGTCTGCAATTTCCTCTAATGCGGGTTTGACAAGAGGGTACATGGTGGTTACTGAGTCATCCAGATTCACAAAACGAACGGAATTAATGTGATTGTCATCTACCACGACTTCCAGATTCAAGGTGGCATTATCCAGGTTCATTTGAGAAGTATATACACCAGGCTTGTAGATTGGTGTATCGTCATCTGAAGCCGCTTTATTTTTTGGGAAAAACATTATGACCAGTAAAAGAATTAAAAGTATGCCCAATCCTATAAAAATAACCGTATAAATGATTTCTTTAAGGTGTAAGACAACAATCTTTGTTTTTGACATCCTTCATCCTCCAATAGGCAGATTCAATTTGAGTATGTACGTTCAAATGAATAATTACTTAACTTTATATAATCATATTTTTGTAAAAGCAGTTTTATGATTACTTTTTATCTCATATTTCATTTAGTTTGCCAATCGTATATAATAAGGATATTGAGAAAAATAGGAGGCGCATATGTCTTTACAATTCATCTTAGGAAGTAGCGGGGCTGGAAAATCCCATTGCTTGTATCAGGAAATCATTAATAAATCCATAGAGAATCGAGATACCAACTATATTGTTATCGTTCCTGAGCAGTTTACTTTGCAGACACAAAAGGATCTGGTTACCATGCATCCTGACCATAGTATAATGAATATTGACATATTAAGCTTCATGCGTCTGGCCTATCGAGTATTCGAAGAAACTAACACAAAGCAAAGGTTGGTGTTAGAAGATACAGGAAAGAGCATGATTCTTAGAAAGGTCATTGCCACTAAAAAGGATGAACTTATCTTATTTCAGAAAAATGTTCGTCGAAGTGGATTTGTAAACGAGCTTAAATCATTTTTGTCCGAGCTGTATCAGTACAGCATCGGCCCAAACGAGCTAGAGAGCATGATTGAAAAGGTGCATAACAAACCGATGCTATCAGGTAAGTTAAAGGATATGTTAGTCATTTACCGAGGTTTTCAGGAATTTTTAAGTGATAAATATATCGCAGCAGAAGAAATATTAGAGTTATTAAGCCAGGTGATTGATCAATCTAATATGCTAGCCAATTCTATTATCTGCTTTGATGGCTTTACCGGCTTTACTCCGATTCAGTATAAGCTGATGCAGAAGCTGATGGTAATTGCTAAAAAGGTACTTGTTACAGTGACCATTGATAGTAGAGAAAAGCCTGAGGACATAGGGGCGGAATACCAGCTGTTCCATATGAGCAAGAAAACTATAGCCAAGCTTACTGAATTAGCAGAGGAGGTACAGGTTAAGGTAAAACCTCACTATTATTTGGGCAAGGACCAAGTGCCATACCGCTTTCGGCAATCAAAGGAACTTGCAGCCTTAGAACATAATCTTTTTAGGTATCCTTATCAGACGTATCAGGAGGAAATGAAGGATATTCGCCTTCTTTCTGCTACCGATGCAGGTGGAGAGGTTGATTACACAATCAAGGAGATTATGCGTTTGGTTCAGGAGGAGGGGTATCGCTACAAGGATATTGCAGTGGTAACAGGAGATCTGGCTACCTATGGAACTAAGATTCGGAAGGAATGTGAGAAGGTAAAGATTCCTTGTTTCTTGGATTTAAAAAAGGATGTACTAGCTAATCCCTTGGTTAAATTGGTACACTCGGTACTGGAAATCTATTATACCGACTATACCTATGAAAGTGTTTTTAGATTTCTTCGTAATGATTTGATTGATATCGACAAGGAACAAGTAGACGTACTGGAAAATTACGTTCTTGCTGTAGGGATTCGTGGTAAGAATGCCTGGAGGAAGGAATGGAAAAGAAAGTACAAAGGCAAGGGAGAGTTAAATCTTGAAGAACTGAATGTTCTTCGTGAAAGAATCGTAACTATGCTTACTCCTTTAGGACTGTGCGTGAAGGAGGGAGAGGCATCCATTGAGGATATGACACGAGGTTTGTATGGATTCTTAGTGGATAATCAAGTAGAGCAGAAAATAAAGGCGCATGAGGAGTATTTTACTATAAAACAGGAGCCTTTACTTGCCAAGGAATATAAGCAGATCTATGGTATTGTTATGGAGCTGCTTGACAAATTAGTCGAGCTTCTTGGAGACGAACAGGTAAGTTGTAGGGAGTTCAAGGAGCTTTTAGAAAGTGGACTTTCTGAGGCTAAAGTTGGTTTGATTCCACCGGGGATTGACCAAGTAGTCATAGGAGATATTGAACGTACCCGTTTAAAGGATATCAAAGCCTTATTTTTACTAGGAGTAAATGATGGCATCATTCCTAAGGTCAATGGGCAGGGCAGTATTGTGACCGATATGGAACGAAATCTTTTGGCAGATAAGGATGTCGTTATGGCACCAACTAGAAGGCAGAATAGTTATACGGAGCAATTCTATATGTATCTGAATCTTACGAAACCAAGAAACAAGTTGTATATTATGTACAGCAAGGTAGGTAGTAGTGGAACCAACAATGGAAAGGCTATCAGGCAATCCTATCTGATTTCTAAAGTACTGCAGGTATTTCCAAAGCTTATTACAGAGGATATAAGTCATCATACCTATGAGGATTGTATACAGTCGGTATTAGGAGCAGACAAAGGTCTTGAGTACATGATTCATGGCTTACGGGAGTATCATGAAAAGATGCCGGCTTTGTGGTCGGAGTTATTCAGTTGGTATAAGAGACATGAGGAGTATGAGGATCTGTTACAGTTTCTTTTAGAGGGTGCCTGCTATGAGAAACAGGAGCTTAGTCTAAATAAGGCAGTAGCAAAAGCATTGTATGGAGAAACATTAACCAATAGTGTCACTAGGTTAGAAAAATATGCTGCTTGCGCTTACGCTCACTTTTTAAAATACGGTTTAGAGCTAAGTGAGAGAATCACTTATGAGTTAGAGATGCCAGATATCGGAAATCTCTTCCATAGTTCCATGGAACGATTTGCAAAAAAACTTCATGACAGCACCTATTCATGGAAAGATGTACCTATAGAGATTCAAGAGAAGTATACCTTGGAGGCAGTTGAGGAGGTAACAAAGGACTATAATAATCAGATTTTATATAGTTCTAAACGCTATGAATATCTGATTAAGCGAGTGGAGAGAATTACGAAACGTACTGTCTGGGCATTATGTGAACAGATAAAATGTGGTGATTTTATACCCCAAGGTTTTGAACTTCAGTTTTCCAGAATGGATCATCTGAACTCAGTCAACGTAAATCTTAGGGATGGTTCGGTAATGAACCTGAGAGGGCAGATTGACAGGCTTGATGTGGCTGAAACAGAAAAAGAACAGTACCTTAGAATTGTGGATTATAAGTCAGGAAATACCAGTCTTGATCTATCGAAAGTGTACTATGGACTTCAACTGCAGCTTGTGGTGTATCTGAAGGTTGCCATGGAAATCGGTGAAAAGAAGAATCCTGAGAAAATTGTTATTCCAGCAGGGATCTTTTACTATAATATTGATGATCCAATTGTAGAGAAGAAAGGCTCTAAAGAGGAAGTGGAGCTTCAGCTGTTGGATAAACTTCGCTTAAAAGGCTTTGTTAATCAGGATGCAAAGGTAATTAAGGCTATGGACCATAACTTTATTGATGAGGATGAACCGTTAAAGCCAGGGACTTCCTCTGTAGTGATACAGGTGGGCACAAAAGCGAATGGAGATTTTAGTAAGGCATCAAAGACAGTGTCAAAAGCGTCATTAAATCAGATGTGTGAATTTTCCATGAACAAGGTAAGACAGTTTGGTAATGAGATGGTAGAAGGAAGAGTAGAATTGGATCCTTATAAAATGGGAAATGCTACAGCTTGTGATTACTGCGAATATGGAAGTGTCTGTGGCTTTGATGTAAAACTTCCGGGAAGCAAATATAGGCGCATTCTCAAAAAGGATGCGGAGGAGGTCTGGAACCTATTTCGGGAAGATAACGTGATTAATAAAGAGGAAGACAAAGTAGAAGATATGGAGAAAAACAAAGTAGATGAGACGAAGGGAGGCCAGGACAATGAGGAAAGTTAATTGGACCAAAGAGCAGGAACAGGTCATTCATTTAAGAAACCGCAATATCCTGGTGTCTGCAGCAGCCGGTTCTGGTAAGACAGCTGTGTTAGTACAGCGTATCATCACCATGATTACAGATGAGGAGCATCCAGTGGATGTGGATCATTTATTAATTGTGACTTTTACTAAGGCCGCTGCCAGTGAGATGAAGGAGCGTATCCTTAAGGCAGTAGATAACCGCTTAAAGGAGGAACCTGATAATAAGAGATTACAAAAGCAAATTGCCCTGATTCCAACTGCTCAGATTATGACTATTGATGCATTTTGTCAGTATATAGTACGTAACTATTTTAATACCATTGATATAGATCCCTCATTTCGGGTAGGAACCGAAGGAGAGTTGGAATTGTTAATGGCAGATGTCATGAGCGAGCTTTTAGAGAGGTATTATGAGGAATTGCCGGAGGATTTTGTGGAGCTGATTGAATGCTATGCTACCGGGAAGTCGGATAGCGGCATCGAGAATCTGATAGTTAGGCTTTATAATTTTTCCGTTAGCTACCCATGGCCAGAGGAATGGCTGAAACAGAATCTTAAGTCCTTTCATGTTCAGACTTTAGAGGAAATGGAGCAAACGGACTGGATGAAACAGCTGCTTCATTACCTAGGGCTTATGTTAGGGGATTATGCTGAAAGACTTAACGACCTGATTGGTATTTGTGAGGAGCCAGATGGTCCTTATATGTATCTAGATATCTTAGTGGCAGAAAAGGATATGATAACAAAGATTCAAAAAGCTACCTCTTATCAAGAGTATTATGATCAATTTGCGGCACTATACTTTGCCAAGTTGTCAGGAAAAAGGGATAGTTCGGTGTCCATTTATAAACGAGAATATGTAAAAAATACGAGAGATCGGATAAAAAAAGCAATTCAGAGCCTTATTGGACAATTCTTTTTCCAAAGTCCGGATGGAATGCTTTTGGACATTCAAAAGACCAGAATTAGTATGGAAGCCCTGATTCATCTGACTATAGAATTTTCCAAAGAGTATAGAAAGAAAAAGGAAGAGAAGGGAATTATAGATTTTAGCGATATGGAGCATTATGCTCTGGATATCTTAGTGTCTAAGGATCAGGAAACTGGAGAAATTATTCCTTCTGCAGTAGCTATAGAACTTATGGAGTATTATGATGAAATCTTGATTGATGAGTATCAGGATAGTAATTATGTACAGGAAACTTTACTTACTAGTATCTCTAAGGAACGGCTTTTAGAACCTAACGTGTTTATGGTTGGGGATGTTAAGCAAAGTATTTATAAATTCCGCATGGCAAGGCCAGAGCTGTTCATGGAAAAATACCGAGATTATACTCTAATGGATTCAAAGTATCAGAAAATCAATCTTCATAAGAACTTTAGAAGCCGAAAAGAGGTATTAGATCCTGTAAACTTCATATTTGGACAAATCATGCAGGACAGACTAGGAGGTATAACCTATGATAAGGAGGCAGCTCTTTATGTGGGCGCCAAGTATCCTAAGGGAGAGAGAACCTCTACCTCTATGGAACTTATGGTGATAGGGGAGATTAGTCAGATAACCAAGGACGATCAGCAATTGATAGAGACACAGTTAGGGAAGATGGAAGAGCAAATAGAGGATGCCACGGAGGAGATTAGTGCTGATGATTCTCCTTTGACGGATTTTACTAAGAAGGAATTAGAGGCAAAGGCGGTAGCTAAAAGAATAAAAGAGCTTATAGATCCAGAGAAAGGCTTGCTAATTCAGGGAAATGAGAGTGATGAACAGGGACAACCAGTTTTTAGGCCAGTGAGATTATCGGATATTGTTATTTTATTTCGAAGTGTATCAGGTTGGGCAGAGGTATTTGTAGATGTGCTGTTAGCAGAGGGAATCAGTGCATATGCGGACACTCAGTCCGGATATTATAGTACCATGGAGATTCGTACCATCTTAAATATGTTAAAAGTATTAGATAATCCAAGACAGGAGATTCCGTTGGCAGCAGTTTTACACAGTCCCATCTTCGGACTAACCAGTGAAGATCTTGCATTAATTCGTATCGGTGGTAAGACACAGGAGTTATTTGATAACGTAGTAGCTTATAGTGAAACAGGGGAAGAGGAAACTGTAAAAAGAAAACTTCTACATTTTATAGGATTCTTTCATCGGTTTCGAAAGCAGCTGAATCATACTACCATCTATGAGCTGATCCAGAATATTGTAGAAGACACCAATTATTATTATTTCATTCAGGCAATGCCAGCAGGAGAACGACGGGTTGCCAATGTAGAAATGCTGATTAGCCAAGCTGTGGAATTTGAATCAAGCAGTTACTCCGGATTATTTGATTTTAATAGATATATTGAGAAACTTCACAAATATGAGATTGATAAGGGAGAGGCTTCTACGGATAATGAGTATGGTAATGCTGTTCGTATTATGACCATTCACAAAAGTAAGGGACTGGAGTTTCCGGTGGTGTTTGTGTCCGGAATGGGGAAACATTGGAATAATCAAGATGCCAACAGTAAGGTGGTCCTACATGCAGATTATGGTTTGGGACCTGAATGTGTCGATACCAAACTTCGTATTAAATCTCCAACCTTGATTAAGAAAATCATTACAAGAAGTATTATACTGGAAAATGAGGCTGAGGAACTTCGTGTTCTGTATGTAGCGTTAACTCGTGCTAAGGAAAAATTGATTCTTACTGGATACCAGAAGAAATTGGAGAACAAGTTACACGAGCTTCATATGTATACCCCGGATCAAAAGATCTTAAGTTTTGAAACTCTAACAGGAGCCCAGTCCTATCTAGATTGGGTGGAGGAGGCTTTGAAAGCCCATCCGATTCTTTACCTAGCAATTGACGAGATTCTTTATGATTATAGTCAGAATCCAGAACAAATGGAGCTTGCTATGAAACTTAGAAAAAGCAACCAGACACTGTTGGAGGAGGTGCCAATCCAGGTATCCTTTGTGGATGTTATGAGCTTGGTTAAGAAGGAAGTTATGGAGACCATCACTAGAAATCTTACAAAGGAAACTCTTCAAAACTTTGATACTAGTCAGGTGTATGACAGTGAGATTAGGAAGCTGTTAGAGGAGAAATTGGCATTTTCCTATCCTTATGAAGAGGATACAAAGATTGCAGGAAAGGTTACTGTAAGTGAACTTAAGAAGCTAAGCCAAGAGACAGAGGAAGAGGAGAGTGTATCGATAGTTCCACTAGAGCTTAAGGAACTTCCTGAGGAGGGTTTCATTAAAACCATACCTACCTTTATGAAGGAGGATGAGAAGGAGGAAGGGCAAAAAATTGCTGCCAATGAAGTGGGAACTTTATACCACCATATTCTGGAGATATTAGACTTTGTGGCAGTTATTGATAAAGAGACCTTAGAGTTACAACTTGCCTCCCTGGTTGAGAAGGGTGCATTGTCAACGGAGGATCTTAAAATCTTACAGCCTGAGAAATTACTTCATTTCTTACTATCTCCACTGGGTAGAAAAGCGGCAAAGGCGCAGATGAGAAATGAACTTTACAGAGAGCAACAGTTTGTGATGGGGCAACCTGCTTTAAGTATTCATGAACGTTATAAAAGTGAGGAAATGATTCTGGTACAGGGGATTATTGATGCATTCCTCATAGAGGAAGATGAAATTATCCTTTGGGATTATAAGACGGATCATGTGGTAAACGAACATCAGCTAGTGAAAAGATATAAGACTCAGCTATACTACTACAAGGAAGCTTTAGAGAGACAGTTGCATCTGAAGGTGAAGGAAGTTTATATCTATTCCCTTTCTCTCAATCAGGCCATCCCTCTTTGAGTATATGATAAGAGTTAGCCATTAAACACGAATTGAATTCTAAATAAATGTTTAAAAGCAGGTATAAGGGGTATACTTCTACTAAGAAAGGAAGGGTCCCTAATGAACATGAATCAATCAAAAGGATTAGTTTCTTCGGAACAATTGCTACCGGATGAGCTGTTAAAATATGAGATTGCCAAAGAACTGGGTCTTTATGAAAAGGTGATACAAAGTGGTTGGAAATCTTTAAATGCCAAAGAGACTGGCAGAATCGGTGGTTTAATTACCAAGAGGAAACGAGAAAGTAAACAACAGTCTAACGAGGCTAGATCATAGTAGTAGGGCACCAGAGACTATGTGGAATAACAGTTTATATTATATTATTTCTCCATAGCCTCTGGTGCCATTTTATGTTATACTGTACATAGATTAACAGAAGAACAAAGGATTGATGAGATGAATATATTATTTTTTTTAACACCTAAGGCTGAGGTGGCCAAAGTAGTGGAAACTGATTCCCTCCGTCAGGTGATAGAAGGGATGGAATATCACGGTTATACTGCTGTTCCCCTTTTGAGCAATGAAGGTAGATATATTGGTACAATCACTGAAGGAGATTTGCTTTGGTATATGAAACACAAAGGTTTTCCTAAAGAAAAGGAACTAGAGAGTATTCAGATTATTGAGATACCAAGAAGAAGAGATAATCAAATTGTTCGTGTGAATGAAACGGTAGAAGATCTCTTTGATAAGGTTGTAAACCAGAACTTTGTACCAGTAGAAGATGATGAGGGAAGTTTCATCGGAATCGTTACGAGAAAAGATGTTCTTGCCTATATGAAAAAGCAGATTAGTAGCAAGAAATAATACTATTATGACAGGCACCCCAAAGCCCATATAGCGGCCTTGGGGTGAATGTATGTTTATTTATAGGATAAGCTCCATAAAACCTACTGTAAAGGGGAGATGATCAAACTTCTTTGTTCCTGTAGGGATGAATCCATGAGTTTTATACCACTCCTTCAAACAAGTATTTTCTTCAATCATACCCAGTGTAATTTTCTGAACTTGGGCTTCCGATGCTATTTTCTTTGCATAGTCTATAAGTAATGCCCCATATCCAAGATGTCGATACCTAGGGTGGACAGACAGTTTTTCCAACTCATAGCTATCAGACACTTTATGTTTTAGCTCCATAAAGCCAATCATGACTGAATCTTCAAATAAGCCATACATATGATTATCATTCTTCCAATCGGAATTTAGATGTGATACTTCAAGGAATGCTCCATTAGTAGGACAGTTTTCTCGGGTTAAGTGAAATTCTTTGGCAACAGTGCTAAAACTCTCACGAATCAAAACAACACAATTCTCTAACTCATCTTTCGTAATTGCTCTAATGATGATTGACGTCATATATTTTCCCTCCAAAGTTATATAATAGAACACCAATAAGGATGATTCCACCACCAATAAATGTTGCCCTGTCTGGTATTTCTCCAGCAAGAATAAATCCAAGTATACTTGTTAAAAAAGGTGTGACAAACATATAATTAGTGACCTGTGAAGCTTGATGTGATAAGGAAAAAGCTTTAGCCCAGGCAACATAGGCAATAGCACTGGAGCATACCCCTAAAACTAAAAGATATATATATTGGATTGGTGGGACACAGGATACTTCATTTACTGCGGTAGGGGCAAATATGGTAAGCAGTAAAGTACCAAAAAAAATGCTGTATGTAGAAGTCTGCAATGCAGAATAGGTTTGTGTAAGCTTTCGCTGAAAAAGGTTGTATATACTCAAAGCTAATGCTGCAAGAATAAGCCATATCAACCCTGCATTTACAGAAAGTATGCCATCCATTAAAGTTAGAATGGAAACCCCTGTAAATTCAATTAGAGTCGCAATCCATTGAAATGCTTCTAGTTTTTCTCTATACATAAAGCGGGCTAAAAGAGCAGTGATTACCGGTACCGTAGCAATGACAATACTTCCTGTGGATGCTGTAACAGTAGCCTGTCCTTGATTGAAAGCTATCATGTAGAAGAAGAATCCTACGCTGCCAGACAGGATAAGCCAAGGATAATCTGATTTGTGAGGACGTTTCATCTTTGTTATAATAGCAACTACTACTAGAGTACAAGAGGCTATAAAATATCTGAGAAATCCCAGTGAGAATGCTGAAAAGTATTGTAATGTCAATCGTGTTAAGACATAAGCTAGTGACCAAAAAAGGATGGTTACAATAGCATAAGGGTGATAGCTAGGTTTAATTATCATAAGTATACCTTCTTACTTGTGCTAATCATTTTGTTACGATATAATGTAACCACATATTAGTGGTATAGAAAAGACACAATTATATGTTATTTTTAATGAGCCAGTTAGAGGATGATTATGATATATCTTAATTTTGATAAAACGAAAAAACGTTCCTATGTAACACAAATTTATAGTGCAATGCGAGAAAAAATATTGTTAGGAGAACTATTAGCTGGGGAGGCGCTACCTTCCTCTCGCGAATTATGCCAGAATTTATCTGTTGCAAGGAATACGGTACTATCCGCCTATGATATGCTGGTAGCAGAGGGTGTGGTTTACAGTGTCGCCGGATCTGGTTTTTATGTCTCTCCCAGTGTACATAGCACAGTGAAAATTGTGCCTATAAAAAATCAGCAAACAGCTTCCCTAACTGATCTTGTTATTACAGACGATATCATCAATTATGATAGTGGACTACCTGCTATTAGTTTATTTCCGCGGGCAAAATGGAATCGAGCAGTTTCACGTGTTTTTTTGGAGGCCCCAATATCTGCTCTTGGTTATGATGACCCCCAAGGGCGACCTGAATTACGTGAGGTACTGTGTGATTACCTGAAAAAGACAAGGGGGATTGCCTGTTCTCCCCAACAGATTATTATTACTTCTGGAGCGAAGCAAGGTTTGTCTCTAGTTGCCAAATGCCTTCTATCATCCAAAAGTGAAGTTTGGATAGAGGATCCATCTAACTTCAATGTAAAGCAGATTTTTTCATACCACACAGACAACATAATCCCTTTTGAGGTAGATCAACAAGGCATCCGGCCTGAGCAATTTCCAAGTGAAGAAAAACCGGATTTAATCTTTGTAACACCAAGTCATCAATTTCCCATGGGAGGGATTCTTCCATTTAAGAGGCGAATCGCTTTGGTGGAGTTTGCCAGAAAAACTGGAGCTTATATTCTGGAAGATGAATATGACAGCATTTTTACCTACGATAGCCCTCCAGTTAATTCATTGTTTGAACTGGATAGTGAGCATGTGATTTATGTTGGAACCTTTAGTAAAGTCATGTTTCCTTCCATTCGATTAGGCTATCTGGTTGTACCAGAACAGCTTGTTAGTAAGATACGTGAGCTGAAACGATTGGCAGATCACCATTCCAATTCTATTTATCAACTGGCATTAATGCATTTTATAGAAAGTGGAGAATTAGAGAGACATATTCGACACATGAAAAAGGAGTATCGGAAAAGGCATGATATATTGTTAGAAAAGATGGATGCTATGTTTGGTGAAATGATTCAGATACATGGTGCAGAGGCGGGGATGCATGTAATAGTAGAATTTGATAAGGCAATCTTTTCGGAAGAAATGATCAATCAACTCTTTCAGGCTGGTGTTTATGTGGTTCCAGTGGAACGTCATACAATACAAAAGGGAAACCATAAAAATCAGATTATTATGGGGTATACTGGAATGGAGATAGAATCGCTTTTAAGAGGTTTGGAAGTGATTAAGAATATTATTATAGAATATATACCAGAAATGGACATTTGATAGTATTCAACTTGTCCATCTCCGGTAAGATAATTATATCTTCTTTACGTCAAAGCAGTTATGCATCTTCAGGTACTTAATACCTAAAAAGTTCTTAATTGCCATGCAGAGACCTCCCAGTAAAGAGGACTTACCATGCAAGGTGGAGGGCAGTATAGAACTGTAATTGTTCATTTTACTAGATAGCATTGTGATGATTTCCTCAGTCAGCATTGGATATCGGGATGTAAAGGAACTATTGATAATAATTATTTCTGGGTTATAAGAATTGAGAATATTATTCAATCCTACCGACATGTATTTTACAAATAAGTCAACAATTGCTTTTGCGTCTGGATCCTTACTATCATAAGCCTCTATAAAATCCTCAAAGTAGGCACGGCTCTTTCCCTTTCTGGTTGCGAATTCCTTCAATAATGCTTTCTCTGATACGTACTGTTCAAAACAGCCATGGTTCCCACATGGGCAAGGACGTCCATCTATATCAATGATGGTATGCCCAACTTCACCAGCATAGCCCTTATATCCCTTCACCAGGTGATTATTCATAATCAGTCCAAGCCCAATACCAGAATGAACACTGATGGAAGCTAAATTGGCATTGTCATAGACCATACAGCTTTCTCCCATAGCTGAGAGATTTGCTTCATTTTCTAAATAGGTTGAAATACCTAATTGTCCCTCCATCTTACTAATTAGATGGGTACCTGATAAATCATAGTAAGGGGCAAACTTTACATGATTGTCGTAAGTGACTCCATGAACACTTAATGTAATGCCAACCAACCCATAGTGAGAGGTTGCAAGGTTAGATAATAACTCTCTTACATATTCTATCAGGGCATCCGGAAGATCCTCTGGTCTTTCAGGAGTAACAATAGTGTCTTGCTTTATAATATCAGCCTGTAGATTACTTAGTATAGTAGAACAGTGGTCTGGTTGAATATCAATACAAAGAGCATACCCAGCTTGCTTGTTGTAGGTAAGTAGTATAGGTTTTCTACCGAGGTCTGTATTGTCACTACCAATTTCGATGACCAGTTGACGGTCTATTAAGTCTTGTACGATGGTTGAAATGGTTGCTTTTGTTAAGCCTAACTCTTTTGAAAGCGTAGCCCGGGAGAGAGGGCTTTTATCAATTATAGTCTCTAGAACCAAATTGCTATTAATATCACGTATGAGCTCTTTACTGCCAATAATCATTAATTACCGAACCTTTCTTGTAAATAGTTAGTTTAATTAATAAACATATCTATAGGATACCATATTCCTGTTTTGTTTGAAAGATTTTTCTATAAATCGTATGAAAAAATCACGTATAATATACATAAATGAGACAATATGTACATGAGTTACAGGTTCAAGTCCTGAATTCTTTGTAAAATATTTAAAAATACGTTGACATTATCTAGAAAACTTGATATATTAAGGTTACATTGTTTATTCACTAAACTAATAGGAGGTTGATAATATGAGTTTTTTCAAAGATATGCCAAAAGTTGTGTACGAGGGACCAAAGAGTACGAATCCACTTGCTTTTAAATACTATAATCCGGATGAAGTGATTATGGGCAAGACCATGAAAGAACAGTTACGTTTTGCTATGTCCTACTGGCACACCTTTACAGCAATGGGTGTTGACCCATTTGGTCAGGCTACTATGAAGCGTGATTGGGATCAAGCGGATCCTATGGAAGTTGCTATTAACAGAGTTCATGCTGCTTTCGAATTTATGGAGAAGATGCAGATACCTTATTTCTGTTTTCATGACAGAGATATTGCTCCAGAAGGCAAGGATTTGAAAGAGACTAATGAACGCTTGGATGTTATTGTAGGAGTTATCAAAGAAGAGATGGCTCGTACTGGAATCAAATGTTTATGGGGAACCACTAACGCATTTAGTAATCCAAGATTCGTTCATGGTGCAAGTACCTCCTGTAATGCAACAGTATTTGCTTATGCAGCAGCTCAAGTAAAGAAAGCAATGGAAATCACTAAGGAGCTCGGTGGTGAGAACTATGTATTCTGGGGTGGAAGAGAAGGTTATGAGACTCTTCTTAACACCGATACTGGTTTAGAGTTAGACAACATGGCGAGATTTATGCATATGGCTGTTGATTATGCGAAGAAGATTGGATTTACTGGACAATTCTTAATTGAACCAAAACCAAAGGAACCAACCAAACATCAATATGATTTTGATACTGCTACTGTATTATCATTCTTACGAAAGTATGATTTATTACCATATTTTAAACTAAATATTGAAGCTAATCATGCAACACTTGCTATGCACACCTTCCAGCATGAGTTAAATCAATGCCGTATTAATGGGGTATTAGGTAGTGTAGATGCTAACCAGGGTGATTTGATGTTAGGATGGGATACTGATCAATTCCCAACTAATGTTTATGATACTACCCTTGCTATGTATGAGATTTTGCAGGCTGGTGGATTTACTAAAGGTGGTTTAAACTTTGACTCAAAGGTTAGACGTGGATCTTTTGAGGATTCTGATTTGTTCTATGCTTATATCGCTGGTATGGATACCTTTGCTAAGGGCTTAAGGGTAGCTGCAAAATTACTTGAGGATAAGGTATTTACTGACTTTATCGCAAAACGTTATGCAAGCTATTCAGAGGGACTTGGTAAAGATATTATAGATGGCAAGGTTGGCTTTGAGGATTTAGAAGCTTATGCTATGGAGAATGGTATTACTCCTAATGTATCTGGACGTCAGGAGATGTTAGAGGCAATATTGAACCAGTACATAATAGAATTATAAAACAGAGAATTGCGATTCCCTAAATTATAAAATTAGGGTAAAGCTTATTCAGTACAATCAAGTTTGGCTGGATAAGCTTTTTCCTCGAAAGAAAGGATTGTTTGTATGTTATTTATCGGTATAGATCTTGGAACATCCTCAGTAAAGCTTTTGCTTATGGATGAAAAGGGAGAAATTCAAAAGATTGCTGTAAGAGAGTATCCTTTGTACTTCCCAAAACCAGGCTGGTCTGAACAGAACCCTTCTGACTGGTATGAACAAACCAAAGATGCTTTGCAAGAATTACTTTCTGATTGTGACCGCTCTCAAGTAGCTGGAATCAGCTTCAGTGGTCAGATGCATGGAATGGTTATATTAGATGACAAGGATCAAGTGATTCGACCTGCAATTCTATGGAACGACGGTAGAACCACAGAAGAATGTGATTACTTAAATAACGTTATTGGAAGAAAGAAGATATCTGAGTACACAGCCAATATGGCTTTGACCGGCTTTACTGCACCTAAGGTAATGTGGGTGAAGAAGCATGAACCTGAGAATTATAATAAGATTTGTAAATTGATGTTACCTAAGGATTATCTTGCTTATAAATTATCTGGCGTACATTGTACCGACGTCAGTGATGCATCTGGTATGCTTTTATTTGATGTACAGCATAAATGCTGGTCCAAAGAAATGTTAGAGATTGTTGGACTGAAGGAAAGTCAGTTAGCTAAGGTATTTGAGAGCTATCAGCCAGTAGGTACTATTAAAGAAGAGATTGCCAAAGAACTTGGTATTCCTTCTTCTGTTAAGATTATTGCAGGCGGTGGAGATAATGCTGTGGCTGCAGTTGGTAATGGCACAGTTGGACATGGAATGTGTAGTCTTTCTCTTGGTACTTCTGGTACCGTATTTATTGCTACCAAAGAGTTTGCAGTAGATGATAACAATGCACTTCATTCCTTTGCTCATGCAGATGGCAACTATCATTATCTAGGATGTATGCTTAGCGCAGCTTCCTGTAATAAATGGTGGATGGATGACATTATTCGCACCAAACAATATGGGGAAGAACAACAGGGCATTACCAAATTAGGAGAGAATAATGTATTCTTCCTTCCATACCTCATGGGAGAAAGAACTCCTCATAATGATCCAAACGCCAGAGGTGCTTTTATAGGCATGACACTTGATACTTCCAGAGAGGATATGACTCAGGCTGTATTAGAGGGAGTTACCTTTGCATTAAGAGATGCTTTTGAGATTACCAAGTCTCTTGGTATGAAGATAGAGAGAGTTCGTATTCTAGGTGGTGGCGCAAAGAGCCCATTATGGTGCAAGATTGTAGCTAACATTCTAGATGTAAAAGTTGACAAAGTGAATTCTGAGGAAGGCCCTGCTTTTGGTGCAGCAATATTGGCTGCAGTTGGTTGTGGAGTTTATAACTCTGTAAAAGAAGCAACTGACAAATTAATTCAGATTGTAAGTACTACAGAACAAGATTCTGAAATTGTAGAACTTTACAACAAGAAATATGAAGTCTTCAGAGGATTATATCCTGCACTTAAGGATATGTATAAGAAGATGGCTGACTAATCACGCTTATTATCTTTTTTTTGTTTCTCATCACTCCTTTGGAATAACAGGAATACCCCAAAAGTTTAAATTGCTATGCTTTTGGGGTTTTCTTGTTATTTAGTAGTGTAGGCCTTCGTATGTATGCCTGAAATCCTGTCCTATTATATACTTGAAAAATATACATATCATGTTACAATCGAAGAGATACAAAACGAGTTTATTTGTACAAACTAGTAGTAAGTATAATCATATAAAAGGAGGACCTTATATGCAGGCATATACAGGTTTTGCTCAGGTTTACGACAGTTTTATGGACAATATACCTTATGAAGAATGGTCACGTTATCTGATAGGATTATTGAAAGAATATGGAGTACTAGATGGTCTTGTGCTGGAATTAGGTTGCGGTACTGGTAATATTACTGAGAAGCTAGCTGAGCAGGGATATGACATGATTGGAATTGATAATTCCGAAGATATGTTAACCATAGCCATGGAGAAAAAGGCAGAATACAGCGTGGAAGAGGACAAACGGGCTTCAATTTTATATCTTATGCAGGATATGAGAGAATTTGAACTATATGGGACAGTCAGAGCTGTTGTCAGCATTTGTGACAGTATGAATTATATTATGTCAGAGGAAGATTTACTAAAAGTATTTAAATTGGTAAATAATTATCTTGATACCAGAGGATTATTTATCTTTGATTTAAATACCATCTATAAATACGAGATGGTTCTGGCTAACAATACCATTGCAGAAAACCGTAAGGATTCTAGTTTTATCTGGGACAATTATTATTACAAAGAGGAAGAAATCAACGAATATTCTCTGTCCATCTATGTTAGAGACAAGGAACTTGAGGAACAGTGTGAAGAAGAGGACCTTTTTAAGCGATATGATGAAACCCACTACCAGAAGGCATATAGTATGGATACTATAATCCGTTTGCTAGAGGAAGCAGGGATGGAATTTGTGGAGGCTTTTGATGCCTTTACCAGAGAAGCAGTAAAACCGGATAGTGAAAGAATCTATGTCATTGCAAGAGAGCAACAGCAGAATAATAAGTTTTATCTTTAGGTTGTAAAAAGAAAGGAAATTAACATGTCAGATTATATAGTGAGAGCAACTGCAGCGCATAATCAGATTAGAGCATTTGCATGTACTACAAGGGATTTGGTAGAAGAAGCCAGAGTAGCCCACAACACTAGTCCAGTGGCTACAGCGGCCTTGGGAAGACTACTTACTGCAGGAAGCATGATGGGAACCATGATGAAGGGAGAGAAGGACATTCTTACTCTTCAAATCAAATGTAGTGGGCCAATTGGAGGGCTTACCATTACTGCTGATGCAAAAGCAGATGTAAAGGGGTATGTGGTACACCCAGAGGTAATGCTTCCACCTAATTCCAAAGGAAAATTAGACGTTGGTAAGGCAATAGATCTTGGGGTTTTAAGTGTAATTAAAGATATGGGTCTTAAGGAGCCTTATGTCGGGCAAACTCATCTGGTAAGTGGAGAAATTGCAGAGGACCTCACTTATTATTTTGCTACCTCTGAGCAGGTACCTTCTAGTGTGGCATTGGGGGTACTGATGAATAAGGACAACACGGTAAGAAGAGCAGGTGGCTTTATTATCCAGCTTCTTCCGTTTGCAGAGGAAGAAGTTATTACAAAACTTGAAAAGAAGATTGGAAAGATTACCTCTATAACGGCCTTACTTGATCAGGAAATGACGCCAGAACAGATATTAGACCATGTGCTTGGTGAATTTGGTGTTGAGATTATGGATAAGGTACCTACCAGATTTCATTGTAACTGCTCAAAGGAACGGGTGGAGAAAGCCATAGTATCCATCGGTAGAAAAGACATTCAGGAAATGATAGAGGATGGAAAACCAATTGAGGTCAACTGTCATTTCTGTAATCAGTCCTATGAATTTACTGTGAAGGAACTTAAAGATATTATAAAACGTAGTAAAACGTCATAAAATAACACATGTTTATAGTAATATAAAACATTGTCTATCTATCCCAGCTATTTTAATCTTATAATCATAGATAGAGTGTAAAATAGAGGAAATACGGGCAGATACTTATTCATCTTGCCTAGAAATCTTTCAAAGAAGGGGAGAATAATATGAATTATGGTTATTTTGATGAGAAAAACAAGGAGTATGTTATTACAAGACCGGACACACCTGCTCCTTGGGCCAATTATCTTGGATCTCCAGCCTATGGTGCAATAATTTCCAATAATGCAGGGGGATATAGCTTTGTAAAGAGTGGCGCAAAAGGTCGTGTTCTTCGATACATCTTTAATCAGGAGGACAAACCTGGGAGGTATATGTACCTAAGAGATGAGGATAGTTCTGATTATTGGTCAGCTTCCTGGCAACCTGTAGGCAAATCATTAAAAACCTATCAATCAGAGTGCCACCATGGTACAGCTTATACTAATATTATTAGTACCTATGCAGGAATTCGCTCGGAAGCTCTGTATTATGTGCCACTGAATAAGACCTATGAAGTGTGGCGTTTAAAGGTTACGAATACTACAAACCAGGTAAGAAAGATATCAGCATTTTCTTATGCAGAGTTTACCAATGAGGCCAATTATGAGAATGATCAGGTGAATCTGCAATATAGTTTATTTATCACGCGTACCTATTTTAAGGGAAATAAAGTTTTACAGGTTATTAATGAAAATTGTGCCAAGGAATGCAATGGAAGCGGAAGAATTGAGAGATTCTTAGGTCTTGTTGGTTCCGAGGTGGCTTCATTTAATGGAGATAAATCACATTTTCTTGGTTCCTATCGTAGCTATGGAAATCCAATTGCTGTGGAGAATGGAGAGTGTGACAACGTATTAAATTATAACAATAATGGATGTGGAGCATTACATACCAGACTGGAGCTTAAGCCTGGTGAGACAAAGACCATTGCATTTATTTTGGGACAGTATGATGAAGAAGAGTCTCAGAAGATTATGGATCAATATGCTAATATTACTGTTATTGAGGAAGAGCTTCAGGAGTTAAAGGATTATTGGCATAATAAACTGTCTAACCTTCAGGTAAATACTCCTAGCAAGGAATTTAATAGTATGATAAATACTTGGAATGCCTATCAGTGCTTTATGACCTTTATCTGGTCCAGAGCTGCCTCTTTTGCTTACTGTGGACTACGTAATGGTTATGGTTACAGAGATACTGTACAGGATATTCAGGGTGTAATTCACCTGGATCCACAAGCAGCGAAGGAACAGATTAGATTTATGCTTTCTGCTCAGGTGAATAATGGTGGAGGGCTCCCACTGGTAAAATATACACACAACCCAGGTTATGAAGATACTCCGGATGATTTATCCTATGCACAGGCAACAGGACATCCTGCTTACCGAGCTGATGATGCATTGTGGTTGTTCCCTACTATCTTCAAATACATCAGCGAGACAGGTGACAAGGACTTTATTAATGAGGTGATTCCTTATGCCAACAAGGAAGAAGGGACTGTTTATGATCATTTAAAGAGAGCCATTCAGTTCTCTATGGATCGTCTTGGTGATCATAAGATGCCAGCTGGTCTTCATGCGGATTGGAATGATTGCTTGCGTCTTGGTAAAAAAGGTGAGTCCAGTTTTGTGGCTTTCCAGCTTTACTATGCAATGACAGTACTAAAAGGCTTTTCAATAGAACAAAAGGATGAGGAATATGTGTCCTATTTGGAACAAATACAAAAGGAATTAGGAGATACCATCCAGACCAATTGTTGGGAGGGAGACCGCTTCATCCGTGGATTTAAAGAGGATGGACAGGTAATTGGCTCCAAGAAGGATCCAGAGGCAAATATGTGGTTAAATCCACAGTCTTGGGCTGTAATCAGCGGATTGGCTGATAAGGAGCAGGCTGAGCTTGCTTTGGAATCTGTATACAGAGAGTTAAATACTGCATACGGCGTTCGCCTTATGGCACCATCTTTTAAGGAGCATGCTTTTGATGGTGCATTGGCACTGTTATTCAACGGTTCAACCAAGGAAAATGGAAGTATCTTCTTACAGACACAGGGGTGGATTATCCTAGCTGAAGCACTTATGGGCCATGGAAACAGAGCCTTCCAGTATTATATGGAAAGTGCACCTGCTGGCCAGAATGATGTTGCTGAATTACGTGTCATGGAACCATATGTATATGGACAGTTTGTAGAAAGTATAGATAGCCCATATGAAGGAAGAAGTCAGGTCCATTGGCTTACTGGTACAGCTTCCACCGTTATGGTAGGTTGTGTAGAGGGTATCTTAGGACTTCGTCCGGATCCAGATGGATTGAGAATTGCTCCATCTATTCCAAGTGATTGGAAGGAACTTACTATTGATAAGGTATTTCGTGGTAAGAAGCTTCACATTATTGTGAAGAATCCGGATAGTCAGGAGAGCGGATATAAGCAATGTTATCTCAATGGGGTAAATTTAGGCTGTAATTATATTAATGCATGTGATTTACAAGAGATTAATGAAGTACTAGTAGTTATGTAGAAGTAAAAAATCGTGATACCAGTAAATGGGAGAATTGATATGTGTATATACAAATTGACGGATACTACGTTTGCAAAATTGTTGGCAAAAGATTGGCAGGAAACTATGATCTGGTCTTATATACAAGGCTGCATGGGGCAGGCATGGGCTATTGGTAGCACAGTACCAGAATCATTACAGATTCAAGTGGCTGATTTTTGTTTTTTTGTTGGGAAACCAGATATCGAGTTAGTAAGAAATAAACCAATCGATTATGAAAGTAATTTTATCATTATGATTCCACAGACTAAAGATTGGAGTAGTCTTATTGAGGAAGTTTATGGAAAACGTGCCACGAAGCGTATTCGTTATGCAATTAAGAAGGAGCCTTATGTCTTTGATAAGGAGCATCTGTCCCATATGGTAAAAAAACTATCCCCAGAGTATACTCTGACTATGATTGGTGAAATTGAATATAACCAAATTAGGGAGTTGCCTTGGGCTTGTGATCTTTGCTCTAATTTTCCAACCTATGAGGATTACAGGGAACATGGGCTTGGTGTGATAGCTTTAAAGAATGACGAGATTGTATCAGGAGCCTCCTCCTATACTTATTATCAAGGTGGTATAGAGATTGAGATAGATACAAGAGAGGATTCTCGTAGAAGAGGACTTGCCACTGCATGTGGAGCAAAATTGGTTTTAGAATGTCTGAAAAGGGGAATCTATCCTAGCTGGGATGCTCAGAATCAGTGGTCCGTGGCCTTAGCAGAGAAATTGGGTTATCACTTTGACAAAGAATACACTGCTTACGAGATTTACCCATACTAAAATGTTGTAGAGATAGAGTAATCAAGGAAAATATAACAGTAGCTTGATATACTGAAAGGAGAAGCATATATGAAGGAAACTAGTTTTTATCGCCAACAGGCAATTGATTTGGTGGACCAAATGACGGTAGAGGAACAGGCAAGTCAATTGACCTATAATTCAGCACCTATTGAAAGATTGAATATTCCCAGATATAATTGGTGGAGTGAGGGGATACACGGTATTGCGCGAGCAGGTACAGCTACTAGCTATCCACAAGCAATAGGATTAGCAGCAACTTTTGATAAGAAACTTCTACATGATATTGCTGAAATCATCTCTATTGAAGGTAGAGCAAAGTATAATACATATAGTAAAGAAGATGACAGGGACATATACAAGGGACTCACAATCTGGTCACCTAATATAAATATTTTTAGAGATCCAAGATGGGGACGGGGTCATGAAACCTATGGAGAGGATCCATTTTTATCTGGTGAGTTAGGTTGTTCTTTTATAGAGGGTCTTCAAGGTGATGGAGACTACATGCGAGCTGCAGCCTGTGCAAAGCATTTTGCAGTACATAGTGGGCCAGAGGAACTTCGTCATGAATTTGATGCTAGAGTAAATCAGAAAGATTTGTGGGAAACCTATCTACCTGCCTTTGAAAAATGTATTACAAAAGCAAAGGTGGAGTCTGTTATGGGTGCCTATAACAGAGTCAATGGAGAGCCTAGCTGTGGAAGTAAAACACTACTTAAGGATATCCTACGTGACAAGTGGGAGTTTGAAGGTCACGTGGTTTCTGATTGTTGGGCGATCAAAGATTTTCATATGGGACACCATGTTACAAATACGGCACTTGAATCCATTACCCTTGCAATGGAAAATGGGTGCGATTTAAACTGCGGTAATATGTATCTTCATATGCTTCATGCTTATCAGGAAGGGCTAGTTACTAAGGAACAGATTAGAGAAGCAGCTATTCGGTTGTTTACTACAAGAATAAAGCTAGGGTTGTTCACTGAGACTGAATATGATGAGATTCCATATGAAGTCGTAGAATGTAAGGAGCATATTCAGAGCTCCATAAAAGCCAGTGAAGAAGGGATAGTACTGTTAAAAAATGATGGAGTGCTTCCACTAAATAAGAAAGAGCTTAAGACGATTGGCGTTATCGGACCTAATGCCAATAGTAGAATTGCTCTTAAGGGGAATTATTATGGTACTTCATCTCGATATACCACTATTTTGGAAGGCATTCAAAAAGAAGTTGGAGATGAGATTAGGGTACTTTATTCCAATGGTTGCGAGCTTGTGAATGACCGTAGTGAACCTCTGGCAGAGGCTCATGACAGAGAATCAGAAGCAAGAATTGTAGCAAAACATAGTGATGTTGTAGTCTTATGCCTTGGTCTTGACGAAACCTTAGAAGGAGAAGAAGGTGATCAAGGCAATGCATATCAATCTGGAGACAAGAAGGATTTAAAACTTCCAAAAGTACAGCAGAGACTTTTACAGCAACTGATAGAAATAGGAAAGCCTGTGATTTTATGTATGCTTACTGGAAGTGCAATGGAACTGCAGTATGCCAAGGAGAACTGTAGTGCTATTTTGCAGACCTGGTATCCTGGAGCTTATGGGGGAATTGCAGTTGCCAATCTGTTATTTGGTAAGGTCTCTCCATCTGGAAAGCTTCCAATTACCTTTTATGAATCTAGTGATGAATTGCCTGACTTTACAGACTACGCGATGAAGGGAAGAACTTATCGATTTATGACGAAGCCAGCCCTGTATCCATTTGGATATGGTCTTACCTATGGGAAGGTAATTGTAACGCAGGTAAAGGCTAATGGTTCAGTTGATAATAAGGTTTCCCTAAGAGTTGGCGAAGAACTATCTCTTAAAGCAGAGTTTTATAATGAAGGCAAGATGGCCACAGATGAGATTGCTCAGGTTTATATCAAATCATTAGATGTAAAGGGAGCCGTGTGCAACTATAGCTTATGTGGATTTGAGCGCTTCCATATTACAGAAGGTGGGAAAGAAACCGTAGCACTTACTATTCCGTGGGAACACTTTTTAACTGTAGATGATTTTGGTGACAAGGTCTTATATGGTAAAAAATATGAGCTGTATATAGGAATCTCTCAACCAGATGAAGTGAGTACTTCATTAACAGGCACAAAACCGGTGACTGTTTCAATAGAATTGATATAGGATGGTTGAATGATTTAGTATAAGGAGAATTAATTATGAGTATATCAAAGGAATATTTCGGTACAACAAAAAAAAATGAGGTTGTAGATGCTTATGTCATTACCAACGGCAAAGGTAATTACATCAAGGTAATTACTTACGGTGCCACAGTTGTGGATATTGTGGTAAGTGATCGTAATGGGGTTAAACGGGATGTTTGTCTAGGCTATGATACCCTAGAGGAATATGAGAATAATGGTGGATACTTAGGAGCATTTATTGGACGTGTGGGTAACCGCACTAATAAGGGCGAATTTATCATTGATGGTGTTACCTATCATATTGAGAAGAATGAGGCAGATCGTTGCAATCTTCATGGAGGTACCAAGGGTTTTAATTCAAAGGTTCTTACAGCAAAACAGAGATCAGATAACAGTGTGGCCTTTACCTGTATTTCTCCAGATGGAGAAGGAGGATTTCCAGGGGAACTGACAGCTACTGTAACCTATACCTTTGATGACAATGATTGCCTTACTATGTCCTATGAGGCAGTGGCAGATAAGAAGACACCAATTAATCTGACGAATCATGCGTATTTTGATTTATCAGGTGGAGAAGAGAAGAATATTCTAAATCAAATTCTTCAGATTAATGCAGATACCATTACTGCAGTGGATGCTGCCTGTATTCCAACAGGTGATTTTATGGATGTAACGAATACTCCATTTGATTTCCGTTGTGCCAAAAAAATAGGTGCTGAAATAGACGAGCCACATGAGCAAATTCAGATGGGTCATGGTTATGATCATAATTTTGTATTAAGACAAGGAGAGGCTTATGCAGCCAAAGCTTGGTGTGAAACTACAGGCATTGAGATGACAGTTATCACGGATTTACCGGGAGTACAGTTCTATGCTGGAAACTTTATTGGAGATTTAATGGGTAAGAATGGGAAACCTCTTTGCAATCGTAAGGGTTTTTGCCTAGAGACGCAGTATTTTCCAGATAGCTTAAATCAGCCTAATTTTGAGACACCTGTAACAGAAGCAGGAGAGAAATATGAGACAGTAACGAAGTATCAATTTGGAATCAAATAGGACTCTTCACTAATAGGTCTTTGTGTTATGTCTCACCTAATACCTGGCCTAAGAACAGAAACTCTCACAACAGTAATATACATATATTTTACATAGTTTTTCGTAAAGCTGATCGTCAGTTTTACATAGCTTCCTTATACTGATAAAAAGTGAATGGAAGATGCTTGTTGGGGGGAATAAAATAACAATTAAATATTTGTGAAAGGCAGGGTGCTTCAGAAAAGTATTCCTGCCTTTACCTATTTACTTAGCCTTGCCCAATCCTAAGTACTTATGTTATAGTGAATGGAAGAAATATAGAAAACTAGACATGTTAAGGAAGATCTATACTATGATTTATATGGATTATGCAGCAAATACTCCCGTATCTGAGGAAGTATTGGAAAGTTATGTAGAAACAATAAGAAAGTATCCTGCTAACCCTAATTCGGCACATGAAATGGGAAGAGCTGCCCACCATAGGCTTTTAGAGGCTACTTCTCATATAGCTAAGTTAATGGGAGTGGCACCGTCAGAGATTATACTTACCTCCGGTGCTAGTGAAGCAAATAATCTTTCAATTAAAGGAATTGCTAGGGCATATCGCCAGTATGGGAAGCATATTATTTCTACTGGATTAGAGCACTCCGCAGTCAGTGGAACGTTGACCTATCTGCAAAACCTTGGGTATGAGATAGATTTACTAGATATTCTGCCGGATGGGACTGTAGATATGGCCCATCTAAAAGAGCTCCTTAGACAGGATACGATTTTGGTTACCATTGGGTATGTAGATAGTGAGTTAGGGGTTGTTCAACCTATTGAGGTTATTGGACAGCTACTGAAGGAATATCCAAATTGTTATTTTCACACTGATGCAACTCAGGCAGTAGGCAAGATACCAGTGAATACAGAATTCATTGATTTAATGAGCTTCGCTCCGCATAAGTTTTTTGGGCTTAATGGAGCAGGAGTATTAATAAAAAAAGAGGGAGTTATCTTAGAACCACTGATTCATGGAGGTGCCAGTACATCTCTATACCGTAGTGGAACTCCTGATCTTGCTAATGCAGTTGCATTAGAGGAGGCTCTTTCTCTTGCTGTAAAGAGACAAAAGGAGCATTATGATTATGTGGATAAGCTTAATAAGAAGCTTCGTCTGAGACTTGCTAAGCTACCACAGGTTCGAATCAACAGCACGGAGAAAAGCTATCCGTTTATTCTTAATCTCAGTGTTAAGGGAATCAAAGCAGAAGCAATGCGACAGGCAATGGAAGAGAAGGGAATCCTTTTGTCTGCCAAATCTGCCTGCTCTGTTCCCAATACTCCATCCCGTGCGGTGTATGCAGTAAGCCATGATCGAAAGAATGCTCTAAGTTCCTTTCGCATCAGCTTAAGCCATCTGGTGACTGAAGAACAGGTGGATGCAGCGGTGGAAGCTATTCAGGAGATAGTAAAGGATAAACAAATATAAAGGATAAGTAGGGATTAACATTAGAAAGGTTACTAATATGGAACGATTTGAAGAAATAGAAAGAAGTTTGATTAAGAGATTCCGTAAAGAAATATGGGTACCATTCATTAAAGGTATCAAGAATTACAAAATGATAGAGGAAGGAGATAAGATTGCTGTATGTATCTCCGGGGGAAAGGACTCCATGTTGTTAGCCAAATGTATGCAGGAATTAAAAAGACATGGACAGATGAATTTTGACATTGAATTTTTGTGCATGAATCCTGGATATAACGAGATTAATCGGCAAACTATTATTAATAATGCTAAAATTCTAAATATTCCTTTGAAAATGTTTGAAACCTCTATCTTTGATGTTGTAGCAGATATTGATGATAGTCCTTGCTATCTATGTGCCAGAATGAGAAGAGGATATTTATATAAAGAAGCCAGAAAATTAGGCTGTAACAAGATTGCTTTGGGACATCATTATGATGACGTTATAGAGACTATTTTGATGGGAATGTTTTACGGTGGGCAGATGCAGACCATGATGCCTAAGGTTCATTCTACCAATCACCTTGGAATGGAATTAATCCGGCCTATGTATATGATCAGAGAAGAGAATATCATAGCATGGGCAAGATACAATGACCTTCAGTTCATTCAGTGTGCCTGCCGATTTACGGAAAACTGTAGTATATGCGATAATGGTGGCGGTGGCTCAAAACGTCAGGAGATGAAGCAATTGATTAAACGTCTTCATAACAGTAATCCCAATGTGGAAAGTAATATTTTCCGTGCCGCCCACGATGTGAATCTGGACACGATTATTGGGTATCACAATGCCAAGATGGCCGTCAGTTTCTTGGACGAGTATGAAGAAAAAGGTAAAGTCATGAAAGAGAAAGCCAGGTTGCAGGAAGAAGAAGCAGAAAAGTTGGGAGTTTCCATTGATGACCTAGGAGAAAAGGATGAACGCTACGCAGTACCGATTAAAGTGGTACAGGTAGTAGAGCCAGTGGTATCAGAAAAACGTAAGAAACATCAGGGGGAATAGTTATGATTTATACAGTAACCTTAAATCCATCCATTGATTATGTGGTTTATCTTAAGGAGTGTAAAGAGGGTAAGATCAACCGAACAAGTAAGGAAGAATATCTGGCTGGTGGCAAAGGAATCAATGTGTCAGTGATACTTCATAATCTAGGTATAGAAACTACTGCTTTGGGATTTGTAGCAGGTTTTACCGGAAACGAGATTATTCGCCTTTTATATACACAGGGTGTGAACACGGATTTTATCACTGTAACAGAAGGTATCTCTCGAATTAATGTGAAGATTAAGACGGGAGCAGAGACAGAAATAAACAGCCAAGGACCAATAATTACCGCTCAACAACTTGGGTTACTGTATGATAAAATGAAATCGTTACATTCAGAGGATATGGTAGTGTTAGCCGGAAGTATTCCAAACAACCTTCCGGATAACTTATATGGAGAACTTATGGCTATTTTGAATAGTCAGGGTGTGAAAACTGTGGTAGATGCCACAGGAGGCCTTTTGAAAAATGTGTTGAAGTATCATCCATTTCTAATAAAACCGAATCATCATGAATTATCCGAAATCTTTGGTGTAACAATAAAGGATAGGGATGACATAATCTATTATGCAAAGAAATTGCAGTCCTTAGGTGCTGGAAATGTTTTGGTTTCCAGAGCCGAGAAGGGAGCAATTTTGATTACTGATACTGATGAAGTATTGGAAAGACCAGCCCCAGCAGGCCAAGTTATTAACTCTGTTGGAGCAGGAGATTCCATGGTAGCCGGCTTTATAGCAGGATATCACAAGACTGGTGAGTACAAAGAGGCATTAAAACTTGGAATTACGGCAGGAAGTGCTAGTGCATTTTCCAATCAGTTGGCAACAAGAGAACAGATAGCGCAGCTTCTTTAGCATAAGGATATTAGTCCGATTAAGATAACGACAGAAAGGAGAGAGGTTGCAACAATTGGGCATATGTCATGTGACCTCAGCATTCAATTATGAAACAATTCACTTATGTGATTACAGACCCAAATGGCATGCATGCTAGACCAGCAGGTACTCTATGCAAAATGGCAGCTACCTTTGCAAGCAAGATTACCATTGCTAAAGAGGGCAGAGAAGCAGATGCTAAACGTATCATGGGTGTTATGCAGCTAGGTATTAAAAATGGACAGGAAGTTACAATTTCCGTAGACGGTGAAGACGAAGAAACTGCAGCAGCTGAATTAGAACAATTCATGAAGGAGAATCTGTAACAAGATTTTCTTAAATTGTAGGGACGGGAGAATGATACCGAAAGGAGTTTGAGTAGATGAAAGTATTTAATGGTACTTCTGTATTTGGTGGGGTCGCATTTGGTACGATATCCATATATAACCGTCATGAGCAGCAAATAAAGCGTGAGCATATTGAGGATAGTGCCAGTGAAATCGCTAGATTCGAGGCTGCAAAGAGTCAGGCAATCGTTCAATTACAAGGCTTGTATGAGAAGGCTTTGGTGGAGGTAGGGGAAGCCCATGCCCAGATTTTTGAGGTACATCAGATGATGCTAGAGGATTTGGATTATGTGGAAGCCATTACTGATATGATTACAGAACAGCTAGTAAATGCAGAATATGCAGTAGCTACCACTGCAGATACCTTTGCTAATGTATTTGCAAGTATGGATGATGCCTATATGAAGGAACGTGCTGCAGATGTAAAGGATGTTTCAGAGCGTGTCTTAAATGTTCTTTCAGGTAATCAGAATACAAATCAGAAAGCAGACGGTGCAACGATTATTGTAGCAGATGACCTGGCTCCAAGTGAGACTGTTCAGTTAGACAAGGATAAGGTAAAAGCCTTTGTTACCGTTCATGGTTCTACTCAGTCTCATACAGCAATCCTTGCAAGGACAATGAACATACCTGCCCTAATAAATACGAACATTGAACTTTTGGAGGAATATAACGGAAAAGTAGCTATTGTTGACGGCTTTACCGGAACTGTATATATTGAACCAGACGCTGCAACTACTACTCTGATGCAGAAGAAACAGGCGGAGGATCTGGAACAAAAAGAACTTCTTCAACAGTTAAAAGGGAAGGAAAGTGTTACCCTTGATGGACAGAAAATCAATCTCTATGCCAACATTGGTGGGGTAGAGGATGTTGCTAAGGTGATATTAAATGACGCAGAAGGCGTGGGCTTATTTAGAAGTGAATTTGTATACCTGAACTCAAATGATTACCCAACGGAGGATGAGCAGTTCCATGCTTATAGGGAAGTTGCGGAGCGTATGTTTGGCAAGAAAGTCATAATTCGTACTTGTGACATTGGTGCTGACAAGCAGATTGATTATTTTTGCATGGACAAGGAAGAGAATCCTGCCCTTGGTTACCGTGCCATCAGAATCTGTCTAGACAGAAGATCTATGTTTAAGACACAGCTTCGTGCCATTTATAGAGCATCTATGTATGGTCACATTTCCATTATGTTTCCAATGATTATTTCTGTTAATGAGGTTCGCCTCGTTAAGGAGATTATAGAAGAAGTACAGGAAGAGCTGAAGAGTGAAGGTATTGCATTTAGACAATGTGAGATCGGCATTATGATTGAGACACCTGCAGCAGTTATGGTTTCAGACTTACTAGCAAAAGAAGTAGACTTCTTTAGTGTTGGAACCAATGACTTAACTCAGTATACCTTAGCCATTGATCGTCAAAATCCAAAGTTAGACCCAATCTATGATCCACATCATCCAGCAGTGTTGCGAATGTTAAAGATAGTAGCAGACAATGCCCATAAGGCAGGAATTTGGTGTGGTATCTGCGGGGAACTAGGAGCAGATCTTGCTTTAACAGAGACTTTCTTAAAATTAGGTTATGATGAATTAAGCGTCTCCCCATCTATGCTTCTTGCAGTTCGAAAGAAGGTAAGAGAGACGGATGTCTCAAAGGTGGAATTAGGAGATGAATTACAGTAATGAATGGAAGGCTATCATCCTTAAATAATTATCTTGACGAATCTGTGATATAATGATAGTATTTCACTAATTAAATATTTGCATTATAAAGTATAAGAAAAGGCTATGAAAAGAAAGAGTAGCATATTCAATTCCAAACAGAAAGATGCCGGTTGATGAGAGGCTCATGGATAGAAAGTGTGAATACATCTTGGAGCTGCGTACCGAACCGATTACAGAAGTAGGCTACGACGGAGAGCACACCGTAACCAAGTGCAAGGGTATCGCTAAGGCCGTACTCGTTGAGGTAGACAATGTGAGTTGTCTATAAACTTAAGGTGGTAACACGAGAGTAACTCTCGTCCTTTTGGAAACATTAGGACGAGAGTTTTTTTGTGTGATAGGAAGCTATCATTTATACGCGTTGTTCTTCATTTCGGGATTTCTTAAAGATTATGCAAATATTAATAATCATATAACAAGGAGAGATTGATTATGTTAACACCAAAGGAACAAATGCCTATTATCTGCAAAGGGGTGCAACAATGTGTGAATGAAGAACAGCTTCTAGCTAAACTTGAAAAATCTTATGAACGAAAGGAACCATTGATTATTAAGTTAGGACTTGACCCTTCTGCGCCGGATATTCACCTAGGCCATGCTGTTGTACTGAGGAAGATTAGACAGATGCAAGAGCTTGGGCACCAAGCCGTAATTATTATTGGGGATTTCACAGGAAAGATAGGAGATCCCACAGGAAAAGTAAAGGGGAGAGTAGCCCTCTCGGATGAAAAGGTAAAAAAGAATGCACTGACATACTGTGAACAAATTTTTAAGATACTAGATAAAGAGAAAACAGTTGTAAGATTTAACTCTGAATGGCTTGCCAATCTGACTTTTGAAGAAGTGATTAAGCTTGCGGCAACCTCTACGGTAGCAAGGATGCTTGAGAGAGATGATTTTCAAAATCGGTACAAGAATGGTGTGACAATTGGTTTACATGAGTTTTTCTATCCATTAATGCAGGCTTATGATTCTGTTGAGATAAAAGCTGATATTGAATTAGGTGGTACGGATCAAACCTTCAATATACTAATGGGACGAACTCTGCAAAAAGCAGTGGGCTTAGAACAGCAAATTGCACTCTTTATGCCGATTCTTGAAGGGATTGACGGTGTAGAGAAAATGAGTAAAAGTTTAGGAAACTATATTGGGGTTAGCGAACCTGCAGAGGTAATGTTTAAAAAAGTGATGGAAGTGTCCGACCATTTAATCATAAAGTACTTCGAGCTGGCTACAGATGAACATCCGGATGAGATTGATCAGGTTAAGGAGGAACTTATCAGAGGAGTAAATCCGAGAGATATCAAGTTCAAGTTAGCAACAATTATTACCGGTCTATATCATACTGAGAGGGAAGTGAGTAAGGCTATTTCCTTCTATGAGATGGCATTTAGGAAAAAAGCCATTCCAGATGAGATGCCTACCCTACTTGTAGATCTTGAGAAGGATACTTTAATTGATAACATTACAAAACTGATTGATATGAAATATATAAAAAGCAAAAGTGAATTTATCAGGCTTATTAAACAAGGTGGCGTTAAGATCAACGGTGAGAAAATAGAAGAGGACGAATTGGGCAGGGTTTTAATCAATGAGGATGTCATTAAAATCGGAAAAAAGAAATTCGTTAGAATTAATAAATAAAGGCAGGAGGCTGGTGTGGTATCTTTCTCCACCATTGCAGTTTGTATTGCAATAGCAGAGTGACTTGGCAAATAGCTAGTAATATTTGCTTATCTCCAATTATTACACTAGATTTATTTGAGATTTAGTTTTATAATATGTACTAATATGAGTTGAGGACGATTCGTCCGAAATAATAATACAATGGAGGTAGATTC
Organism: Bacillota bacterium; assembly: GCA_023413555.1. GTDB lineage: Bacteria > Bacillota > Clostridia > Lachnospirales > Lachnospiraceae > KM106-2. The sequence continues at coordinate 7,263 of JAEZPG010000123.1, read as the reverse complement.
ATGTTTTCTTTTGATGATGTACAAAAGTATGATCCAGAAGTGGCCAGTGCCATGAACAAAGAAATTGGCAGACAAAATGATCACATTGAGTTAATTGCATCTGAGAATTTTGTTAGTAAAGCAGTTATGGCTGCTATGGGAAGTCCACTTACCAATAAATATGCGGAAGGTTATCCTGGAAAGAGATATTATGGTGGTTGCGAATATGTAGATATCGTAGAAGATCTGGCAAGAGACAGAGCAATGGAATTATTCGGTTGTACATATGCCAATGTACAGCCACACTCTGGTGCTCAGGCTAACATGGCAGTATATTTTGCCTTAGTAAAACCAGGGGATACAGTAATGGGTATGAACTTAGCCCATGGCGGACATCTGACACACGGGAGTCCAGTGAATATGTCTGGTAGTTATTATAACATCGTTCCTTATGGGGTAAATGATGATGGTGTAATTGACTATGACCAGGTAGAAGCGATTGCTAAAGAATGTAAGCCTAAGATGATTATTGCAGGAGCATCTGCTTATGCAAGAAAGATCGATTTTAAACGTTTCCGTGAGATTGCTGATATGGTTGGTGCTTACCTTATGGTAGATATGGCTCATATTGCAGGTCTTGTTGCAGCAGGTCTTCATGAAAGCCCAATTCCATATGCCCATGTAACTACAACTACGACGCACAAGACCTTAAGAGGACCAAGAGGAGGAATGATTTTATCCAGCAAGGAATTTGCAGAGGAAATGAAGCTTAATAAAGCTATTTTCCCAGGAATTCAGGGTGGTCCATTAATGCATGTGATTGCTGCTAAAGCTGTATGCTTTAAGGAAGCTCTAGACCCTAGCTTTAAGGTATATGCACAGAATATCATCGACAATGCCCAAGCTCTTTGTAAAGGACTTCAAAACAGAGGTTTTCACATTGTATCAGGTGGTACAGACAATCACCTGATGTTAGTTGACCTGGTAAGTAAGAATGTAACGGGTAAGGAAGCAGAGCATTTATTGGATGCTGCTAACATTACCTGTAATAAGAATACCATTCCAAATGATCCTGCTTCTCCATTTGTTACAAGTGGTATCCGTCTTGGTACAGCTGCCATTACTTCAAGGGGCTTTAACACAGCCGATATGGATCAGGTTGCAGAGGCAATTGCAATGGTAATTGATGATGTAGATGCCAATAAAGAGAAAGCAATGGCTATCGTAAAAGCATTAACTGACAGCCATCCTTTATATTCCATATAATCCGGTCTGAGGATCTAAAAAGATTCCTAGATGAGGAGTGAAAAATGTAAAAAAGATTAAAAGAATACCATAAGTCATAAATAAGATGCCGCCATAGTAATTTAGGCTGTCTCTCGATGGATATACCGTCAGACAGTAGTAACTATGGCGGTAGCTTATTATATACCCAATGTAGTATATTATGATGTCCACTACCAAAAAACTATGTCCAATGATGCCACTATAGGTGAAAAAAGCAACTATAAAGAAAGCCATACCAAGTGATAGAGACAGGGCCTGATAGAAGAAATAGTTTTCTTGACGTCTGCCAATTAGATAGTACCCTATTAAGGTTGTAAAAAGAAATGGCCAGTACAAAAGTTTGAGATGCTCCCATACACTTTCAGAAACAGAAGCAAAAGGAGCGGTCCATATACTTGAGCCACTCCAATTGTAGAAGAAATGCAATAAAACACCAAAAGTGGAAGCTATGATAAAGCTTATGATTTCGAAAAAACGGATACGATTGCGCATAAAGCGGCTCCTTTTAATAACTTTAGTTTATAAATACTGCAATTAGATTTAGATACGTACAGTATGCGCAAAAGACAAAATAGATAATCATAATCGTACCTACTTGTTTATTCAGCTGGCGATATAACATCATGTTTCCGAATACCAAAGCTAAAAATCCTACATGAAGTAGAAAAGCAAAGAAAAACCAGTGATATTTAAAGAAACAAGTGACCCAAAGAGAATGAAGAATTAATTGTCCAGCACATATGGTGAAGGATTTTAGTTTCTCATCTAGAAAAACTCTAGTATTCCATACAAGAAAGGTAGCATAGCCTAGTGCAGTATAGAGCCCAATCCAAGCCAGTACAAGAACAAAAGTAGGCATAGTAAGGGGAGGCTTATGGAATTGTTTAAGTAAATTATTAATTGAGGAAAAGTTAGCAATGGCCGTAATAAGTCCTAAGATATTTGGAATAGCGAGACATATATATAGCCGAAGCTGTCTATTAGAGCAATGCAAAAAATCACCTGCAGATACTAAGCTTGTTATAGTATATGTATGTGAAAATAGTGGGTTTTATTACCTGTACAGAGTTAACCAATAACCTCCTCTTGCTGAGTAGGAATAAGTAGGATATAATAAGTAACATGTAAATTTTGTTGTTATGCAGTTTTAGATTATAAAATCAATCGTTGGATTGAAGGAACCACAATATTGGAGGAATACTTATGCACCTATTTAATGCGAGTTCTTTGTTTAATGAAGAAGGCATGCGTGATATGCTTCGTATAGTAAACGACCCCGATAAGTTGAAATGGAGAATGATTGAGATTAAGAAGGCTCTTTTAAAAACATACCATTTCAAAACATATAATGTACCAGACGATTTTACTACAAACTCTTATATAGTTGCCACAAATCATTTGACTGATTCTGATGCCCCTTTAATACTTAGTTATTATTATGAGATAATGCATGATGAGAAAACTACATACCCAGAGATGCTAGTTTTTGCAAAGGAGAATTGTTTTAATGGTGTATCCATACCGATAGAATTAACTCCGGTATTAGAATTGGAAAAGGTAGTAGGGGTAGATCGCAATAGCTCAGGCGGTTCCATGGTTGCGTTGAAAACGGCTGTTAAGTGGTATAAAAATGGTGAAAAACCAAAGCATTTTTTGATTTTTCCTCAAGGAACGATTTATGATGTAAATCTTGACAATCCTGAGGATATTGAAAAAGGAGCTTTTTGGTTAGCTGGTTTTCTTGGGGTACCTGTTCTGCCAGGATTTATTGAACAAGCAGTGGAAGGCGAGGAAAACCGTCTTATATTCGGTGAGCCAATCAAGGTGCCTAAGGATTGTAAAGAGTTTGATAGTTTTAAGTCTTTGTGGTTAGAAAGAGTCATCAAAGCTCAGAATTCATTAGGCGATTTGACAGGAATCCCTGCTAGAGAAACTATCCTTGACGAGGAGCATAAGAAGAGAAAGAGATTCAAACAGGATTAGATTATATAACAAAAGCATGTTTCAAGGTCAAAATTGCTTGAGACATGCTTTTATTATATATTTAGTATCCCAGTTCTTCTCCAACCAAGATTACCTTGATTCTTCCTGGAATTCTGGATTTTCTTGTAACTACCGTATGGGCGCAGATGCAATCATTTGTCAGACAGCTTACACATCGGCCTATGTCGGTACATGGAGTATCACAATTTAACCGTACTGCATTAGGAGGAGCGGACATATTTTTCGTACGAGCTATAGCTGAGGGAATATCAGGAGCTAGCTTATTCATTCCAGCCACTACCACAACATTCTTAGGACCTGTCATAAGGCACGCAACTCGGTTTCCATTGCCGTCAATATTTACTAACTCTCCATCTAAGGTAATAGCATTAGAGCTTGTGAAAAAGTAATCTGCAGTCACAATCTTAGAATAAAGCTGAGATTTTTCTTCTGCAGTATGAGCATCTGCTCGATCGTAAACTATGTAGTCGGAATTCTTTAAAGCATCCAATAGTCCAATTTCCCTTAGTGTTTCTGACCCACCCCAAGTAACAGAGCAGTCAGGTGTTAGGAATCGTTTAATCGTTCCAAGGGCCTCTTCTCTGGTGCTGCAATAGTAGCCCTCAATTCCTCTCAGGTTGAATTTTTTGATCAGATTGTCAGCTATCGTTTCATAATATTGCTGCTTAGGAGACATTTCATCATTCCTTTCTATATAGATTCGATTTCCTTTATAGGGATAGAATCTTGCTAACTAAATGAATCTTATATCATGAAAAGTGTAGCATATTATAGGAAAAATGTACAGAATACAAATCTCCTTAATCCATAGAAAAAGTAAAAGCTTTAGTGTATAATAAAAGAGACGTGTGCCTATATGGATGATTTAGTGAATGAAAAGGAAAGTCGAGAAATTGTATGTCTAAACAGTTATATATATCGGAAAAGCCAAGTGTAGCTAGGGAATTTGCCAAAGCTCTTAAGATAAACGGTACCAATAAGGATGGCTATATGGAGTCGAGTAATGCCATTGTTACCTGGTGTGTGGGACATCTGGTAACTATGAGCTATCCAGAAGTTTATGATCCAGCTTTAAAACGATGGACTATGGAGACATTGCCATTTCTTCCGAAGGAATTTCTTTATGAGGTGATTCCCGGAGTTAGCAAACAGTTTAAAACGGTAAAAGAACTATTAAACCGAGAAGATGTAACTAGAATCTATGTCTGCACGGACTCAGGACGAGAGGGAGAATATATCTACCGTCTGGTGGATCAGTTGGCTGGTGTTAGTAAGGAAAAAGAAAAACTACGGGTGTGGATTGACTCTCAAACTGAGGAGGAGATTCTTCGTGGAATTAGGGAAGCAAAACCTATTTCTGCATATGATAATTTGTCTGATGCAGCGTATCTTCGTGCCAAAGAAGATTATTTAATGGGGATCAATTTTTCCCGTATCATTACCTTAAAATATGGACAGAACGTAAAACAGTATTTGAAGAGGGAACGTAATCTTGCTCTTAGTGTGGGACGTGTTATGACCTGCGTTCTTGGAATGGTGGTAAGAAGGGAAAGAGAGATTCGTTCTTTCGTGAAAACCCCATTTTACAGGGTGGTAGGCTCCTTTGATTTATCTGGAAAGTCTGTTGACGGGGAGTGGAAGGCTGTGGAAGGATCAAGATTCTTTCAGTCTAATGCACTATATAAGGAAAACGGATTCAAAGAAAAGGAGATAGCTCTAGGCTTAATTGACAGCTTAATTGCCAACCAACCAATCACTGCTGTTTTGGAGAATATAGAAAAGAAGAAGGAATTAAAAAACCCACCTTTACTATTTAACTTAGCCGAGCTTCAGAATGAGTGCTCTAGGCTATTTAAGATAAGCCCAGATGAGACACTGAAGATTGTACAGGAGTTATATGAGAAGAAGTTGGTGACTTATCCAAGAACTGATGCAAGAGTTCTTTCTACAGCTGTAGCTAAGGAGATTCACAAGAATATTGGCGGACTGCGTAATTATACTCATGGGAAGGAATTTGCAGCGGAGATTCTGGAGAATGGTAGCTACAAAGGTATTGCTAAGACTAGATATGTCAACGATAAGCAGATTACGGATCACTATGCCATTATACCTACCGGTCAGGGGTTTGGGGCTCTCACTTCCGTATCTCACACGGCAAGTAAGGTGTATGAGGTAATTGTTAGAAGGTTTTTAAGCATTTTCTTCCCAGCTGCAGTATATCAGAAGATAGCATTAACCTTTAACCGAGAAAATGAGCGCTTTTTCTCCAATTTTAAAGTATTAGTAGATCAAGGATATTTAAAGGTCGTAGTAAACTCTTTCGCAAAGAAGAAAGAGGAGAATACTGTTAAATCAGAAATAGATAGCAATGGGGATACCAGTGATAACTCCAATATGTTGGATGAAGAACTAGTTAAGGTATTACATGGACTAAGGAAAGGTACTACCATTCCAATTAAGGAATTCAACGTGAAGGAGGGGGAAACCTCCCCACCAAAACGCTACAATTCCGGTTCTTTGATACTTGCCATGGAGAATGCCGGTCAGCTGATTGAAGATGAGGAGCTTCGGGCCCAGATTAAAGGAAGTGGAATTGGGACTTCTGCCACTAGAGCAGAAATACTCAACAAGCTAGTTAAGATTGAATATCTTGCTTTAAATAAGAAGACCCAGATTATGACTCCAACTTTATTTGGTGAAATGGTGTATGATGTAGTCAATGCTTCCATACGTCCGCTGCTTAATCCGGAGCTAACTGCTAGTTGGGAGAAAGGCCTTACCTATGTGGCTGAGGGGCAGATTACTAAAGAAGAATACATGACAAAATTAGAAGACTTTATTCGACGCAATACAGAAAAAGTAAGAGGTCTTAATAATCAAAGTCAGCTACGGTCTTATTTTGACTATGCAGCTACCAATTATAAAGGAAAAAGAAGCTAACATGAATCACATAATGTGTGATTAACTTGGAAAGGAGAGTTTATGTTCGAGCAATTATTAATCAGCAATTTATTTGATTTGTCACAAACCATAGCGGCAGATTTATTTGAAGGTTATGAGTATCCATGGGAGGTACTTCCGAATATAGGTGAATTTATCGAGAAGCTAGGAGAAACCTTACCAGAAAGTGAATACATTAAGAAGAACGAGAATATATGGATTGCGAGAGATGCTAAGATTTCCACAACAGTAGCAGTAAAAGGTCCTGCCATTATTGGAAAGAAAGCGGAGATTCGTCATTGTGCTTATATTCGTGGGAATGTTATTGTTGGAGAAGGCGCTGTGGTAGGTAACTCTACAGAGTTAAAGAATGTAATTCTATTTAATAAGGTTCAGGTTCCACATTATAACTATGTAGGGGACTCTATCTTAGGGTATAAATCTCATTTTGGAGCAGGTGCTATTACTTCTAACATTAAATCCGATCGTTCCCCTGTCTATATTCGTTATAATGGAGAAAAAATCGAAACAGAATTAATCAAAGTAGGTGCAATGGTAGGAGATTTTGTTGAAGTAGGATGTAATTCTGTCTTAAATCCGGGAACGGTTGTAGGACGAGAGACTAATGTCTATCCTTTATCTATGGTACGAGGCTACGTTCCTGCCAAAAGTATTTACAAGAAAAAGGGTGATGTTATCTTTAAGAAGTAGGGTGGTACAGCTAGGTAGGGGTAGAGATAGAACCTATCTAGCTTTTTCATACATAGGAATGTTCTTTGCATATCTTATGTATTTTTATTAAGATTGAAAAAAAATTATCAAAATCTATAGACGAATCACGAATTTTGTGAGAGAATAGATTCGGCTGTGGGAAAAAATAGAACATAATACATAGGTAATATGGGTTCTTATAAATGAATACCACGGAAAACATGCGTAACAGTAGAAATGCTTTTCTATTGCTTTATAAAAATGTACATTGAAAGGAGTTTCAACATGATCTATTCACATGAAGTAGAACAAATGTGTCCAGTAGCTCAGGGTGTTCATCAC
>JAEZPG010000041.1 GCA_023413555.1 Bacillota bacterium | reverse complement strand
GCGCTCGTTATCTTTGGCGCTTTCAATTTGATATTTGTAAGGGGCTTTTTCAAAACCGCCTACAAATTCGGCAAACCTTTTGTGTACTATATCATTGTAAACTTTGTTATAATAGGAATTGCAGAGGTATTTCATCACATCCCCGGACTGGCTGTCGTAAACTCATTTGGCTTTGAGAACTTTGGATTTCAGCTTGCGCTTCTTGCAATCGGGGTTTTGGTTTATGTAGTACTGACCTTTGCGGCATTCAAACATTCATGCGAAGACTTTGAGAAGATAGATTTATAGATAAGGAGAATGAAATGCTCAGTGATAATCTAATCATGCTAAGAAATATTCACGGTCTCTCACAGGAGGAGCTGGCCGAGAAAATTGATATTTCCAGACAGGCTTATGCCAAGTGGGAAAGCGGAAAGACCATTCCAGATATAGAAAAGTGCGGCAGATTGGCAGAGCTTTACGGAGTTACTCTCGACAGCCTGGTCAAGACCGAACAGTTGGAAGACGGCAGATATATCACTCCACCACCTAAGGGAAAGAACATCTGGGGCTCCGTTACGATAAATGAGCGTGGACAGGTGGTTATACCAAAGGCCGCCCGGGAGCAATTCCACCTAGTTCCGGGACAGAGATTGATACTCTTAAGCGAGGATGGCGAAGGCTACGCCCTGGTTCCGGCGGATATATTTGAAAAGAAGATGGAAGAGATGACAAAATTCGCTTCCGCAAAACTATGAAGTTATAAACTAGAATATAATTAATCTGTTGTGCGATTAAATTCCAGTTTACTCGGTTAAGCAAAAGCTCATGAAAGTGAGATATGCTGCTCTGGAAAAGCTTTTGTTCCATTCCGTATTGCGTAAGGATTCTTATGACTGACTATATTTCTTACAGTTTTAGCAGTTTCGGATATATCATAAGTATCATCCAAATGACCGAAAAAGGAATGTTCACTTTTAGTTAACAATGCCATCCAATTAAGGCGTTCTTCGTATCTTGCTGCTTCTTGTCAAGGGTGAAGCTGTTCTGTTCCATAGTTAATGTATAACCAGTGTGAGAAATCGCTTAAAGAAGAAAGAAGAGTATTTGCTGTCTGAGATTTCTTTGGAAGCCAATACAAACCTACTGCCTGTATGAGTTTGTTATGCCAAGTCTTACTTTATGGTTGTAATTGATTTGATATTTTAACAACTGTCCAAATATCTTAGTTTCTCCATCTTTCTCTATTAAAAGAGAAGGGAGTTCTATGTATTTTACTGAGTTATCTCTGTATGTTCTTGTATATACTTTTACATGATTCATACTATTAATCCTTATGGATATATTTGATTATTATGTTATATCTATTACCTTTAACCACATATTACTATAACATAAAAAATGTACTATATTCTCATTCGATATAGTACATTTTTAAGTAGTTTGATTATAAAATTATTCCCTTAAATAAGTCCCCCACCCTACTGTATTATCGACAGTATGCTTCAATTGCTGCTGACATAAAGGCTGCCGTGCCTTCTCCAAATTGGTCAATATTTTTTGTGAATCGTTCATCTTTCATATACATTAATCCAAGTCCAGCCAGAATTTCTTTGGTGCATGTATAAAAATGTTTGGTAATATAATCTTGCCATTCCTTTACTAGTTCCTGTGCAACTTCACTGTCAGGAGCCTGGTCCTTGTTGATAGCAAACTTCTGAAAGATTACTCCACTTTCTTTATTCAACATCTCCCATTTTTCTTTGCCATAGGATTTTGTTTTCTCCTCACTTTCTTTATAAGCATTCGTCTTACCCCAGCGTTCTTTTGCTTCCGCTGCATACTCTTTCATTGACTTCTCTATATCTGACGTATCAAATTCTTTGAAACTCATGGTGTTCTCTCCTTTCATGGTATGTTCTACTAATTTTATCAAGTTATCAAGACGATTCCTCTTCTTCGTAAGCAGTTCCTTATGCTTGATCAGAGCCTCCTGCTTATCATAATTTGGATTCATCATAATCTCCTTGATCTCACTGAGAGGAAACTCTAACTCCCTGAAAAATAAAATCTGCTGCAAGGTCTCCAAGGCTTCCTTTCCATATACCCGATAGCCAGCCTCTGTCACATGATTAGGTTTTAGTAGGCCAATTTCATCATAATAATGCAAGGTTCTTACGGTAACCCCAGTGATTTTAGCTACTTCATTTATTTTCATTTAGTGTCTCCTCCTTTTCATACTTCTCTGCTAGCAATAAATAAATTACACTATGACGTTACGTAAGAGTCAAGAGATGATTGCAAATATAGCATTATATTTTATAATAGAACTATGAAACGATTATTGTTGGCGAAAGTGAGTTATTGGAATGGATAAATGTGGCTGGTGCAAAAGCAATCCTTTATTGGAGCAATATCATGATGAAGAATGGGGAATACCTGTTCATAATGATACAAAGCAATTTGAATTTCTCATGATGGAAGTTATGCAATGTGGTTTGAACTGGAATATGATGCTTGCTAAGAGGGAGATTTTTAGACGGTGCTTTAATAATTATGATGTAAACCTAGTGGCTAGATATGGAGAGGAAGATATCAATAGAATTCTATCTACGGAAGGTATGATTAAATCCAGAAGGAAAATAGAAGCTATTATACATAATGCAAATTGTTTTCTAAAAATCATTGAGGAATGTGGCAGCTTTGATTCCTATCTTTGGTCCTTTACAGCAAACCGAACCTTAATTTATAAAGATCACCAACGAGGCCATATGGTGACTCGGAATGCCCTTTCAGATGCAATTAGCGCAGATCTTAAAAGGAGAGGATTTAAATACCTAGGCTCCATTACGTTGTACTCCCATCTTCAAGCCTGTGGTATGATTAATGATCATGAACCCACCTGTTTTTGTTATAAAAAAATCATTCAAATGAATAAAATAAAATATGCCACGGATACTTTACTTTTTCACCAGTAGAGGTATAATATTCCATAGGGAGTCATAGCTCAGCTGGGATGAGCGTTCGCCTCACACGCGAGAGGTCATGGGTTCGATCCCCATTGGCTCCAGTAATTATGAAGTAGGAAAACACGTACAAATCTTTTAGTTCGAGGGTTGGTGCGTGTTTTTTATTTTCCTAGAGTATTTATGAAATTCTAAAAATGAGTATCGAATTGCACATATAGTACAAGGTGCGGTATTTATAATATGTACATTTGGGGAGGGTAGACTTAATTAATCCATTTCATGATCTTACTTAAGCGAGTTGGCTATATAACTTTTTCTCGTTATAGTTTCATTTTGGTCGAGTAGGTAAGGGGGATTTCACCCCAAACCTCTCACAGAACCATACGTGATAGTCTCCTATCATAGGGCTTAGGTCGTTATTACATCGGTATATAGCCAACTTGCCACTGGTAAATAGTTTAAGATTGGATAATGCTATACGCTTTAATATAATCAAAACCTTACTATATCGCCTCTTAACCTTTTTCCGACTTCTTATCAGACATCTGATCAGACATCTGATAAGTCTCTGATTCACATAAGTTATCTCTTTATTGAAGGCTTCACATGGTGTAAATTTGCAGAAGTAATTCATTCCGCTTCATGATACACAACTGACAATCTCTTCCTTGCCTTTTACCACATACACCCAGTACCGCAGCTTTTGACCACAACACCTATGGGAGTTTTTCTCTGAATACATCGCTAAATCTTCAGCGTACTATTTTTCTTCAGTAGAAGCAATTTGAAGTTCTTCTTCCCCTAAAGTATCCATCCAATATTTACTATAGGAGGCTTTATCAAATTTAAATAATTTACTATTTATCATAATCAATATCCTGTCGTTAATTTTATCTATGTACTCTTGGATTCTTTCTTCAGGCAGATGAGAGTACAGTTTATGCTTAATGTTTTCTTCAAGAATCCAATCTTCAAATATACTAATATTGGTATACAATTCATTGTACCAATATATAATGACATATAGCTTACTATCAGAAAATAGCCTATCCAATATGAGACGATACCATCTTTTATCTGTTTCGCTTAATGACAATCCATATAAACAAATAATATTACTTTCATTAATGATCTTATCACATTTGACATTCTTACTCCGATCGATACTATCATTGCTCATTGGTTTTATAACCATTTTGTAAAGTAAATCCTGCCTATCAAAAACCACATCTGATAGCTGATCAAAATCATTCACACCAAGTAGTATTTGATTACTATGCAGTTTACCATGTATGTATACTACCGAATTCAGCTTATTATTATATTGACCGTCCTGTTCCAAGCTTTTTCGCTCTTTCATCTTCTTAATGATTTTTTCAATGGTATCAGTATAATTAAATGTGATAAAATTATAATTATGCTCTTCATCCTCTGAGAATTTGACAATAGTTGATATATCATTTCTTGCATTCTTGACCTTAAATTCCTTAAAAAAGTACTTAAAAGTTTCCAATGCCATCAAGTCAAAATCATCATCCTCTACCATATCAAATTTACTATTCTCTTTTACTAGATACGTTTTCAAGTCTTGTATCAGATGTGCAAAATCATCGAGGAACTTATACTTACTAGCATTATCTTTTATTTCACTTACATATTTTCCAATTCCCAATTCTAGGTCACGCCATAAAGAATACGGAGATATCATCTGCTCTATCACACTATTCTTAAGCTCGGTAGATAAGGAACCAAAAAACATCTTCACATTTTTTATTGGCACCATTTTATACGTTGATTTTTTAAAATTATCATCAGATACTTCAACAAAATACTCACATATTTTGGGGGGAATATCATTTTCAAATGTAAAATATACAATCTCTTTATATATATCATTATCAGCGATTTTATCTAGTGTTAACGATTTGTAGAAATTACTGTACCCAGTTTTCAAATTAAGATTTAAGTCAAAACCATTACCAAATAAATACGTAATATTCATAATATACCCCCTCATGTATACAAATAATATGTAGTTAATAGAAATGTGAGACTATATACTCCGATATACTTATATGGTAACATATTCCAATATTTTACACAACGTAAATTCTCATAACTATGGCAATATTGCTTTATAATAATTTGACCCTTTTTCCTAAAATATGGTACTATTTAGGTGATATCATGGGCTTCTAAGAATAGAGTTCCTATATCTAAAATAATATTTCTTATAGTCATGTTATACGATTGAACACTACATAAAGGAGGCCCTTATGAAAATTGACCGTCTAATTGGTATTCTTACCATTCTACTTCAAAACGAAAAAACTACAGCCCCAAAACTTGCTAAACGATTCGAAGTATCCAGAAGAACTATTAATCGAGATATCGAAGACATCTGTAAGGCCGGAATTCCAATTGTAACTACACAGGGCATAAACGGTGGAATCTCCATTATGGATAATTATAAGATTGATAAGACCCTCTTATCCTACGAAGAATTACGGTCCATTCTAACTGGACTCTTATCACTAGACAGTGTTTCTCAAAGTAAAAAATATAAACAGCTTATTGATAAATTTACTACTGATAAAGATTCACTTCTGTTAAGAAATAACATATTAATTGACCTATCCTCCCACTATAAAGAATCCCTTGCCCCAAAAATAGAACTATTACAATTGAGTATCAATCATAATAAAAAGATAACCTTCCACTATCATAATAAAAACGGTAATCATTCTGTTCTTGCTGATCCTTATCTGATTATTTTTCAGTGGTCTAGTTGGTATATGCTTGGTATAGATAATGCAACTGATCAGTTTAAGTTGTATAAGCTAAATCGTATCTCAAGTATGGAATCTACAAACAAAGAGTATTATCCTAGAGAGATTCCACCAGACAAGCTTGATTTTGGTAGCTATTTAACGGATGATATAAAAACCGTTATTCTGTTTGATAAAAGTGAAGAATACCGTCTGATAGAGGACTATGGAATCGGATGCTATGAAGAGACCAGCGAAGGAAAACTTTTGTTCTCCTTCCCCTTTACCAATGAGGATTATCTCCTTTCCTGGGTACTAAGCTTTGGAGATAAAGCAGAATTGATAGAGCCCATTGAGCTACGTCTCCTTCTTAAGAAACGATTGACTAATACCTTACAAAAGTATTTATAAACACGTCATATAGGTGTCATGTTTAGTATGCTATGATAAATAAAAAAAGGATGGTACATAACATGATAGAATCCAGATGTGGTATTCTCTGCAGCAAATGTAAGTATAAGGAGGAAATGAACTGCCCAGGCTGTATTAAGATTGACAAGCCTTTCTGGGCAGATAGCTGTCCAATTAAGAGCTGCTGTGAAAATAAAGGCAAGGAACATTGTGGGGAATGTGATAATTTCCCATGCGCAGAGCTTCATAGATTCTCTTACGATGAAAAAGAAGGGAACAATGGCGAAAGTATCGAACAATGTAAAAGATGGTGTAAAGAATAATGGCAACTTCTGTTGAGTATATTGAATATGTGTGTGATCAAATTAAGGATTTAGGATTCATCCGTTATAAAAAAATGTTTGGAGAATACATGGTGTATGTCAATGACAAGCCAATCCTCCTGATATGCAATAACACTGTTTTTATCAAAAAATTAGAAGATGTAAAGTTACTTATGCAATTTTCCGAGACTGGACATCCCTATGAAGGTGCAAAAGAGTACTACATCCTAGACATTGATAATAGTGAATTAGTCGAATCTGTCATCTCAATTCTAGAGCCCATTACTCCGATACCGCATAAAAAGTCTAAGAAAAAGTATAATACCTTACAGGGTGGATAGAAAGGAACCTTATGAATGACAACTCAACGAACTGTCCCTGTAAAAGAACGAACTGTATCAGACATGGGGACTGTAAGGCTTGCAAAGAGCACCATCACTGTTGGCCTAAAATTCCTCTTACAACCTGTGAGCGTATACAAAAAAGAAGCGAAATAATAGAATTAAGAAAACCTTTGGCAGATACTTTAAAAAAACATCGTAAAGAATGTAAATTGACACAAAAATCTGTAGCGGAATTACTTGGAGTAAGTACACAAACTATTTCCAAATGGGAAAATGGAAAAATGGATTTAAGTGCTTCTGATCTGCAGGAGCTGTCGAAACTGTATGGAGTATCTGTAGAAGAAATATTAAGCAAATCAAGTTAGCCAAAATACTTTCATACACAACGCTTCATCCCAATTAGCCCCACAGCGGCATTATCCTTATCATTATAGGTGATTATCGGCTTCCTCTCTCGGGAAGCCTTTTTCTATCTACAATGGAAAGTATACTTGACTTTTTACAGTAAACGTGTTAGATTACATGTAAAGCTAACTTTACATAAGGAGATATTATGAAGAATAATCTAGAGGCTCTCAGAAAAGAGCGTGGTATCAAACAGGAAGAGCTTGCTACTGCACTGGAGGTATCCAGACAAACTATCGGTTCCCTAGAAAATGGAAGATATAACCCTTCTATTTTATTGGCGTTTAAAATTGCAAAGTTTTTCGGCCTAAGTATTGAAGAAATCTTTATCTATGAGGAGGAAAAAAATGAAAAATAGTGTGTATTTAATATTAACTGTTTTTGGATTGGTCCTTGCCATATTAGGGCTTATTTTATCAAAATTGAATATTGATGGTATTATGATTGCACTTCCTTATGTTTGTATCGGCATAGGATGTGGATCTTTTGGGCACGGCATGGGACAGTTTATTAGTAACAGAGCTCTCAAAAATTCTGCTACACTAAGAAAACAAATGGAAATTGAAAGGAATGATGAACGAAATATCATGATTGCAAACTATGCCAAAGGAAAAGCATATGATGCCATGATTTTCATCTTTGGATCTCTTCTGGCCTCCTTTAGCCTAATGAATCTTGAGATGTATGCCATATTACTGCTTGTATTTGCATATCTTTTGGTGGTAGGTATCTCTATCTACTATCGAATCAAGTATGAGAAAGAGATGTGACACCTGCCTTGTTCTACATTCATTTGGTATTCTCGTTATTGATTCCACTTACAATGATAATACCAGGGAGAAGACAAAAAAACTTCACAAGTGTCTTAAAGCAAGTAAAATTCATATCGTCCTCGGACAATTCTGTCCGAGGACGATATGTAACATAAGTGGTTGAAAGGTTGTATGAAAGATTTTGTATTACTTCTCTGGTTTTAATTCTATGATTACATATTCTGAATGCTTTGCCGTCCTAAAAGAATTCCCCCAGCCTGCAATTCCTGAGGAAACAATAGAGATAAAATTACTATTTTTTAAAAGACCATAATTCTGCTCATTGGCTCCTAACCACTCACCAATTATACCGGCAGGCCATAACTGCCCAGCATGGGTATGTCCGGAAAGTTGTAGATCAATACCTAGTTCTGCATTTTCTTTTAGCTCTTTTGGTTGGTGATCTAATACCAGAAGAAAATCACTGGTATCCACCTCTTTCAAAAGTGACTTCATCTCTATTCTTGTATCATCCTTACCATAGCCACGATCCGCACGTCCAATCATTGTAATCTCCCCATTTACAGTAGATGAGTTGTCATTTAACACCTTAATATTATTTGCCACTAATGTTTTATTAAGATCTCCTGTAGTAAACTTTGGGGTAGTGGAATATCTGGCACTATCGTGATTGCCATAGACATAGAATATACCGAATTCATTCTGAATCTTACTTAATATGCTAATGGCTTCCTGCATCTCCTCACGGCTAGTACGCTCATCTACAATATCTCCACACAGTACTACAAAATCCGGGTTTTTACTATTGATTTCTTCACAGTAAGAAGCAAGTGTCTCAGCATCCATGGTGGTAGGGAAATGTAAATCACTAATCATGGCAATGGTATACCCCTCTGTACGTATGTTTTTTTTTGTATACACCTGATAATCTGTCTCTCTTACGTTTCTCATGTTAAAATAACCAAAGCTAAGGATTATTGTAGTAATAACAATGGGTATCAAACCACTTTTATAAAGCTTATTAAGATAGGATTCCTCGCGAAAAGGCTTATATACTTTCTTAATAATAAAATGAATTCCATCGCTAATCCATGCAATTACCAATACATGTGCCAGTAATACCAGTCCATACCCCATAAAACGCGTTGCAGCTATCAACATCGCAACACATATAAGTGCTACTATAATTCTTACTACCTTGCTCTTGCGACTTAGTTTTGTCAGATCTACCATGCGAAGTATATACCGATATAAATAAACTCCCAATAATAGAAGTATCATATATACTATAGCAATCATTACAGGACTTCTCAAATTTGTTCCTCCAACTTATCATGCTTTTTCAATAGTATCTTTGCAGATAGATAAAATCATCTGTATCCACATGAATTTATCCAATTTATTCTAATATTCTCTCTTATGCCTTACCTTCATGTATAGCAGCTATAATATCTTCTTTCCCTGCTGATACAAAACCCTGAACCATGGCCGCACTTCCGCCTCCTCTAGCATCTAGAACCTCTTTTAGTATTGCCATTACCTGACGAATATCCTTCTCCTTACTGGAAAGGATAAACTTATAGCCCTCCCTATCCGATCCACAAAAGATACCGCAAACACCAGTACGTTCAGATACCAGCCTATTTACTCCATTACGCATAGTAAGGGTATCTAAGTCATTCTCAAATAAAAGCACATCTTCTATTGTCTTTGGAATCTGGCTAATCTTGGTTTCCATAAACTCTTTTTTTATTGCATATAATTCCTGTTTTAAAGATTGAGTTTCCTCCTTGATCCGATTAACCGCTTCTACTAGATTTTCCTGATTACTAGATAGAGCTACGGATAACTCTGCAATTACCTTAACCTTCTCCCTGTAGTCCTCTAATGCTCGGTATCCGCATAGAATACTAACACGAACACCACCTTTATAATTTTGCAGGCTCATGATTTTTAAGAGGCCAATTTCTCCTGTATAGTGAACATGGGGAGCACAGCAAGCACATACATCAACTCCAGGTATCGTAACAATTCGCACTTGACCTTCAATCTCTATCTTACTTCTATACTCTAAGGAAGCCAGTTCGTTTTTCAATGGAAAGGTGATCTCTATCGGAAGATTGCTAATAATGACCTCATTGGCTTTCCTCTCAATCTCAGCTGCTTGAATAGGGGTTAATACTCCATTAAAATCCATGGTTACAATCTGATTGCTAAGATGAAAACCAACGTTATCATATCCATATTGCTGATGCACTAGTCCAGAAAAAATATGTTCTCCAGAATGCTGCTGCATATTATTAAACCGATGCTCCCATGCAATTACTCCATGTACCGTACTACCCTCTACAAGTGGTTCCTTCAAGGTATGAATAATTATATTATCCTCAATCTGTACATCTAGTACTTCCTTGTTGCCGATATATCCTTTGTCTGGACTTTGACCTCCTTCCTCCGGGAAAAAGAGAGTCTGATCTAGGACCACCTGATATTGAGTGTTATCCTTTGTTTTTATAGAAGTACATTGCTCAACTACTGCATGGAATTCTGTTTGATATGCATCCTGATCATACAGCTTCTTTGTCATCTTTTACTATCTCCTTTGTTTTCTTTACATGTCTCATTAATTATAGTTATTGTAGCTCAAACTGAGACAAACTGCAATGACACCTTAAATGCTTTTAATATACTATAACAGGTGTATATAACTCTATGTTCTCATATAAGATTCTGGCTACTTTTGGGGGAAGGTTCACACAACCATGGGAACCTGCATAACGGTAACGATTTCCGCCAAAATAAGGTTGCCAAGGAGCATCATGAAGTCCAATGCCACCATTAAACCGCATCCAGTATGATACAAACGCTGCATATTTACTTCCATCATCATTAAAACCTCTAAGGGTTCGATTCCTTTGTTTTTGGCTGACATAATATAATCCTTTCGGTGTATCATGACCACCTTTTATAATGCCAGTTACAACATCACTTTCTAGTATAAGTTTACCATTTTTATAAAAAAATAAATGTTGTTTCTCCTTGCAAATCTCTACATAACTATGAACAAAAGGTTTATACTTTGTGTTAGGAGAATCGCTAGCAGCAATTGGCTCTCTCTCCAACTGTTTTCCGGCTTTCATACATTCCATAATTTCCTTTAACTCTTGCTCTTCATCCAAAACCCAACCATAGTTTATGTTCTTTAGGACCACTTCTTTTTTATAACTACTTAGAAATCTTAGTACACCTTTGGGATTATTGTAGGTATTTGCTAGATAGGTTACAAACGCTGCTATCTTATCTTGATTAATACTGACCTGATGATTGACATCCACTACAATTGCTGGTCCTATCTGTTCTCTATCTAACACCTCTGTTTTATTTCCAAACTTGTAGATTAATTTGGTCTTCATATAACCATTGATAACTTTTAGTGCTTTCTTAAGCGACGGTGTTGTGCTTACAATGGTAGGCTTTATGTAGCAATTTTCCTGTTCTAATGACACTTCCCTTGTCAGCGTATCAATAGATCTCTCCACTGTTACTTTTACAAGGTTACGATCCAACTCATTACCAACTACCTCTTTTATAATGGAAAATCCAGTCTTTTTATTGTACTTCGAGATTGTGGCATTTTTTGAGACTATTAACTTCCCTTTGTCAGGTATACACATATTGTCCAAATATTTTTTCAGTTTCTCCGAATCATAGACAAGCTTGCTGGGATTCTCTATCTCATGAGAACGAAATACCTTGCTAATCCAGAAGTAGGACTGCTGTTTCTTTAGAATATCCTTTGCTTCTTCACGATACTGGTAGCACAACCCAATACTGTCTCCGGGTATCTTCTGCATCAGATGGTTCTTTCCTCGAACGGTTAATTGATAGTCTTTCACCTTTTGCTGAATTAACTCTCCTGCCGCTGTTGCAGTAAGATTCGAGCAGTTTACTCCACCAATAAAGGTATTGGGATAAAAATGTCTTCGGAAATAAAAACCTATCATTACGTACTCTGCCATAATGAGCACTAATAAGGTGGTACTAAATACGATAATGCCTTTCCGTAATAATTTTAAACTGGATGGATTCACTTTAACACCACAGAACTTCTAGTTTCAACATAATATCTATTGTTAAAAAACAAAAACTAGACCACATACTTGATTTTATTGACTTCAATTTTAACCATATGGGTGAAAATGCTTAGTATTATCTTATAAAGAAAAGGTTCCCACTATTGGCGCGAGAGCCCCTATGTTATTAATATGAATTACTTATTACCAACCAAAGCATTTTCTAATCATCTCAATTAAGTTTACACAATTTAATTTGAAACAAGCTCTCTATCTTGTTTAGGGCATCTTACAGATACTCCACTCAGAAAAAGAGCATGCCATTGTAACTGCACACCTAATTTACTAAGCGATATACATTTTAGCAAGATTATTTTACACATTTCGACCTTTTATCGAATCATGTAGATCCTCTTAAAACAATATGTATATACTTCAATGTTTTTTGAGAATTATGCTATTATGATTGAAATTAATAATGGCCACCTTACTTGTCTATACTATAGAAAATAACTAAGGTGGTAGAAAATGAAGAATTATTTTATAGGTCGTTACTATAAGCATCAAAAAGACAATAACACCATAGCAATTATTGTTGGGAAAGCATCTACCGGAGAGTTCCTTCAGATAATAACACCAGAAGAAGTATTACAATATGAGGATATGTCAAAATGTCACATATCAAAGAAAGGATTACGCCTGAACTACCCTACAATAAAAGGGCAAATTTTTTACGAGAATTTTCTCCCTTTGCGTTATTCTATTATGGGCCCTTTTCGTTATTTACCAATGCAGTGTAACCATGAAGTCGTCAGCATGAGACATGCAATAAATGGTAGTCTCACAATACATGGACAACAAATGAATTTCAATGGGGGTACTGGGTACATTGAAGGAGATTATGGCCACTCTTTTCCAAAGGAATACCTATGGCTTCAATGCAACGATTTTGAAGAAGACCTGAGTATTATGGTTTCCATTGCTCATATTCCCTTTTGCGGACTTCAATTCACCGGCTGTATCTGCGCTATTACCTATAACGGAAAGGAATATCGTCTAGCCACCTACAAAGGAGTAAGAATTAAAGTACAAAAAGAAACCCATCTGGTACTGTCTCAAGGTAGATATCTCTTGGATATCAGACTGAAACCAGCCAAAGCACTCCCCCTTCGTTCTCCAAAAAAAGGCCGGATGACAGGTTGCATAAAAGAAAGTAACTGTACAATGGCAAGTTTTCACTTTAGTAGTAATAAGAACACAATATTTCGAACCAAGAGCAAAAATTGTAGTTATGAATATAACTATTAAAAAAGCTTCCTTAAAAATCAAAGAAGCCTTCTTGCTAATCCTAAGTATGATACTCCTACCCTAATGATACACTAAACATTAAACATAGACATTGAAGTTTCTAAATCATTGGCAACTTCTTTAATCTTTTCTATCTGTTTAGTCATATCATGTATAGTATTACTAAATTCTGCAGTAGATGCTGATGTTTCTTGCGTAGAAGCTGCATTTTCTTCTGCAATAGCTGTTAAATTCTGTACAATATCCACGACATTTATTCTCGCCTCATCCATTTTAGCGATATTATCAGAAATTTCTTGCACACTGCCAATAGATATATCGATTCCCTTCTTAACATCGACAAAACCTACTTCTGTCTTCTCTACATTATTGCTCTGTTCTTCAATAATCTCTTTTACATCTATCATAATTTTTACTGCTTTCTCAGAATCACTAATCAGAGAATCTATAATTTCCTCTATCTGTCTTGCAGATTCATTTGATTGATCTGCCAGCTTTTGTATTTCAGACGCTACTACTGCAAATCCTTTGCCTTGTTCTCCCGCCCTTGCTGCTTCTATGGATGCGTTCAAGGATAAAAGATTGGTTTCACTGGCTATCGATGTTATCACAGAAGTTGCCTCCCTAATTTTCATAGCTGACTCATTTGTCGTATAGGTTTGGGCATATATTTTTTCAATAGCTTCTCTCGTCTTAACGTTGGTATCATTCAATTGCCTTAATGTTGCAATGGCATCTTCTCCAGCCATTTTCATAGCTCCTGCATTATAATTAAGATTCTCAACCTGTTTTCCTGTCGCTTCTATCATATTACCAATCAAAATAACATTTTCAGTGGCCTTTTGTGTTTCTTGAGCCTGTGAACTTGTACCTTCAGCTACTTCACCTACAGCTCTTTCCACCTGCAATATTGATTCATTGGTCTCAGCTGCACGATTATTTAAAAAGTCTATCGCTTCATAAAGTTGCTTACTCTCTCTACCGATGTGAGCAAATGCTTTCACCAGCTCCTCTCTCAGTTTACCTATCGCTTTGATCATCTGTCCGGTTTCATCTTTTCTCTGATCAAGTTTTTTTTGATTCTCAGGAGTATGAAAATCCATATTAGAAAGTTTTACTATGTTATCCGTTAGTTTTCCAATTGGACGTACTACAAATTTGGCTAGGATAAATCCAATGATGCCACAAGCAATCAAGGCAAGAACAATAGTAAAAATACACATTGATACTACATAATTAAAACCAGAAAATACTTCTTTCTCATCCGTAATTAACCAGAGAATATAACTACCTTCATTACCTATGTAATAGGATGCATATTTTGTGCTGCCGTTATATTTATACTTAATAATTTCCTTCTTTGGAGTCGATCCGGCTTCAAGCTTTGTAATCAGCTCTTTTACACCTTCATCTCCTACTGGCTGACCTATCTTATCTGCAGTAGGATGAAACAGAATTGTACCATTGAGATCTGTTATGTACACATAGCTAGACACGGAAGATGCTACTTTTGCATCCTTGTAGAGTTCAGAAAGTTTCACACTGTCAAGAGACTTATCTTTTCCCATCAATGACATTTCTCTATCCAGCGTTTTCCCATATGCTGATGCCATATCATACATATAGTTTTTTACATTTTTGGAAGTATCTTTACTAACTAATGGAAGAAAATTAATCATTAACATGCCAAAACTTAATAGAGTAACAAGAATTACACAAAGAAAAATATTCATTGCTAAAGAATGCCTTAACGAAATTTTATTACCTCTCATGTACACTGATTACCTCCTTAATAATAGTTATATATACATAATATACCAATTTATGTTTAGTTTCAACACATTATTATATTTTGTTTACATTTTTCAACATAGTATACAAGTATTATCTCATCTCTCCCATATATAGGTTGTCCATCAGATCAAAAAGAGGCATTGAAGAAGGATATTCCTTCTCAATGCCTCTTTTTGAATAAATACGCTATTATTTGCAGCGTTTCCATTCCTCGACTTCCTCCACAGTACCTAATACATAATGGGTTCCGTCTATATGAATCTTTTTACCATAGTTATAATCACATTTTAGCATGGAAATATTATATTCCACCAACTCTTTATTTTTTTCCACTCTAGGGTTTGGAACAGGGATTGCACTAAGTAGTGATCTGGTATATGGATGAATAGGATTCTCAAAGATCTCCTCTGTTGTACCGGATTCCACCAAGTGTCCAAGATGAAGCACACCAATATTATCAGAGATATATTTGACCATACTTAAATCATGAGCAATAAACAAATAAGCAATATTCGTTTCCTTTTGAATCTTCTTCATTAGGTTTACAACCTGCGCTTGAATGGAAACGTCCAGTGCTGAGATTGCTTCATCTGCAATAATAAGGTCCGGTTCTAAGATTAGAGCTCTGGCAATACCAATTCTCTGCCTTTGACCACCAGAAAACTGATGTGGATAACGTTTCGCATGCTCTCTCGATAAACCTACCAATTCCAGTGTCTTGTATACCCTTTCCTCCATCTCTTCTCTTGTCTTACATAATTCATGTATTAATAGGCCTTCTCCAATAATATCCATAACCTTTTTACGAGGATTTAGACATGCCATAGGATCTTGGAAGATCATCTGCATCTTAGTACGAAGCATGCGTTTATCCTCATTTTTAAGTTTACCCGAGATATCACAACCATTAAAGATAATCTGTCCACCCGTAGGTTGATATAGACGAATTATAGAACGACCTGTAGTAGATTTTCCTGATCCAGATTCTCCAACAAGACCATAAGTCTTTCCTTTTTCAATGTCAAAGGAGATACCATCTACAGCCCTTACTTTGTCATTACGGCCCATTTTGAAATATTGTTTTAGGTCTTTTACTGAAAGTATTGTCTCACTCATAGATCATCCCCCCGTTTCATAGCTTCTATTCTCTGCTTTAATGCTTCTGGCATCTCAACCTTAGGAGCATTTTCATGCATTAACCAAGAAGCGACCTTATGGGTATCTGACCCTTTAACAGGAAACATCGGTGGTTCCAAACGATAGTCAATATTAAGAGCAAATTCATTTCTTCTTGCAAATGCATCCCCTTTTATCTCATGAGCTAAGTTTGGAGGTGTTCCCGGTATGGTATATAACATATCTGTATGGGTTGTCATATCCGGCATAGCGGATAACAATCCCCATGTATAAGGATGACGAGGATCATAGAAGACTTCCTCTGTGGTACCGGTTTCCACTATTTTCCCTGCATACATAACATTGATGTAATCTGCAACCTTTGCAACTACACCAAGATCATGGGTTATATAGATTACAGAAAGATCTTTCTTTTTTTGAATATCCTGAATAAGCTTCAGAATCTTAGCCTGAATTGTTACATCCAGTGCAGTCGTTGGCTCATCACAAATGAGCACATATGGGCTACAGGATAATGCAATTGCAATGACGATACGCTGTCTCATACCACCGGATAGTTGGTGAGGATAATTCTTCATACGTCTTTCCGCATCAGTGATTCCAACTAATTTTAATAACTCAATCGCTTCTTTGCGAGCCTCATCCTTTGATTTCTTATAATGAATAATCATAGGCTCCATGATTTGCTTACCAATGGTCATTGTAGGATCTAGGGATGTCATAGGGTCCTGAAATACCATAGCAATCTTTCGTCCTCGAATCTCCTTTTGCATCTCTTCCTCAGTTAATTTAAGGAGATCTACTTCCTTCTTTTCATCGGTATACTCATCATTCCAGGTATAATAAATTGATCCTTCTTCCACCACCGCATTGCTAGCAAGTAATCCCATAATTGCTTTATTGGTAACAGATTTACCGGAACCGGATTCCCCAACAATTGCAATGGTTTCGCCCTTATGTAAATCAAAATTTACACCACGGACTGCTTTCACAGACCCATTGTCTGTTTTAAAGGATATATTGAGGTCTTTTACACTTAAAATTAATTCTTTCTCTTCCATACTATCTCTCCTTCATCGTTGGGTCTAATGCATCACGTAAGCCGTCACCACAAAGGTTAAAGCTTAACATTAGTATGGCAAGTATCGCAGCCGGAATTATCATCATGTATGGATAAACAAGAAAGCTGTTAAAACCATCATTGATTAAAGTTCCTAGAGACGCCTGAGGTACTGGAAGACCAAGCCCTACGAAAGCAAGATATGCTTCATAGAAGATTGCATTTGGTATTGTCATCATAGACATAATAATTAACTGTCCATAGATGTTTGGTAGAATTTCTTTAAAGATCAACCGCGAATTAGATGCACCCAAGGTTCTAGAAGCCAATACATATTCGTCTTCCTTTACCTTTAGCACCTGGGCCCTTGTAATTCTACTCATTGCAATCCATTCTGTAAGCATCAAAGCTAGGATGATAGTAAACATGGATGATTTCATTACCGTCAATATTAAAGTCAGTATAACAAGGGTAGGAATCGAATTCATGATCTCCTGAAACCGTTGTAAGATATTATCCAATAGGCCTCCGAAAAATCCTGAAACTAATCCATATACCATTCCAATCAATACATCGATTAACACTGCTACTACTGCTATAAACAAGGAAATTCTAGCTCCCTGCCAGCATCTTACGAATAAATCACGTCCATATTCATCCGTACCAAACCAATGCTGTGCGTTTGGTTTTATATTAGCACTGGCTGTATCAATGGCATCAAATTGAAAGGATGAGAAAATTGGCACAAAAATTGCCAAAAGTGTAATAACCAGGATGCAAATCAAGCCTATAACAGCACCTTTATTCTTACAAAAACGCTTAATGATATCCTTCCACCCTGGTCGAGTAGCTTCTACTACATCAATGGATATATCAATTTTATCTCCTACTAAGTCAAAATCGTCAGGAAGAAATTCATATCTTTCCATGTTATTCCTCCTTTCCCAGTCTAATTCTTGGATCGATAATACCATAGGAAACATCAATCACAAGCATCATAATTATGTACATTGCACTATATAAGAAGGAACAAGCCAGAATAATGTTATAGTCATTGGCACGAATACTATTAATCAACAGCTTGCCAAGACCAGGTACCCCACAAATCTGTTCTACTACCATGGTACCTGTCATCAGATTAACCAAAATTGGTCCTATAACAGTAACAACCGGAATTAATGAATTACGTAAACAATGGCTACGAATCACCTTATTACGGCTTAGTCCTTTTGCTTTCACAAGTTGAATATAATCGCTATTTAATACAGAAATCATTTCTGTTCTTGTAAATCTTGCCACATTGGCAATAACCGACATGGACAATGCAATTACTGGAACTATGCTTGAGCTAAATGATCTCTCACTGTCATAAAGTGTAGGCAAAATATGCAAGTTGGATCCAAAGATAATAAGCAAAAGCATTGCAAATACAAAGGATGGAATTGCAACACCTAGAACCGATATTACTGTAGCAAAAGTATCCCAGAACTTGTTCTGGTGTAACGCTGCAACTACCCCTAAAATCATTCCAATAATAGTACCAAAAATTACAGCTGCAATACCAAGCGCAAATGAGGTAGCAGCTGCCTCCCCTACTACAGATGATACTGGGAGGTCTTTAAAAAGGGCATAAGAAATTCCAAAGTCACCTGTCAACATATTTTTTAAATAGGTAATATATTGAATTGGCAATGGTTTATCTAATCCATACTTAGCCATAATGATTGCTCGTTGTCCTTCTGAGAGCTTTTCATCATTAAATGGTGTACCTGGGAGTAATTTAACCATTATAAATAATACTGTTAGTATGATAAACAATGTCAAGACAGAAATAAGAAGTCGCTTGCCTATATACCGAAACATTGACTTATCCATAGTTTTTCTCCTCTCTATAGCGACATTCGCCAACGTTCTTTTTATTTTAATCTGTTAAGAATCGAGTGATTTCCTACTCAATTCAATTCTATTCACTCATTAATATAAATACCTGTGGCAGTAATCATTCTGCCACAGGTACACAATTCATTCCTCTTATTGTAGACTCTTATTCGCCAAGTTCTACATAATTGAACGTATAAGGAACACCAACTGGACGATGAACTAAATTCTTAACATTTGAACGAATTAACACAGCAGAACCTTTTTCAAAAACTGGAATAACGGCATTATCATCCAAAGCAATCTTTTCAGCTTCAATCATCTTTCCAAAACGCTCTGTAGCGTCAGCGGTTTTCTTTACTTCATCCATCTTAGCCATGTAAGCGTCACTCTTATAATCACCATAGTTGTTTGCGTTACCATCAAGAAGCAGATTTAAATAAGTTGTTGCATCACCATAATCTGGTCCCCAACGGGTAAGAGCAACTTCAAATTCACGATTTTTCATTTTGTTGTAAAGTCTGTCTTTCTTAGTTGTAGCAACCATCTCTATCTTAACACCTTTAAGCTTAGAAAATGCATTCTGAAGATAGGTAGCCATCTGATCCATTGGTGATTCATCTGTACCATATAACAACTTAATATCAATAGAATCTTTTCCTAATTCTTTTAATCCTGCATCTAAAGCTTCCTGAGCTTTGGCTAAATCAAAAGAAGTAAAGTCAGAAGCTTTGTCTCTAAAATCTGTTCCCTCATTAATACAAAGTCCTGTAGGAACGAATCCACTTGCTTCTTTGGAACCATCCTTTAACACATTGTCTGCAAAATCAGTACGATCAATTGCTAAAGAAAGTGCCTTTCTAACATTGGCATTCGCAAGAACTTCATTATTAAGATTCAACTGAAGATAGAATAAATATCCTTCAGAATAAGTCTGGTATTCAGGTTTATCTTTATATTTGTCAACTAATGATGAGTTAATCATTGCAAAATCATTATTTTTTGAATCAAAGTTGATTGCAGCAGTCTTAGGATCCTGAACAAGCTGCATTACCAGCTTATCAATCTTAACTGCATCTTTGTTCCAATAATCTGGATTCTTTTCAAATACAGCTTTAGATTGTACTGTCCAGTTCTTCAATAGGAACGCACCATTGGATAGTACTGTGTCCGCTGTTTTTGCGTACTTATCACCTTTCTCTTCTGCAAATTTACGATTGATTGGGTAATAGCAAGGGAAAGTCATTAATTCATCGAAATAGGAACATGGACGTTCCACTTTAACTTCCAACGTATTCTCATTAACAGCCTTAATTCCAAGGGTATCTAAGTCTGCTTGGGTTAACTCTTCTCCATTTGCCTGTTTTTCCATTAAGGCATCTGCATTGGCAACTGCTGCTCCATCACTACCCATCATGTAAGCGTAATTTCCGGCTTTTTGAATAATTCTTTGCCAAGCATAAACAAAGTCATCTGCTTGTACCTTGTCACCATTAGACCATTTGGTATCTCTTAGCTTGTATGTATATGTAAGTTTATCATCACTAAGAGTATAGCTTTCTGCGATTGCTGGAACAATCTTCCCATCTTTATCAAGTCCCATTAAACCATCTGTTACGGCATGCATTGCATTAAATGACATACCATCATCTGATAAAGTAGAATCAAAAGTATTAATATCCAGCTCTGCTGCAAATGTAAAGGTCTTGCCCTTACTACTAGATGACGTACCACAACCAGCCAAAGCCAGAATCATGGTCAAGCAAAGGACAATTGATATTATTTTTTTCATTAAATCTCCTCCTTCTCAGTTCTCATTACTAGAAATTATTTGACATTTTTCTAGCGATCTTTTAATTCTTTATAAATATAAAAACGTTGTAGAATTCTACTTCTTCATTTCGTTTTCACATTATTCGACAAAATTTTAACACATTTTCCCATGTAAGTCAATTGTTTTTCTCTATATACTTGTATTCTTAAACCAGCTCTTCATAAATGAAAGTATCTTTTTGAATTATCTGAATATATGTTAATAATATTATAATTTTCTTAGTTCCTCCTTTTATTTTTATCCATACTGCAATCTATATAATTATTGCTATAATGGTTAAT
>JAEZPG010000124.1 GCA_023413555.1 Bacillota bacterium | reverse complement strand
TTAAAGTGATCTTGGCATCAAAGTAATAGTTTAAAGGCAACTCAGCGCTACTAATAAAACCAATCCCGGCTTTGGAGATATCAAAGACATCAATTGCTGCATCTAGACCTGTAATCTCCTCATAATCCTGACGGAACATATGACTTATAGCAAGATGTAACTCGATTGGCAATCTGTGATACTTTCTTCTTTCATATCCCTTATTCATATTATAAACCTCCAAAAATATTGCCTAACTTTACTTAGTAGATATTAAATATTATACCATCGGTAACTATAAATTACAAATTTTGTACATTGGTTTTATAGAAATAAAAAGCATTGCCACATTGTAGCGGTTGCATACACCCCTAATGTAGCTGGTTAGTTCATCCCTTTCCACTACAAGGACGTGTTAGGGACTTTAACCAATTAGATATCGTCCATGCTGGGCGCATCATAACAAAACACCCTATGCCAACTAGCATAGGGTGTTACATTTATCTTATTAATTTATTATTCTTCTTGCACCGATTGGTTGAGACCCATAATACATACTAGTAATAATAATATCATCCTTTTCATTACTAGCATGAATGATTCTTCCTCCACCAATATAAATCGCTACATGACCTGAATACAAGATAAGATCTCCTGCTTTCAAGTTTCTCATGTTAACTCGTCTACCAGCATATCTTTGAGCATAAGAACCTCTTGGTAGGCTATACCCAAAATGCGCATATACTAACTTTGTGAAGCCCGAACAGTCTGTACCACTAGTTAAGCTGTTACCACCCCATACATATGGATTACCAAGAAATCTCTTAGCATATCGAACAACTTCTGCACCTTTTGAAGAACTACTGTAATCATCACTATCGTTAGAA
This sequence comes from Bacillota bacterium, assembly GCA_023413555.1. Lineage (GTDB taxonomy): Bacteria > Bacillota > Clostridia > Lachnospirales > Lachnospiraceae > KM106-2. Next base: position 14,007 of record JAEZPG010000124.1, on the reverse strand, counting down.
GAGTAATTACTAGATCCTGACCCTCTACTAGAACCTGAACTTGAACCACTATTAGATGAGTTATTGTTTGTTCTGTTATTCGTTCTATTAGATCCTCTTTCAGCAACTCTTCTAGCAGCCTCAGCTTTTGCTTCTTCTGCCTTCTTTTCTTCTTCAATTGATATTGCTTTATCAAACTTAACATCTATCTTAACATACTCTAAAGAAAGATAACCTTTTACATCATCAACAGTAACCTTAGCCCATTTATCATCCGTTTTACTTACAGTATAACTTTCACCTTCCCCTAGTAATGCAAGGGTTCTACTATTGGTACTAGCTTTTTCTCTAAGACGAATTGTTGTAGTATTAACAGTTGCCGTCTTCTTACCATATTTACTAGCAACCTTCTCAGCCGCTTCACCTATTGCAAGAAATTCTTTTTTTATGTATCCGGTCAAACTGCCAGATTTCACTTCAACCCATTCACCTTTATTATTTACAATAGAAACTGCTGCACCTGTGTATAACTTACCAACAATCTCACCATCTGTACTCGCTTTAGAACGAATGTTAACATAGTTATCAGCTATGGAGATTCCTGTCTTAGCATACTTAGAAACCGGTTTAGCGGTTGGCTTTGGAGTTGCTGTAGGGGTTGTTGTTGCTACTGGAGTTGCAGCCCCCTGTGATGCCACCTTACTGGTTCCAACTGTAGAAAGACCAGAATCAACAGTATTCTGCTTCGTCATATCCAAAGATTCATTACCTGTAGATGTATAATATTTATCTAAATAAAGTGAAATACCTGCTAAAGAGTTACTACTGTATTCTGCAACAGAATTAATTAAAGCAACTTCACTGGAATCAACAGTATTAATATTAAAAGCTTCTGCTGGAGCAGTCTTAGCTGCTACCATAACGGTTATCGCTGATGTCATACATAAAGCAGACTTAATAATTCTAGCCTTGTTCATCCTATTATCCTCCAATTATTAAATAACTTCTCTTAATTATTACGAAATTGTTAACTGAACAAGGCTATTATAACAAAAATATATATGTTAGTCAAGTAATTGTACCGTTTTAATTAAATTTATTTTACAAATATATCATATAAATTGTTACGTTTTTGTCTATTTTGCGCTCTAAATCCTTAAAAATATATAATATTTCACCATTTACAACGTAGATAGGTATTTTTCTACACTTGTAATAGCATTTGCACCATCCGATGCTGCTGTAATAATCTGTTTTAGCAGCTTTGTACGGATATCTCCAGCTGCAAATACACCAGGAACGTTAGTTTCACAACTTTCATCCGCAACAATATAGCCAGATTGATCTACGTTTACAATCTCTCGATATACCTCAGATGCCGGATTATATCCTACTGCAATAAATACTCCATCCACTGTAACCAAGCTATTTTCCTCGGTTTTAACATTCTTTAGCTTCACACTTTCTACAAATTCATCCCCCAGTATTTCCTCAACTACTGAATCCCATATTATCTCTACATTGTCTAACGTTAGCAGACGGGAAACAAGAGTCTTTGCTGCCCTAAATTCATCTCTTCTGTGAATTACATAGACCTTTTTACACAGTCTGGCAAGGTAAATGGCATCCTCAACAGCTACATCTCCACCTCCGACTACTGCTGTAGTTCGATTTTTGAAAAAAGCTCCATCACAGGTAGCACAATAAGATACCCCCATTCCAGACATTTCTTCTTCTCCAACCACCCCAAGTTTTCGTGTCACAGCACCTGTTGCAATAATCACTGCCTTGGCAAGATATTCTTCCCCAGAATCTAACGTAACTTTTTTAATCTTATCCTGTACCGCAAAGCTTACAACATCTCCTTCTACAAAAGTAGCTCCTAATTTGTCACAGTGTTCTCTGAACTTTAAAGCTAGATCAAATCCACTGATACCTGGGATTCCTGGATAATTATCTACCTCATAGGTATTAATAATCTGTCCTCCACTCATCATATTCTTTTCTATGATTATAGTATCTAACTCCGCTCGACTGGCATAAATACTAGCAGTTAATCCTGCAGGACCACTTCCAATAATAATTAAATCATGTACTTTGTTCATAACTATCTCCCTTCTACACTCTCTGTGGTGGTAGTCCATAGACCAATCTATGATTAGTTAAGGACTAATTATCTAAATTTATCTTTTGATTCAGCCAATATAGATATTCTAACTGATAGATATTCGGTCTCCTTTATTATAGCATAGTTTACCGTTTACCAAAAGAAGCTATTGTAATTGGCAGCTAAGTCAGGAGGATTACTTATGGATATTGCTGCATTGTCTATGTGACAGGCTAGGCTACTTACAGAGGTTAACACTGATGTTCTTACTATATAGAGTTATGTTTTAAGTATGTATGATCTAGTGGAAAGTATAAGGGTGTGTCGCACTAGATAGCAATGAGACACACCCTAACTTATTATCTTACCATATTGGTAGACTAGATTATCTATGCAACTGCACTTAATATCATAGTAAAAATACAAATTACCAAACCTGCTACCAGAGGAGCCGTAATCAGCTTCTCCGTCTTTTTTTCATTCTCTTCCTTACTAAATATACGTTTGATAACATCTGATCTTTTGTTATATACTACTATTCCATAATAAAGAAGCAGACTTATGATCAAGGCCATAATAGCAGGTACAACCAAAGACGGTAACAGTTTAAGAATTTCTTCCCTCGTCATTACATTACTATCCAATAATGTAGTACTATTGGCATAGCCAGCTTGTTCCTGTAACCAAGGAGTAATTTTAAGAAAAATAAGTGAGCTTCCATTAATAGTAAAGTGCACAATCATAGAAGATAGAATAGAATCTGTTGCTTCTATGATCATGGCAAAGATTACACCCATAAAAAATGCATATATAAACTGATTTAAGTTCATATGCATCACTCCAAATAACAGTCCGCTCAAAAGAACAGCCTTTCTGGTATTAACTTTCCTGTACTCGTTATAGAAAACACCACGATATACAAATTCCTCTAATATAGCAGGAATAACAGCTATGAAGAGCAATGCTAAGAAAAAATTAACCTCCGACAACAATTGGGTAGCGGTGTCTTCAATCGTATTCTCCACCCAAATCATAGAAATAACGCTTAGTAAATTCATAAGAGGCCGAACAAAGAATCCCAATAACACTAATAGAATTATCGTTATAAAGTTAACCTTTTTTAACCTTATAAATTGCACCGGCGGTATCTTATTGACACACAGATAGATTACTGCAGGTAACAGTAAAATCAATTGGGAGTATATCATTCTGACAAACGTCGGAATGATGATCCCAGTTCCTTGCTCGATATAATGAAGAAGATAACTTCCGAAGATAAATGTCAAAATAGTAGCAAGAAAGACCTGATTTATATATGCTACTCTATTGTTCTTCATCGTGGAATTGCTCCTTTCCTTCTATTCTTCCTATAGGTTTTCTTCTATTTTTCAGCAATAGCTTCAATCTCAATTAATACATCCTTTGGAAGTCTTGCTACTTCCACACAGGAGCGAGCAGGAAAATCTTTTGTAAAGTACTTGGCGTAAATCTCATTTACCTTGCCAAAGTCATTCATATCTTTAATAAATACTGTAGTCTTAATCACTTTATCTGTGCTGGTTCCGGCTGCTTCTAAAAGAGCTGCTAGATTGCCAATGGCCTGCGTAGCCTGCTCCTCGATTGTTCCAGTTACCAGTTCTCCTGTTACAGGATTAATAGGGATAACCCCTGATGTAAATATCATCCCATTCACTTCAATTGCCTGGGAATATGGACCGATTGCCTGAGGAGCCTTGTCAGTGCTTATAATTTGTTTCATCTATAATCTCTCCTTATTATCTCTCATATTACTCCACATAAGTGGCACTATTAGAAACAACTACGCCGTTTCATTTTCCTTATTATATACTTCTTTTACAAAAAATACTAGTGAAAAGGCAAATTTACAATGATGTTGTATTTTCTCTTTGAAATGTTTATAATTTGATATATGTGAATTATCTCGATTAACCTATGGTTATAGCGACCATAAACTAATACAAACAAAGGAGTACATTATGTATTCATTTAATAGCCGCATCCGATATAGCGAAGTAAATGCACAAAAACAATTAGATATTGCTGGTATTATTAATTATTTTCAAGACTGCTCTACCTTTCACTCTGAAGACATCGGCATAGGAATTGAGTATCTGGAGGAACAAAACAAAGTATGGGTGGTTACTAACTGGCATCTCAAGATAGCTCGTCTTCCTAATTTAGGAGAGGAAATCCTCGTCTCCACATGGCCCTACAGCTTTAATTCCATGTTGGGATATCGTAGCTTTACCATGACAGATGCAAAAGGAGAACTTGTGGCAGCTGCTAATTCCATTTGGGTTCTCATAGATACCAAAAAGCAACGTCCAACCCGAACCAATACCATCAGTGTCGAGAAGTATGTGCTAGAAGAAGCTTACCCTATGGAAGATGATAAAAGAAAGCTGGAAGTCCCAGCTCAGTATGTAGAAGAGGAATCTTTTGTGGTAATCAAAGGAAACTTAGATTCCAATCATCATGTTAATAATGGTCAATATATTAAGATGGCAATAGAATACCTTCCAGCTGGATTTATCATCCGGGATGTACTGGTTGAATATAAAAAATCCGCAATATTAGGAGATACCATTTGCCCTCTGGTGTCCCTAACCGAGGAAAAATGCACGATTGTTTTAGCTGGAATCGACCATGTTCCATATTGTATTTTGGAATTCAGAGGGAGTTCTAGTAACTAGTCTATTGAAGTAGCGAAGGAGTTAATTAATGAATATAAAAGAGAGCCTCACACTGGGTCAGATTCAGACCCTGCAAGTTGTTAAAACCACCGAATTCGGCGTATATCTGGCCGTAGCCCAGGACAGCAATGACAGAGTATTATTGCCTAAGAAACAGGTTCCGGAAGGTGTCAAATTAGGAACAGAAATTGAAGTATTTATTTACAAGGATAGCGAAGACCGATTAATTGCAACAACAACAAAACCTGCCCTAACCTTGAATCAGGTTGCTCTTCTAACAGTAAAAGAAGTTGTTCAAATTGGTGCTTTCTTAGACTGGGGATTAGCAAAGGATTTGTTACTTCCATTTAAGCAGCAGACCGGTAAGGTTGCTAAAGGAGATCAAGTACTAGTTACCCTATATATTGACAAAAGTCATCGTCTTTGTGCCTCTATGAAGGTCTATGAATACTTATCAACAGATTCTCCTTACAAAAAAGATGACAAAGTTTCCGGTATTGTATATGAACTCAGTGACCAATTTGGTACCTTTGTGGCAGTTGATAACAAATACTCTGCCTTAATTCCAAAGAAAGAGTTGGTGCGACCTGTAAAGATTGGGGAACAGATAGAAGCTAGAGTAATCTCTGTAAAAGACAATGGAAAACTAGACTTAAGTCTAAGAGAAAAGTCCTACATTCAAATGGATGTTGACAAGGAAATCATTCTAAAGAAGCTAATCGGGGCAGGTGGATTTCTTCCTTATCACGATAAATCTGATCCTGAGGATATAAAAAGAGAATTCGAGCTTAGTAAAAATGCCTTTAAGCGAGCCGTCGGACGCCTTCTTAAAGATGGCAGTATAACGCTTGAAGAGAATGGAATGCGGCTGAACAATTAAAGAAACATATTCTTTTCTACAATGCACTGTCTTAGCGAATCCAGGTGGGGGTTCATTATTTGGAAGACATTTTTATCTGTTATTCGCAAGAATGTGAAAAGGGTTTTATCGTAATAATACGACAAAACCCTTACTTTTATTTTTCGTTAAAATATCTCATTTTAGGATTTATAGCCTGTTGTTTTTTTCTTTCCTTTGGTGAAATATCGGTATTATAAACACTATTAAGATTATTGGCTAGCTTCTCCTTGCATAATTTACAATATCTTCCCGTCCTTATCATAACACCACAGAGTTCACACTCCAATCCCACATCTGAACGTTCGGAGAAGGACAATCTCTCTTCCCTTATCCAACGGTGGATTGTCTGTATAGTAACATCAAGTTCCTCAGATACTTCCTGTATCCCACACTCTGGATTATCATATATATACTGCTTTACAAGCTTAAACTTTTCCTCTAAATCATTCAGGCAGGTTGGACACAATGGTTGCAAGCCAAAATAATTATATAATTTACCGCAATTCCTGCAGTTTCTAACATCCATATTACACCTCCTAATAACCTTTTCCTATGAACAAGCAGAGAAAAAATACTTTATCAGCTCCTGCTTCAAGTAATGCATTTGTACATATTTCTATTGTACTCCCTGTAGTATATATATCGTCAATCAATAATATTATCTTATCTCTCGTGGGAAATTTCTTCTTCTGGTTAATTCGAAAGGCATTCTGTAGGTTATATATTCTTTCTCTGTTATCTAATACTTTTTGTGGTTTGGTATTAATACAGCGTTCTAATTGTTCTTCAACTGGTATTCCTGTCCCTCTTCCGACTATCTCAGCCAAAAGCCCTGCTTGATTATAACCTCTTTTTCGAAGTTTCTTATTATGTATAGGGACCGGGACTATTACCTGGATTCCCATGGCCTGTATCCAGTTTTTATAATTTAATAAAAGTTCCTGACCAAAAAAATCAGCATATTCCCTTTTACCTCGATATTTAAAGGCAGACATGGAATTTTTCATCTTCCCATCGTAGATCCATAAACCATATCCGGACTCATAGTGAAAGGTTTTTTTCTCACAGTCGTAACAGTACTCTTTCTCCATATTACCTAAAGGTTTCCCACATTTTTTACATCGTGGTTCTACAACAAAAGGCAATTCCTCATAACAGGTTCTACATATTAGTCTACCCTTGGGAATTACGATATTCTCACATATAGGGCACCTTTTAGGATATAGGAAATCCAGTACAACCTTTAATCCCCTCATTCTATATCTCCTAGAATAATTTCGCTGGATAAACCCCTTGTTTTACAAGTTCTGCAAAAGATTTCACTACATATTCTTTATCCTCTTTATAGGTTACACCGAACCATTTATCTTTTGAAGATAGTACAGTAACCTCTGCTTTATTTTCTTTTATTAAATCGCCTACAATCATTGGAAGAAGGAACTCAGCCTTCAACTCATTTCCTTCTAGCTGGGAAAGAAACTCCACAAAACGATCTTCTAATTCATTTAGAAAATCTGGCATAAAGCCCCACATATTCATGGATACAGGAGTTTGATCTGTCAAATTCTGTCCTTCTATATCAGAAATAATCTTGTCACCATCTCTATGGATACCGGAGGTTTCCAGTATATCTATGAGCTTGTGTTCTGAATTAACCTTACATACACCTCTGGTCACTGAACCATTTTCACTTAACGTATTGCCTAACTGAAACCCTACCATAGAAATGTTATATTGATCGGAAATCATTGTCTGGCTGATTAAGAAGTCATGAATTATTTTGAATCCTTCTTCACCGTAATAATCATCAGCGTTAACTACTGCAAAAGGTTCATGAATAGAGTCCTTTACAGACAGAATTGCATGTCCCGTTCCCCATGGCTTTACTCTACCCTCCGGCACCGAAAAACCTTCTGGCAAATCATCCAGCTCCTGAAATACATACTCCACTTTAATCTGCTCTGCTACTCTATTACCCACAATTTTAACAAAATCCTCTTCCAAGTCTTTACGTATAATAAAAATAATCTTATTAAATCCTGCTTTTTTAGCTGCATAAGCTGAATAATCCATTATTATTTCACCACTTGGTCCTACCGGCTCAAGCTGTTTGATTCCACCAAAACGACTTCCCATTCCAGCAGCCATTACTACTAAAGTACAATCCATACCTATTCTCCTTTATTCCTTACATTAATCACATTTTTCCCTATATCTATACATAGCACTGTGTATATTATATTATATAACTATACATTTTACAAACCATTGATTTCTTTGATTCGTACATTCAGGCTTGAATAACGTTTCTGCTCCATGGTATTATCTATCATCCTCTGTACCATATCCTCACTTCCTACAATAGTAACACATTTCTTTGCCCTTGTTACCGCAGTGTATAAAAGGTTCCGGTTAAATAACATTCTAGGACCTGTCAGAAGAGGAATTACTACAGCCGGATATTCACTACCTTGAGATTTGTGAATCGTTATGGCATAAGCCAGTTCCAATTCCTCCAAATTGGCAAATGGATACTCAACCCTCCTTCCTTCTTCAAACTCAATAGTCATAAGTTCCGCGAAAGTATTAATCTCAACAATGATTCCACAGTCTCCATTAAAAACCCCCGTCCCTTTATTTAAGCAAACATCGTACTCATTGCGATTTTCCCACTCAATCTGATAATTATTCTTAATCTGCATGACCTTATCGCCTTCACGAAATATAACTTCTCTGAACTCCTTCTCCTTTTTATCAGGGGCAGGAGGATTCATATATCGTTGTAATACCTCATTCAACTTAAAAACCCCAAGTTCCCCTTTACGCATAGGTGTAAGAACCTGAATGTCAAGCGGTGCGGCATTCACATATTTTGGCATCTTCTCCATCACGAGAGATAGGACCACTCGAGTAATTAAAGTAGTATCCTCTCTCTTAAGCATAAAGAAATCTTTATTCTTATTGTCAAGTCTGATTGGCTTACCTTCATTTATCTTATGAGCATTGGTAATTATGGTGCTTTCTGCAGCTTGACGAAATATCCTGGTAAGACGAACCACATTAAAACATTCAGAATGGATCATATCCTTTAACACATTGCCGGGACCTACACTTGGAAGTTGATTAACATCCCCTACAAAGACTACTCTCGTGCCAACCGATACAGCTTTCAAAAAAGCATGGAGTAAATTTATGTCTACCATGGACATCTCATCTATAATGATAGCATCTGCCTCCAATGGATTTTCATCATTTCGTTCAAACTTCATACGAACATCTGATTCTTCCATTGCTCCATTAAGCTCCAGCAGGCGATGGATGGTCTGAGCCTCGTATCCAGTAGTCTCACTCATCCGCTTAGCCGCCCGGCCTGTAGGTGCTGCCAGTAAAAACTGTAACCCTTCTGACTCGAAGAATCGAATAATCTGATTAATCGTAGTAGTTTTACCGGTTCCCGGACCACCCGTAATAATAAGAAGTCCATTCTTGGCGGCTTCATATACTGCCTGGCGTTGCATGTCATCTAAGGTAATACCTGCACTTCGTTCCAACCGCAATACCCGCTCAGCTAAAACTTGCTCAGCTAAATCGTATTTCACATTCAAATCATGCAACATTCTGGCACAATTCAACTCCATATAGTAATAAATAGAACTATATATAACCTTAGTATCCTCCATTTCCTTTACAATAACTCTTTTATCAATTTGCATATCAAGTAAATGATGCTCTATATCAGTTAGGTCCACCAGAAGAAGTTCACTGCTCTGTCTTAAAAGCTCCTGTTCTGGCAAATAGACATGGCCTAATCCTGAAGCATTGTTTAGTACATATAGGATTCCGGCTTTAATTCGATCACTGGAATCTGGAGATATTCCAACATTTCTGGCAATCTCATCCGCAAGCTTAAATCCTATGCCACTGATATCCTCTGCTAACTGGTACGGATTCTTCTGGATGATATCATACATTTTCTGGCCGTATTGTTGGTATATCTTGATTGCATAGGTGTTGGATATTCCATATTTTTGAAGGAATAGCATTGCATTACGCATATCCCGCTTTTCTTCAAACTGAATTCCTATTTCCCTTGCCATACGTTCACTGATTCCCTTTATTTCTGAAAGCCTTTCAGGCTCCCTTTCAATAATGTCAAAGGTCTCCTTCTTAAATTTACGTACAATACGTGCAGCCAATGCACATCCTACACCTTTGATTGCACCCGAACCCAAATACCTCTCTATGGAAAATAAGTCCTCAGGTTCTTTCACCTCATATGACTTCATTACTAGCTGCTCCCCGTAAACAGAGTGAGTGGCATACGTACCAGTTACACAGATATATTCTCCCTCACTAACAAAGGTAAAGGTTCCCACAACTGTCATCTCTATATCATCTCGAACCAGATTTAAAACGGTATAGCCATTCTCGCTGTTACGATATACAATTCGGTCCACATAACCTTCCAACACTTCTTCCACTGGTTCTTTCCACCTCGCTAAAATGGGCTATCGCAGCATTGCGACAGCCCTTTATCTCTATGCTCTCTATTCAATTATTATAGCAATACCTTAATCGTTGCACAAGATTTTCTTTACAGTAATAAGTCCCAACCGACAAATTAATCCTTTGCTTGTAAATATTTACTGTGTTCCTCATAATCCTATAATCTATCTCTCTTCATAGATTCATAAAGTGTCTTAGCCAAACCAATAGAACCACTATCTGCTATATTTTTAGCATATTCTTGATATAAGTTATCTCCGAAATACTCCATATACTCATTCTTCTCACTGGAGGGTACGGTTTTTCTCATTTCTTTCATTACCATTTCAACAAAATATGCCTCAAAGTCTTTGCAAACATCCATCAATTCCTCATCTGTGGCATTGGAAAAATCTCCAGTCAAGGTAGATTTCAATTTATCACCAGATATTTTATTAGAAGAATTGGTCGAATATAAGGAAGATATATTACTGTTATCAATAGATATACTCATCTACATTCCTCCTATCTAAATTATGAACGTAAGTTATTCGCCTGCTGTAACATAGTATCAGATGCAGTAATAATCTTTGAATTCATTTCATAAGCACGCTGTGCAACAATAAGATTAACCATCTCATCTACCGCTGAAACATTAGATGCCTCTAGACATTGCTGCCTAACTATACTCTTAGTTATGGTTTCATCATCAATTTCCAGTTTTGGTTCACCAGAAGCTTCGCTTTCAGCAAAATAGTTATTCCCTAACTTGGTAAGTCCAGCAGGATTATTAAACTGAACAATTCCCAACTGTGCATCTTCAAACTGTGGATTCCCTTTTTCATCAGGAAATGCAATTCTACCAGTGCCATCAATAATAATCTTTGACATGTTATAAGAGGTATCAAAGATGATTGGCTGTTGATTTATATCCAAAACTGGGTTACCATCACTGTCAGCAATGGTGATACCACCACCTATTAATGCAGCGGTAAAACTCCCACCTCTTACATATCCAATGCCACCATCCGGCCGCTGTACCATAAAAAAGCCAGTGCCAGCAATCGCTAAGTCTAAAGGATTTTCTGTAGGAGTAATGGTTCCTTGGTCAAACCGAGTGGTAATAGCTGAATTACGAACTCCAAGCCCCACCTGTACACCAACTGGTTTCTGATTTCCCTCACTATCGGTGGATCTCTCCTGTATACTTTGATAAAGCAGAGATTTAAACTCCGCTGTATCTTTTTTAAAGCCACTGGTATTTATATTGGCTAAATTATTAGAAATGGTATCTACATTGACCTGCTGAGCTGTCATACCAGTAGCTGCAGTCCATAATGATCTCATCATAGGCTATATCCCCTTTCTTATAGTCTTCCCACAGAATTAACTGCCTTATCAAGCATGCTATCAACAGTATTAATCACCTTCTGGTTTGCCTCATACGCTCTTGTAATGGTAATCATGTTCACCATCTCTTTAACAGAGTTAACATTGGATTGCTCCAAATATTTCTGACGAACAGTCCCTGTCACTGGAATTTCTTCCGCGCCATCTACTGTTTCATACAGATTGTTACCAAACTTTTTTATGTAATCATAATCTGAAAAATCTGTAATCTTTACACTGTCAACATAGTTACCATCTGCATAAATCCCACCTATAGAATCAATGGTAATCTCTGTTGCATCGATAGGGATTTGAATGTTTCCACTTTCTCCTACTACATGATTGCCGTCAGTATCTAGGAGAATTCCACCATTTCCCATCTTAAAGCTTCCATCCCGTGTATATTTAATGGATTCTTTGCCTTCACCATCCATAACAGATACTGCAAAAAAACCCTTACCTTCCATGGCTAAATCAAAAGTATAACCTGTTTGTCTTAAAGAACCTTGCGTATAATTGGTATAAACCTCACCAATCTTGGATCCTAAGCTCATACTTCCGATTCTTTCGTCCACAAAGCCGTTTGTGGCATCTTTGATCTTTAAAGTATAAACACTATCAAAGGATTGATTTGTCACTCCTTCACTCTTGTATCCCACCGTAGCAGCATTAGCAATATTGTTAGAAATAATATCTAATCGCTTTTGTTCACTCATCATACCACAATAGGCGGAATATAAACCTCTAACCATTTGATCCTTCCCTTCTGGCTTTAGTTAACAACCCATATTATATATCGGCTACCTCTACAATAACTTTAAAATTAATTCAAAAATATTTGAAGCTTAACCGAAAGTAGCTTCCCAAGGAAAGGGAAGCTACTTTAATTATCATGCAACTGATTAGTCTCTTTTTCCTGCTAGAAATTCTACAAACTTACCTGTCCCAATAGCTACAGCTGTCATAGGATCCTCTGCTGTCATTGTAGTAATGCCTGTCTTGCTTTCAATAAGCTCCTCCAGGCCATATAATAAACATCCGCCACCAGTTAATACGATACCACGATCTGCAATATCAGCAGCTAATTCTGGTGGAGTTTTTTCTAACACTGAGTGAACTGCTTCTACGATCTGAGAAGTAGTCTCTCGTAATGCTTCTTCTGTCTCATCAGAAGTTACAGTAATTGTCTTTGGAAGGCCTGTTACAAGATTACGTCCTCTGACATCCATAGAAGCAACTTCTGGTCTCTTAAATGCAGAACCAATCTTGATTTTAATATCCTCTGCAGTTCTTTCACCTATTAATAAATTGTGTTTCTTTCTCATATAACGAACGATTGCTTCATCAAAATCATCACCGGCAATTTTAATAGAAGTACTAACTACTGTACCACCAAGAGAGATAACAGCTATATCAGTAGTACCTCCACCGATATCTACAATCATGTTACCGCATGGTCTGGATATATCGATTCCGGCACCAATAGCAGCAGCGATTGGTTCTTCGATAATGGCAACTTCTCTTGCTCCAGCCTGATAAGTTGCATCCTCAACAGCCTTCTTCTCAACTTCTGTAACACCACTAGGCACGCAAACACTAATTCTTGGCTTTCTAAAACGTTGTTTTCCTACCGCCTTTTGAATAAAGTACTTTAACATCTTTTCAGTTACCGTATAATCAGAAATTACACCCTGACGTAAAGGCCTTACAGCTACAATATTACCAGGAGTTCTACCTAACATTAACCTAGCTTCTTCTCCGATAGCCTTAGTCTTGTTGGTGTCTCGGTCAAAAGCTACAACAGATGGCTCTTTTAAAACAACGCCCTTTCCTTTTATATAAACAAGTACACTAGCGGTTCCTAAATCAATTCCAATATCACTACCCAACATGAAGTTTCTCCTTTCAAACTTTCCATCTTTATCTATCTAATATGCTAAGACATATCATTATTGTACTTTTCATAATAACATATCTTATATTATAAACAGTTTTTCATTTTTTTTAAAGATTTTTTTTTAAATATTGCTAATTCTAGTTCTTTTTCCTAATTTTCGCCTCTCTCGGTCATATATTAATCACAATACCCCCCTTTATTTTCTAAAGTTGATTGTTCTCTAATTCATTACCAATTTTCTTTCTTATATACATATAAAGACCAATAAACCCTGCCAGAGACCCAAAAGCATACATAATCGGTGCATATACAATATAAACCTCCGTAATGGAACTATGTGTATTGGCATAAAACTGTACCATCAGATACAGTAAGAATATACTATACACCGTCAGCTGAGAAATTAGTTCCTTATAATTATAGTTGTATTTCTTACAAAAGACAGGCAGAATGTTAGACTGTTCCTTTGTTTTATCCTTTTTAATAAGTAATTCCACTAGAAAAGGGGCAACTATCAGCCAAACAATAAAAACCA
>JAEZPG010000033.1 GCA_023413555.1 Bacillota bacterium | reverse complement strand
TCACTGATATCACCCTTTGGTGTTTTCATATCACTCCTCCTTTCTAATTTATTTTCTTGCATTTGTAACTCATCTTATTATGTAGTTGATACATGAATAATGCATATTCAAAGCTTATGCCTATTCTCTCCCTTAGGTGTTCTCAGATATCATCTCCTTCCTTTTATGCAATTCTCCATAAACAATAAAGGAATGGAACTATATTTAATACCTACGTATTTCATGAAAGAAATTCTGTAAATGTTCCTGTTTGATAGGATTTTTTACTTGTAAGCCTTTAAGAATCTGCTGACACTTTAATACTAATGGATAATCACAACAGCTCACCTGTCCATACCTATGATTTTCATCGTTTATATCATGTTTCGGATACTGCTTCACAAAGACTTGTTTTACATCTGCAAATATATCCTCAATCCGATCTACAATCTCTTTACTACAAATAATAGAGAGGTAGTCCATAACAGCCCTATGATTCTGCATTTCACCCATAGCTTGACAATAATACATAACGCCATAGTAGAAATCCACATCTTTTTGCAGGTCTTGTCCATCAAATTCTGGAAAGCTCTTTATAATCTCTGCCTGCTGTATCAGCTTCAGCATGCAATGTTCTGCAACATTGTAATTCTCAAGATAGACATGGCACATGGCATCTAGGTACAACCAACCAAGGCCAATATTCTCAGCTGGAAGATCTTTTGCATTTCTTGCATAGGAAAACAGAAACCGCAAACCTGTTTCAATCTGAGAATCCGAGAAGAACTCCAGTACTCCACTGAGATATTTTGCTATCTTTCTATCAATTTTTTCAGGATGATTTAAATACTTAATAAGATATGCTCTTGTATTACAAGCTCTAAGACGAAGGCTGTCAAAATGACAGATTTCAGACATTCCCGGCACAATAATGTGATAAGATGGAAAGCCTGTATAGGATACATCTCTTACTAGGATTTCAAACCCTGCTTTTTCAATTCCCTGTATCATATGATGAAGAATCTCTTTATTCGACATATGAGATACATCCTCAGGGTTCCATGGCTTAAAGTCTGATTTGTTAGAGAGAAATTGGTAAGGATAACGTGCGATACCTGCTTTAAAGCTATTATAAATATTGATAATGTCATCCACTTTATTATTATGAAAATTAATCATACTATTGGATGCGTATTTTTGAATATCAACACCCTGTGTGGTTTCCGTTATGGTTCGTTCCATGGCGATGCCAAAGTCTGGGTGTGCCCCAAATTTAACGCCCCACTTTCCTGTGTTTTTTTCGCATACTACTAGAGCAGCAACCGGATATTTGCCGTTCATAGAGCAGTCTTTCATACTTACAGAGTAGCCTTCAATAGCAGTTGCCTTTTGATACATGGTATAAACATGAGGAAATCGCTTCATAACACTTTCCGGAACATTAGGAAAGCTTAAATTCTCCTGCATCATCTTTGTCTGTACATATCGCTCCAGAATCTCAGATAATCCCTGACACATAGCTTCTTCAGGAGAGTTACCTGCACACATGCCATTAGAACCATAGTAGCTAGTATATAAGCTATATGGCAATTCTTCAATTATATTCTTTGTCACATTATAATAAGGCTTTAGCTCATAACCAGATGTCTCATTATGGAAATGATATTCCGACTTTTCATTTGAATTTAAAAACATTATCTTTTCAGTGATGGAGGCACTCTCTAAGCCCATCTCTTTATAAAATAAATCCATAAACCGGCTCTGTAAAGAAGCCACTTCCTTGGCAGACACTATTCTAGCATCCAAAGAGTGTCTAAATTCATATGTACTATCCGTCTCCCCTAAAATACATGCCAAATCAATGATATCATTCTGAAAACGTTCAAAGAATTCCGCATAAGCACTGGCACGGGCTAGACTTTCACTTACACCTTTTCCATTGGTACCAAACTGTGCCCCTTTTACACAAACACGCAGAGAATATGTTCCAACCGAACTTTTTGGCATCCAGTTTTCTTGTACCTCTATTCCTAGCTCCTCTAAAATAGATTGTAACCTTTTTACTGTGCTATCTGGGGTTACTTCTTTGTAATGTTTGCTTCCATCACAGTTTATCATAAGCCACCTCATTTCTGTAGTAATCTCTTTGCTTCTTAATTTTTTTAAAAAATAGTATAATTCGTATATATATTTATAATTTTCCCATATAATATTCTAATTCGTTCTATTAATTTCTAATTCGTTCTAATATCTTATTATTATATATCATTTATAGAAAATATAATACAATCTGTTGTAATTATAACCATATTTTGTTTTTTTGTCAATGTATTAAGATTTATCTGTAATTAGTGTATATTTTGTCTATTTAGCCTAGGTATGTTTGTCTCAATAGAAGTAAAAAAACCGGTATAGGTTTATAAGCCTATACCGGTATAATTATATGAATCTCAACCTCTATCTGTTCATGGTGCTAAACTGACTCTACCATCTTTAAGTCCGCTGTCAAACTATAGCCTCTTTAATAATTCTTCTCTTTCTTTTTCAAAGCCTGGTTTGCCAAGTAAAGCAAACATATTCTTCTTATAGCTTTCTACACCTGGTTGATTGAATGGGTTAACACCTAATAGGTAGCCACTGATACCAACTGCAAACTCGAAGAAATAGAATAACTGGCCTAAAGAATATTCATCCTGTGCTGGCAGCTTTACTAACAGGTTAGGAACGTCTCCATCACTGTGAGCAAGTCTGGTTCCCTGCATAGCACTCTTGTTCACAAAGTCAACCGTTTTACCAGCAAGATAGTTTAATCCATCTAAATCTACTGGCTCTTCCTCAATCGTCAATTGGCATTGTGGTGTCTCCAACTCAATTACTGTTTCAAACACAGTTCTCTGACCATCTTGAATAAACTGTCCCATTGAGTGAAGATCCGTTGTGAAATCTACTGCTGCAGGAAAGATACCCTTCTTATCCTTGCCTTCGCTTTCCCCATACAATTGTTTCCACCACTCTCCCACATAATGGAGAGCTGGCTCATAATTACAAAGAATCTCTATGTTCTTATTCTTTCTAAGAAGAATATTACGAACTGCCGCATATAATAACGCATCATTATTCTCATAATCATTGTCAAGACAGTTGCTTCTCATAGCAGCTGCACCTTCCATTAACATAGTGATATCTGCACCACTTGCTGCAATTGGAAGTAAGCCAACTGCTGTTAATACGGAGAATCTTCCTCCTACATCATCAGGAACAACAAAAGTCTCATAGCCTTCCTCATCAGCAAGATTCTTTAACGCTCCCTTAGCCTTATCAGTGGTAGCATAAATTCTCTTAGCTGCTTCGGCCTTTCCATATTTATCTTCTAGCTTCTTCTTAAAGAGACGGAAAGCAATGGCTGGTTCAGTAGTCGTGCCAGATTTACTAATAACGTTTACGGAGAAATCTCTGTCTCCTACTACTTCCATCAAATGAGTAATATAAGTGCTACTGATGTTGTTACCTACAAAGTAAATCTCAGGAGTCTTACGAATCTCCTTAGATACACTATTATAAAAACTATGTCTTAAAAACTCAATTGCTGCACGTGCACCCAGGTAAGAACCACCAATTCCAATTACAATTAAAACCTCGGAATCGTTCTGAATTTTTGCTGCTGCTTTCTGAACTCTTAAAAACTCATCTTTGTCATAATCTACAGGAAGGTCAATCCAACCTAGAAAATCATTACCTGCACCTGTCTTATCCAAAAGCATCTTCTTAGCACTTAATGTGCTTTCTTTGATCATAGCAAGTTCTTCATCCGCTATGAAGTCACTTGCTGTAGAATAGATAAATGATACATCTTTTGCCATTTTCTTTGCACTCCTTTGGTCCACTTATTATATAATGATTTATAAAAATAGTACTGGTATTATTATGCTTTTAAAGTATATTCTATCAAATCGACCAGGTATTAGCAATAATAAAATTAGTTTTCATATTACAACATATTATGCCAGATACTCTCTTAAAATATCCTCTATAATCTGAGCTTCCTCAGTGGAAATGGCTTTTTGATTACTATTCCCCTTTAATTTATTGTTACTATCAGATGGCCTTGCAAATGGACTTAGCTCCTTTTCTTTTTCACTCTGGACCTTTTTCATCTCCTCTTTTCTCTGGCCTTTCTGATCTTTTTTCTCTTTCAGATCTTTTACAACCTCCAGTTCTGGCTCTGGCGAAAACAACTCAGGCATTATGTTATGCCGATTCTCTTTATCCTCCTGAATCATCTTCTTTAACTCATTCTTTTTAGCCTCTCGGCGAAGTTCCGCTTCCTGCTCCGGTTTTAATTTCTTCTTCGTTTTTTCTTTCTTTGCCAACTTCTTATCCTCTTCTTCCAAGTGCACCGTTTCCTCTTTTACCTCCTCAGAATGAATAAAAAGTTTTGCATCGTCAAACTCATCCTCTACATGTTCACATTTTACTTCTGCTATCTTCTCTTTTACTGAAATTAACTCTGTTGCTGTGGCTGCGCTCTCGATCTGAGCCACCATTCCAGGAAGAGGTTTCGCATTTTCCTTCCGTTTGTCCTTTTTCTTTCTCTTCTGTCCCGGAAGCTCCATATATTCCTTGCGATACTGTTCCAATAGTTCTGAACTAAACTCCCCATTTTCTAATCTTGATTTCAGAAAATTCTCTAAATAGTCTCTAATATTGACCTTTAAAACCTTTCGTTTCATATTTAGATTGACAAAGTGATCGTAACTTATCAACACTAAAGCTCCTAAAACTCCAGCAATAAAAGTGGACAAAATCTCATTTCTTCCACACTTCTCTAATAGTCCAAGAATACTGAATATAGAACCACTTAGTACAGATAGTATAATAATCTCTCCACTGATTGTTTCCCATGTGTATAACAATATTCCACAGAACCGATACCTGTATACATACTTATCCACAAAAGTATCCACATTATTAACACCTATATTTAATTTGTAACAGGTTTCAAATTTGAGACGAAGCACCCTCATTAACCGATTTTTGGATGTGCCCATCCTTTTCGATGCTCGGATTAACAAGCGATACTTCATAGAAAGAATAAACTTTATCAGAATACCAATACTGCATATCCCAAGAATAATGTATAAAAAGATATTTTCATCAAACCATTCCTGTATCATTCTCTACCTCCCATAGAATTTCCATTTTTTAACATATTATATACTACCTGTCCCCATTTGAAAAGACTTTACTCCTACATTTTGTATGACAAAAAACTATCTTATGGGGATATATCTTTCAAGAATATTAAAAAAGCGTTTATTCAACTGAAGTATCGAGTTGAATAGACGCTTTTATTTTGCCTCTTGATCATGTATTTATAATAAAGCTATCATTCCATTTACTAGGTTTACTGCGTGTTCTGCCGCTTTCTGCTCGAATTGTGGATAGTCCTCACAAGCAGTGTTATCTGCTTTATCAGAAATCGCTCGAATAATCACAAATTTAACATGATTCAGGTAAGCAGCCTGTGCTATCGCTGCACCTTCCATTTCCACACAGTAGCCTTTAAAGGTGTCTAAAAGCCACTCTTTCTTCTCCTTGCTAGAAATAAACTGGTCACCAGATACGATACGTCCAACATAGGTATTAATATCTGGATTCTCCTTCTTACACACCTGATCAGCTAGCTCCACAATCTTAGGATCTGCTATAAACACAGACGTCTCCATTTGTGGAATAATACCTATATCATAGCCAAAGCCTGTTGCATCCATATCATGCTGAAGGGCATCCTTAGAAATTACGATATCTCCAATCTCTACACCATCTGCAAGTCCACCAGCAATTCCGGTATTAATTATCAGTTCAACCTGGAACTCATCTACTAGAATTTGAGCACACATTGCTGCATTTACTTTTCCAATTCCGCTTCTTACGACTATTATCTCTTTTCCCTGATAGGTTCCCTGATTAAATTCCATCGAAGCTTTCTTCACCACTCTGGTCACCTGTATCTGCTTCTTCAAGCACTGCACTTCTAGTTCCATGGCTCCTATAATTCCAATTCTCTGCATATAGTATTCACTCCATTTGTTTTTACGACAATAATATCATATTATTTCCCATGAGGCAAAATCTATTAAAAAACATAGTTATCCTAGAAGTAAACATTGCCAAACGAGACACTGTGCGCTAAAATTATGAATTGGATGACAGTGTACATAATTTACTGTTATACATCAAATGCTTATGGCAAAGGAGATTAAACAATGCATTATACACCAAAGGGCGTTTGCTCTAGAGGAATTGATTTTGAAATAGAAGACGGTATTGTAAAAAATGTAATCTTTACAGGAGGTTGTAATGGCAATGCCTCTGGCATCTCTAGACTGGTAGAGGGAATGAAAGTAGATGATGTAATTCAGAGACTTGAAGGTGTTGAGTGTGGCTTTAAATCCACTTCCTGTCCTGATCAGCTGGCCAATGCACTAAAGGAATACAAACAAAATCTTAGAGCTTAGAAAAAGAGAGGGAATGGACAATGAAACGTATTATTTTAACTGGTGGTGGTACTGCCGGACACGTTACTCCTAATATTGCCCTGATTCCAAAATTAACGGAGCAGGGGTATGAGATTAGCTATATTGGTTCTTATGATGGAATGGAACGAAAGTTGATAGAAGAATTAGGAATCCCTTATTACGGAATTTCCTCTGGTAAACTGCGCCGTTATAAGAGCATTAAGAACTTATCTGATCCCTTTCGTGTGGTGAAGGGTTATTTCGAAGCCAAGAAACTTATGAAACAGTTAAAGCCGGATGTGGTTTTCTCCAAGGGCGGCTTTGTTACGGTCCCTGTGGTTCTGGCGGCCAAAAGTAAGAAGATTCCTGCTATTATTCACGAGTCTGATATGACACCGGGCCTTGCCAACCGTATCTGCATTCCAAGAGCCACTAAGGTCTGTGCTAACTTTAGTGAGACTGTAGATAAACTCCCTGCTGAGAAAGCTGTATTAACGGGAACTCCTATCAGGCAAGAGCTATTTGCCGGAAACAGAATCAAAGGCGCAGAATTCTGTGGCTTTAGTCTTAACAAACCAATCCTTATGGTTACCGGTGGTAGTCTCGGGGCATTGAAGGTGAATAATGCTGTCCGAAGCATTTTACCTCGATTATTGGAGCATTTCCAGGTGGTTCATCTGTGTGGTAATGGTAAGCTAGACGAAAGTCTAACAAATACTAAGGGTTATGTACAATTTGAATATATAAAAGAGGAGATGTCAGATTTATTTGCTGCTGCAGATGTTGTGATTTCCAGAGCGGGAGCCAACACTATCTTTGAACTTCTGGCCTTAAAGAAACCAAATCTACTGATTCCATTATCTGCTGCCTCCAGCCGCGGCGACCAGATCTTAAATGCCAATTCCTTTAAGAATCAAGGCTATAGCAAGGTTCTGTTAGAAGAGGAAATGAACGAGGATTCTCTTTACGAAGCAATTATGGATTTATATGAGCAAAGGCAGACCTATATTGACGTAATGGGTTCCAGTAAGCTGAACAACTCGATCCACACCATTGTTTCTTTGATCAATCAGGTATCCCGTTAGAGCAAACTACGATGACACTAACTACGGCTGACAAAACACTTGATTTGTCAGCCGTATCTGTATACCATATTTTCTCTACTTTACACAGTCACCGATGGCTTTGGCTAAAGTGGCAAAGTCGTCATTGTATTTGTCCTTATGTGACCATTTGATATTAATCTTATCCCCTTTATAGCGTGGAATGAGATGGACATGGAGATGGAATACAGTCTGTCCAGCAATCTCTCCATTGTTCTGAAGAATATTAATACCTTCACAATTCAGTTCTTCCTTCATTGCCATTGCAACTTTCTTTGCTACAACAAAGATCTTGCCAGCAACGTCCTCAGATAATTCGTAGATATTAGCTGCATGGGTCTTAGGAAGAATGATGGCATGTCCCTTAGACGCAGGGTTAATGTCCATAATTACTCGAAAATCCTCATCCTCATAAATGGTAGCGCTTGGTATCTCTCCTGCAGCTATTTTGCAGAAAATACAATTATGATCTATCATAGTAAGCCTCCTATCGTTGATTCACTTTTGTTATTATACCACATTCTATATAACTATGTAAAAGGAGGGAGTCCAATGTTAGCAAATAATACAGAAGACCAGTTACTGGCGCTTATGAAGGACAATGAAGCTTTGTTGACATCATTCAACCAGTACAAGCAGGAGATGTCATTTTTCTTATCCCGTATGACACACGATATTAAGAATCCCCTAACTTTGATAAACAGCTCTTTGCAACTAATGGAGAAACAGGAGCCATCCATTACAGAGATACCATACTGGAATTCTGTGAAGGCAGATCTTAAAGATCTGTTCTCTTTACTAGACCAGCTTAGAACCTTTAACTATGGAGATTCCTTAGCTTTGGCATGGATAGATCTAGAACAACTCTTAATAGATACCAATACCAGCTTTGAGGCCTATGCTAGAGAAAAGAATGTTCGCCTTAGCCTGACACTGGCTGACAACTGTCACCCTTATGTGGATCACTATCTCTGTGACCCGGTAAAATTGAAAGAATCTTTTGTGAACCTAGTGAAAAATGCCATTGAGGCGGCCGAGGACAATAGTCTTGTCTCCATTGTCTGTTCTGTTCGTGATGCAACCCTTTCAATAGCCATCACCAACATGGGGCCTCCTATTGATTCCAATGACCTTGAGAAGATTTTCACTCCATTCTATACCACCAAAGCCGGTGGGACAGGTTTAGGGCTTCCGACGGTACATAAAATAATCGCTGCCCACAAAGGGCAGCTTACAGTAGATTCTTATGAAGGAAAAACGACCTTTACTATATCTCTTCCAATAGAGACATAAGGTCAAATTGGTCAAATGGTATTGCACAGGGGTAGGCAGAAAAGCCTATCTCTTTTTTTGTTCTTGGATGTTCAAAGGACAGAGAATAAGCGAAGAGAGCCACGTTGGTCCAACCTCTCTTGTTCTGAAAAGTCGGATTGTATTTGGTATCTCCCCAGACGCCGCCAAAGTATTTACTCATCTGCAAACGAATCTGGTGGTGTCTGCCGGTTAACAATGCAATCTCAAGAAGCGAGACTGGTTGCACCTCTTCCCCCTGTTGAACAGTTCCTGAAGCTAATACTCGGTACCTTAGCCTGGCCTCTTTGGCATCCTTCACTCCTTTTGTCACAAGCTTAGAGGTATTGGTTCGACCATCCTTTACCATGTAGTCCTGCAGCAAGCCTTCTTTTTCACTGACTTTGGTCATATCAGATGTCACTACGGTAAGATACCGCTTCTTCATGGTGCCATTACTAATCTGGCTACTCAACTGGGCCGCTGCTTCCTTGGTCTTGGCATAGACCATAACACCACCCACTGCTCGGTCCAATCTGTGGACCACTGCAAGGTAAGGATTGGCCTTCCCTTCTTTCTCATATAGATAATTCTTAAGTTCACTTGCTAAATCCACAGTCAGGCTTTTGGCTGACTGGGAGGGTACTCCCACCGGTTTTTCACAGACAATAATATCTCTGTCTTCATAGAGTATTGTGATATTCAACGTTAATCTCCTATTATATTTAAATGATAACCCATGCACAATTAAAGTTCTTTTCCGCTATTTATATGCAAAAAGAAGTAGTCTTTCTTATTCTTCAAAATCATACCATAAATCAATGAATTATACTACTGATTATTATCGGCTTAACATCAGCTTATCAAACCTATGTAACATATACTGTTTGTGTTTAGGTCACTTCTCATACCGCCATGGTACATAGGGAAGGATTGCCCATGTAATCTCATCTGCAGAATGTGTCTCTTTGTGTATCATGGATCGATAATCTGCAGCAGTTCCCTTGATACAGGAATACTCTCTACATTCCCTACATTCTGAGATATCTTTCTTAGATACACATTCTTTAGCATAACAAGGGTCATCCTTACTATAACAGCCCTCACAACGCATATCCCAATCATTACTCTCCCACATCTTGTTCAGATGGGGTTCAATAGAAGCACGTAACTCTTCATTCATTCCAGTATAATGAATACATAGATCGCACCGTTGGCCACATAAGGAAAATACAGCATCTTCTTTTGCAAAAGGCTTACGATTCGGTTTTTTCTTTATCTGAATTAGTCTTTTTACTTCTTCTAACTGTTCTAACGTTGTTACCTCAATAAACATCCATTTCCCATCATGGTATGTCCTTGATTTCTCGTAATAATCAAGTATATACCGAGAATATCCCCTTTTTTGCATTTCAAAAGATTCACGCTCTTTCTTTCCGAATATTATTAGAAACGTAAACCTATCCTCATACGAATAGATGGTAAGAATTGTTTTACTTCCTTGTTTAAACTTAAATCCATCTTTATCACCTCCGATTTCATCAAGACGGTAATTCCCTCGCATAAATACCATTGTTTCATGACTGATTTCTTCAAGAATACTCAAACCATGCACACTCCTTTGCTACACTCATTCGCGATTCGGTTATTGAGACAGCAGATTGCATCTCTAATACATTGTATAGAACATATGTTCTTCCGTCAAGACCGTTCTCAATCGTTTTAATTCACAAACTAATAGCTATTGCAAAAGAATATGCAATAGCTATTATACTTGTTATTATTACACCTTAAATGGATATAGCAAACTCCAAAAGCAACTCCTATTTTTCCCCTATTTTATCGAAGTATTTCTTCTTTGCCATATTTACCTCTCCAATGCAAAATGTGAAACTACCTTATCTATTAACTCTTCTACTGCTAATTCTCCATTATTAATAATTGAAACATACCCCAATTCTTTGCATTGTTGTTGTACCGCTTCTGCAAACA
>JAEZPG010000113.1 GCA_023413555.1 Bacillota bacterium | reverse complement strand
AGCGCGAGACGGGATTCGAACCCGCGACCCTCGCCTTGGCAAGGCGATACTCCACCACTGAGCCACTCGCGCATAATATATCTTGCTATCAGGCAATTTCCTAACGCAAGATATATAATACTATAGCAAAAATAAAAAGTCAATACGCTCTAATATCTTTTTCGACTAATTTAGATTATTTTTATATCTGTATAGGCTTCTACTCTGTATAGACTTCTGCTCATAATCACTCTCTACAAATTGCAGCCTTTAAGCGTTTTACTCCCTCTTCTATCTCCTGCAAACTCAATTTCCCATATCCAAGAACTAATTCATTCTTATGAGAACCTTTCAGTATGGAACAGTCCTCTACAAAGTCAACTTCAACCCCAATCTCATGAAGGGCCTCTACATCTTCTTTTGTAAATTCTCTGTCAAAACGAAACAATAAGTGCAACCCTGCGTGCTCCCCACACACCTCAACATTAGATCCGAAGGTTTTCTGAATGCAATCCATCAGATGGAAACGTTTCTTTGCATATACCTTTTTCATTTTGTAAACATGTTTATCTAAGTATTTATGTTTGAGGAATTCTGCCATAGCCAATTGAATGGTAGGATTCACCCACAGGCTCGCATCATTTATTAATCGATTAATATCCTCACACAAATGATATGGTAAAATCATATATCCCATACGTATGGAAGGAGAGAATATTTTACTAAAGCTTCCACAATATATGACATGCTCTGGATCCAGATTGCGTAGTGGTTGTACAGGTTCTCCACTATATCTGAATTCACAATCGTAGTCATCTTCTATGACATAGACATTCTGTTTGTTAGCATATTGCAGTAAGGCAATGCGACGTGCTGCTGGAAGTACTCCACCAATTGGATATTGATGCGAGGGAACAGCATAGATTAAATCAGCGTCTGTACATTTCTCAAGATATTTTACATCAAATCCATGTTCATCTACTGAAATCGGCTGAATCATATAGTCATAACTAGAAAATATGCTTTTTACAAAATCAATACAAGGGTCTTCTATCAGAATCTTGTTCTTCTTCTTTTTTAAAGACCTTGCTAAGAGATCTAAGGACCCCGACGTCCCTGCTGTTATTACAATCTGGCTATAGTCACAATCAATTCCCTTTGCTCTGTAAACGTAGTCACTGATTTCCTTACGCAATAAGTCAACTCCCAAGTTATTCTCTCGTGGATAGGAATGGTTCGTCTGCATGAGGCTGGCCCGCTTTAATTCCAAGGACCAACGAGCATTGGGAAATAACTGAGTATCTAGATCCCCTGCACTAAACGAGATGATGTCCTCTCTACTGTTGGGCTGTTTGGTAGGTAACGTAAAGTTATGACTATTTGTTTTTAACAATCCTCCGATATCAATCACATAGGTTCCTGACCCTACCACACTATCTAAATAACCTTCTGCAATTAATTGCTCGTATACTTGAATGACCGTATTACGAGAGATACCCAATTCTTTCGCCATACTTCTAGATGGTGGAAGCTTCTCATCTGCCCGAAGTCTTCCTTCTAATATAGCGGTCCTTATTTGATTTTGCAACTGCTTTGAGAAAGAGAGCGAACTATTTCTATTAATCTTAAATCCATACAAAGATATACCCTCCCTGACAATTGGTCCCCATTTTTATTAGGAAAATTGGTGTTTGTAGTACCAATATCTAGTATATAATTACTATATCATACACCTAATAAAAAGAATAGCAACGAATGTCGCAACGGCGCGGGAGAATTCCTAGAAGCTCTATCTATCCTCCTTTTCATGGGAGTCGCATTTTATTCTATCTCATTGCCAATTGTATAACACATCTTATGGATTAAGTTCATGTAGAATAACCTGTTCTTTTGTAAAACACAGGTCGTGAGTAGCCACTATCACAGCATTTCCTTTGTTTTTATACTGAATTAAAAGTTCTCGCACCTTGGCAGCACTGTGCTTATCAAGGTTGCCGGTGGGTTCATCTGCCACAATAATACTTGGTTTCATTATGATGGTACGAGCAAGCATGGCTCTTCTATATTCTCCTCCTGATATCCTGCTGGGGTAGGAATTCTTGATCTTTCTAATATCTAATTCTTCTAGCAATGTATCCACATCTTCCTCTGACACATGCTTTCTACATAGATCTGCAGTACTTACTATATTCTCTTTAATGGTAAGACTACCAAGAAGGGATGAGGACTGCATCATATAACCAATCTTTTCTGAAAGATATCGATTCTTTTCTGACACTTTCATTTTCCCGTATACCTCTTTACCATCCCATAACACTCTACCTTTCGTAGGTTTTAAAAGACCCACAAGAATATTGAGCAAAGTACTCTTTCCACAGCCCGACTCGCCAAGAACACAGTGAAATTCACCTGGCTTTATTATGAAAGGGGGAAAGGCCAAAACAGGATCTATCTCATTGAGCGGTTGTTTAAACTGCATAGTAACATCCATTGACTGAATTACCATATACTCCTCCTTATCCAATCTCACTCACCAGTTCTATAGGACTTTTCTTGTTTAATACCCAGAAAGAGTATGCCGATGCGAAGAAGCATACTACACTAGACAAAAGAAAGGTCCTAAGACACAATAGAGCGAAAACTTCCTTTGAAACAGAACAGTATGGGATACCTAACCACCCTTTTATTAGAGTCTGAAAAGGAAATATAATGGATGAGCAGAGTATAATAGCTGTGGTAGCACCAATAAATACGAAAAAGCCATATTCCCATAAAAATAAAATGGTTATCTTTCTTCTGCCCCACCCAAGAGAAAGCATGCTTCCAATCTCATTCTTTCTAAGTAGCGTTCTCATGGCAAAGATATTGAATAGAGAAGCTATGGCCACCAGTATAAGCACAATTTCTGATATGTTGCCAAAGATCTTAAATACTGCAAACTTATCAGAGAATTCTTTCAACATGGAAGAGGTGGTATATACTGCAATATCTTCCTTCGGATATGCTTTCTCAATTGCCTTTTTTACAGCATCTGCAGTATACTGATCTTTCAGCCTGACCTGTATCATAGATACCTCCTCTTTCTTAAAATCAAAGGGAAGAATGTTTGCGTATAATTGGTTGGAAGCAGTTGCTTTTACCTCTTCAAAGGTGATAAACACACATTTATCATAGCCCATACCTGTCTCATCCAGTACTGCCTTTATTATGTAGGTTCTTCCAAAATACTTTACCTCATCACCAACTTTTTTACCTACATTCACCCCAACGATAGCTTCCTCATTTGTAAGGGTATCTATCCCATTTTCTTTTAGCCATGGTTTTACTGAGAAATCTGTGTTTGGATCGATCCCTATTAATTGAACTAAGCCGTCACAACATGCACTGGCTCCAAGAGATGCTACATATAGCTGGGTACTTGTATCTGCTACACCTTCTATCTTCTTTATCTTTTCTTGCCAACTGGCATCAAAATTAACAGTACAGACCTTGCCTTGAAACAAAGCATCTGCTACATCTGTTACAAAGGTAGAGGGAACGACTATGATATCTGCTCCCATTCGTTCTTTCGTAATATCCATTCCTTTTCTCATACTATGGCTGAATATTCCATTTACAAATACACTCCCTGACATTATCAGTAACAACAATAAGATTAGCATCGATTGTAAGGAATGATGTGCCATATTCTTTACAGCAATTTTTCGTAAAGATAATTTATTCTTTCTCACTACTGCCTAGTCCCTTCCATGTAATCAGCAAGCTAATGGCAATAGAAATAAGATAGAGAATAGAGACCACATAGATTCCCGGGAAGGTTTTGCTTTGGCATGCCATATCCTTATTGTCACAACCACCTATGATTAGTGCTGGTATGAGTATCGCTTCTATGGCAATCACCAAGGCTAGGATATGGTGTCCAATTCTTCCTGCTACTTCTTTTACTAATAGATGAATTATTCCTAAGGTAATTAAAAGAATGCCCAATAATGCTACTGCTTCCGCACTATATCTGCATTTTCCATGCATATTACATGGATGCAATATGGTCTTTGGCAAAACAATGAATAAAACACCGGCCAAAATACTGGTAATTGTAAATAAATATTTATTCTTCATACTACTCCTCCTTGTTACTACAATAGTTATGTTATTAATAGCTAGATATTGTACTCCGTTTCTGGTATATTTCCCCCGTAGTTTAAGATCTCTAGGATTCTATTCCTTATGATTTGAAAAGAATCCTGAATTCTGGCTCTTGGTCTTGTAAGATCAATATCTATGACCGCATCTACCTTTGCTGGACGGTCAGACATTACGACTACTTTATCAGACATATAGATTGCTTCATCTACATCATGGGTAACCATTACCATGGTCATATTGTGCTTCTTCCAGATATTTAGGATTTCATCTTGAAGATTCATTCTTGTAAATGCATCAAGGGCGCCAAGTGGTTCATCTAACAATAACACCTTAGGATGACCAACCAAAGCCCTTGCTAAGGAGGCTCGCTGACACATGCCGCCGGATAGTTGATGTGGATATGATTTTTCAAAACCCTGAAGCCCAACTAGCTGAATATAATTCCAAACCTCCTCCTTCTTTTCCCGATAGATGTGGCGTGCCTTTAATCCAAAGGCTATGTTATTTTCTACGGTCAGCCATGGGAATAGATTGGATCCTTGAAAGGCAAAGCCTCTGTCATTCCCTGGCTTTGTAATTCTCTCTCCATCTAATAATATCTCCCCTTCATTGGGCTTTTCTAACCCTCCTATCAATCGAAGGAGGGTTGATTTACCACAGCCAGAGGGCCCTATGAGGCTTACAAAAGATCCTGGTTCTATGGTAAGAGAGAACTCATCTAGTGCAACGATATCATCAATGAGAGGGTTTGAATTAGTAAAGCTCTTTTTTATATCTTGAATTTGAATTCTACCTACCATCTAATCACTCCTTTCTGCCATACAAGAATCTTATCTCTCATGCGAAATAACAGAGTAAGGATAGCGGAACATAAGATAGCTATTATAATTAATCCTGCATAAACGCCATCATACATCATAACCTGCTTCTGCCAGTTAATATACCAGCCGATTCCACTTGAGTTGCCGTTCATTTCTACTGCCATAAGGGTGGCAAAGGATGAGACCGTACCATAGAACACCCCCAAAAAGATACTTGGCATAGCACTTGGGATTGCCACTCTGAATATTTTGTATGCAGTGGTGGCTCCTAAGGTACTGGAAACCTCAAAAAACACATTATTTGTACTTTGTATCCCACTACTTGTCATTAGAGTTACAGGAAACCATACTGCAAATGCAATTAAGAAGACATTAGCGTTGTGAGTGGTTGGAAATACACTTAAAGCAAGGGGAATCCATGCAGTTGTGGGTATAGGACCTATCACCTTTGTAATAGGATTCAGCCAATAGCCTACTTTCCTCCAATACCCTAAAGCAACTCCAGTAATAAATCCTATACTAGCTCCCCATAGGAAACCGATAAATAATAGTTTTAGGGACGACCAGATATTGTTTGCTAGAAAAACTCTTTGTTCAAATAGAAGTCCCAAAATCCTATCTAGCGAGGGAAAATATAAGGTTGGTAATACTGTTGTTTTGGCTGTGAGTAATTGGATGAATGATAAGAAAATCACTATTCCTGTATATAAGGGTGCCTTGTAAAGCAGTTTCTCTCGTATTTTCGTAAAAAATATAGATAGGCATAGAAATATAATATAAAGTCCGGCTAAGGTAATCACAAAATATACGAAATACGGATGCAGTGTTGGTTTTTGTTGTCCACTATTGTCAAACCCATAGTAAGCAATCACCGAAACTATCACTGCTATCACTGGAAGTAATAATCTAAGCAACCATACATTTTTTTTCATCTTTACTTCACCTCAGAAAAGCTTCCATCTTTATGAAAGGTATAAGACTCCGGTACGCCATCAAGAGTGATGAAGTGATCGTTGGTGAACTCGTCAAGATTCCTTCCTTCTTTTAAATCACCAATACGAATCAGCTCATCGGAAGCATCTCGAAATGTTTTCTTTGCCAGACTTACCGATGGTGTATAATTATAGGATTGTAGAAGTTTAGTATTTACCTGTAAATCTCCTGAGCACTGCTTATGATCAATCTGAAGCTTGGCTGCTGCCCCGGGATCCGCCTGAACAAAAGCTGCTGCCTTTAGTAACGCCCTCGTATAAGCTGCTGCGGCTTTTGGATAACGTTTTGCAACCTTATTGGATACATAGATCTGGCAACAATATTCTTTTGCAAACTTCTCATCCTCCGTTAAATCAAGTATTTTCTTAAAGCCATATTCCTGTTCTGCCGCTGTTGCAACTGGGTCATGTAAGGCAATTGCATCCACCGCTTTATTTTCTAGAGCCAAAGGAAGGTCTGTCATATTATAAGGTATCAATTCAATCTCCATATTTGTTGTACTCACTCCAATACCAAGATCAAAAAGTTTACGTTTTAAAGCAACTACTGCAGAATCTGCTAGGCCAGGAACACCGATTTTCTTTCCCTTTAAGCCCTCTAAAGACTGAATGCTGGAATCCTTACTCACATAATATTTTGTACACCCTGTATGGAGACCTCCTGTAAATGCAATGTCTAATCCGCTGTCAATCTGTGGAATCAAACTTCCGGATAGTCCCACGCAGGCATCAATCTTTTCTGAGGCGATCAAATCCGAGGCCTGTTGTAAATCAATCTCCACAAGTTGGTATTTGATACCTGCTGCCTTAAACTCATCCTCAAAATATTTATTATCGATGGCGACATGTAAGGGGGCCAAGCAAAGACTTCCATTAGCGGTTCCAATCTTAAATATGTATTCTTCTGTTTCCTTGGCTTTCTCCTTTTTACCACAAGATGCAAGGGAAAGTATTCCCATAACAAGTATTACAAAAAATGACACTAATTTTTTCCTATTTTTCTTCATCTAACACTTTCCTTTCTTCATGATTCTGATTTTAATAAAAGCCGGAGGTTTGTAATCCTCTACAAACCTCCGGTTATCCGGTCAATTTATTCTCCCGTCTTTCTAAGGGAGAGATGATTGTCTATGTTGCTAAAATAAAATACCAATTTGTCTAATACTTCCTCCACAGTACAACTTACATCAAATGCCCCTATTGCTTTTCTCTCTAGCTGCTTAAGAATCTGAAAGCCTATCTTTTTACAGACAACACATCGACAGTCTTCAATAAGTGTTACTTTGGCAGAGATAGCGCCATCTCCCCCACAGCCTCCGCCAGTACCACATGTAGCTCTATTACAATCTTTTTTAGATGCCAATTCCTTGTTACCCTCTGGCACTTTTACTCTTCTGTCTTCCAGTCTCTCCCTATGCCCATCTGATATCTCAAAGATAAGAAATCGATTCGTTGTTCCAAATGTTTCGTTCACATAGACTTCATCAGAAGATGCAATCGCCACTCTATAGGACATAAGAACACCTCCTAATTAATTCCATCTCTGCACAGCTACTGAGAAGATATCCTCTATCAAACGGATACCACCAGTATATCCAACGTAGAAATCATCTAATACAACCTTATCCTGCACTGGCCAGGAGATATTTAAATAATGTCCAAACATCTCCTCTGTAATTTCTTTTTCATAATAACTTCCCAGAATAAGGGGGTAACCATGGTAGTCATGCTCTTTGATTTCTTTATGAATGACATATCCATCTGTCTCAAAGCTTACTTCTGCTTTCATTCCGTAATTTAGGCTCTCAAGTTCTTTCCTAATGTGCTGCTGATACACTTGTGGAGTATCATCTACTATGTATTGCTTCGCAGGTACCAATCCTAAATCATTGACCAAAAACTTTGTAATTCCTACGACATACTGTGCATCTGCCACCACCGAGAATTGCTTTGCCATAACACGTGTTTCAAGAAACATATCAGCATATCTTTCAATCAGGTAATAGTAATAGTTTTCATTTTGATTGATTACCGCTTCTACCTTCTTTTCATCAATGCCGGCAAATTCCCCTACTTCTCTTAAAAATTTACTGGTTTCAAAGGCCCCTATAGGAAGTGTCGGATAATGTAGATACGGAATCCCTAGCTTTTTCTCCATGTGGATCATATTCTCAAGGGATACCCATGGCGATACTAGCAGGTTAAATTCAGCCCTTGGTATCTTATTGATATTTTCGATTCCTCTTTGATAGCCAAAGATAGTATTGGGTATTAAACCAATTTCTTGAATCAATTTTTCCAGTTCTTTTATATTACCAAGCCAGAACAAATCCTGATAAGGTACATCGGCCCATATATTTATAAGTCCTTTTTCTCTTTCCTCGGACCTTTCTAGATGCTGCTCTATGATTGCGTCTATCACCTGTTCATGGCCTCTATAGTTATTCCCTTTAAAGCCTGCTGTTGATGCATAGATCACAGGTTTTTTTGCATCGGCAAACCGACTTACGACCTCCCCTGTATCATCTCCTACAATCTCCGGTATACAGCCTGTTAGAACAACATATAAATCTGCATCTATTACTTTTTGCGCATTCTCTATGGTGGTTTCTAGCTTTTTTACTCCACCAAATACCACGTCCCTTTCGTTGATGCTTGTGCACGGAAAAATATTAGGGGAAAAATATCCTGAACTCCCGATAGAATCAGAAAGTTTTTGTGCACAGCCGGGACCTGCATGTAAGATGGGAATCGCTCTGGTGATTGCTTGAACCGTTTGCATTGCTCCCATAGCACATTTATATCTTTGCTTATCTAATAATTTTGCCATTATTGTCTACCCTCTTCTAAGAATTTATCTACATTTTGCTGATACCACCACTCTGTATAAGGAAGCTTTACTCTCCTCGCCAGATTCTTTTCAAAACTTCGGTTATGAATACTATCTAAAACGGATTGAGCAAATTCTAAGGTATGTTGATAGCCAAAAATCATGTATTCATCTGCTACATAAACAGCAGGTGTACCATTTTTAATGGCCCATACCGTGGAACCAGGATGACGGGACAGGTATAAATCAGGCTGATACTTATTAAGAATATTCATAACTTCGTAATTCTGCTGATCCGCTACACTTGCTTCAAAATCAATCTCATGTTCCAACAGATATTCCATAGAGTTTGGCACCTTATCGTTCTCATATTTTTTATCATAATGCCAGGCAAGAGCCCATACTACCTCTATTCCAAGCTCATTTAAAACTCTAGATACTTCAAATGTATATCCAGGTCCCATTCCAAGTACTGCCCGTAAACCTTTTAGTTCCTTTTTAATTTCCTCAATCTGTGGTAGATAGATTTGACGCTGTTCTTCTATATAAGTCTCTATGACATCTACACGATTCGTCACTCTACCAATCTCTCTAATCCACGTCTCAAAACCTGCAATCCCCAGAGGATTAATGGTTCTAATGTATGGGACACCATACTTTTCTTCCAACCCATTCCCTAGGTAATTCCCAAGTGTTCCACAAATACAAGTAGTTGCTAAGGACTCTGAGATATGACTAAGTTCCTCGATTGTGGAATTACAGTACAAAAAGATAGGCTCTAAATCAAATCTGTGAAACATCTCAATGATCTCAGGACGGGCACTTTCATAAAAATTCTTAAAGTTGATGGTATTTCTTTTTTGGGTTGGTGGTTGCACAATAGAGCTTAAAACGGCATGATCTGATATATCAAAACCGGTTGCCCAGATTCTAGACTTAAATCCTTCACAATGAACCGCTACAATTGGTACCTTCACTAACTCTTTCACATCATCCACAACACTATCAATATCTTCACCAATAATCCCTGTTGCACAGGAACTAGTTACAAAAATCGCCTTTGGGGAATATCTTTTATTCACCTCAAGAATAATATCCCTAAGGCTTTCTGCTGAGCCAAAGATAGTATCTCTTTCATTCATATCCGTTCCAACGTATACTGTGCTTGTGGTTACGCCACGTTTTTTTGCCATAACCTTATCCAGATAATAGGCTCCTGCACTTGCTACGGAGCAACCTGCCGGCCCATGATGAATCACCGCCACATCTCGTATTGCAGAAAGCTGCCCTAGGGCACAGCTTGATAAACAGGTACTGGATTGGGAAAAACACCTGGAACATCCCTTTAATGTGCCACAGCTACTCTGATTTGCCAGATCACGTAAGCTTCCTATATAACCTGTAATGGAACCAATTCGGTTTTCTCTCGTTGCTACATTAGAACTTTCAAAGTTAAATGCCAAACGTCATACCTCCTGACTCTCATTAAATAAATTAGTAGATAAATACCTAAGCCCTGTATCAGGCAATATGGCAACAATAGTCTTTCCCCTATTTTCAGCTCTTCTTGCAAGCTGTGTTGCTGCGTATATCGCTGCACCTGAGGATGTGCCAATTAGAATGCCATCTGTCTTAGCTACCTCTCTGGCTGCTTTAAATGCCTGGATGGTCTCAACTTCTAATTTTTCGTCATATATATTTAAATCCATGGTAGAAGGAACTCTTGAGGCAGGTATTCCTTCAAAAGGGTGAACACCTGTTATTTCCTCCGGTTCTGGATTCTCATCACTAGGAAGAGAATTGGGACCTGGCTGAATTGCAACAATCTGTATCTCTTTATTCTTAGATTTTAGATATTTCCCACTACCAGATACAGTTCCACCAGTTCCTACATTGGCCACAAGGATATCAATCTTTCCCTCTGTATCTTCCCATATCTCTGGTCCTGTAGTTACTTCATGAATGGCAGGATTAGCTGGATTGGCTGTTTGATCCACAAAGAAAATATCCTTTTCCTTTGATAATACCTCATCCCTAAGTACCTTGATTGCGGCAACAAAGTCACCATTGGTTTCTACTAATATTTTTGCCACCTGTGGAACCTCTGATAATTTAATGGTTTCTCCTCCAAATGCCTTGATTACCTGAAAACGTTCTCTACTTACCGTATCCTGTATGTAAACACGAAAATTGTATCCTTTGGTTGCAGCTATAGCCGCAAGGCCAATCCCTGTATTGCCACTAGTTGTCTCGACAATGGTATACCCTGGTTTTAATAGCCCCTTGCTCTCCGCATCTTCTACCATTGCCAGCGCAATTCGATCCTTTACACTTTGATTAGGATTATAATACTCAAGTTTTACCAGTATCTTTGCCTCTAGTTGATGTTTCTTTTCATAGTTATGAATTTCTAACAGTGGAGTCTTCCCCACTAACTCCGTAATTGATGAATATACTTTACCCATATTTTGCACCCTCTCCTTAAATTTTATAATCATCTGCAAAATCCATTAACCCAAACTCCAATAGGATTTCTTCTAATCTTTCCTGTGTCATAGGTGTTGGAATCACAAAGCTGGTATTATGAATTAGGGCATCCGCCAGATTTCTATACTCCTGTGCTTGGGCGGAATCTGGTTTATACTCAA
The DNA here is from genome assembly GCA_023413555.1 of Bacillota bacterium. Classification (GTDB taxonomy): domain Bacteria; phylum Bacillota; class Clostridia; order Lachnospirales; family Lachnospiraceae; genus KM106-2. Next base: position 24,759 of record JAEZPG010000113.1, on the reverse strand, counting down.
TCACTGTCTTTTTATTAATCTCTGCTCTCTGCACGATGTTGTCTCTTGGTACAAAATACAGTAATTGTGTGCCCAGTTCTTTTGCAAAAGCACGGAGCAAATCCAATTCTCGGTCTACATTGCGACTATTGCAGATAATCCCACCTAGTCTTACGCCCCCTGTCCTTGCATATCTCTTAATTCCTTTAGCAATATTATTGGCTGCATATAATGCCATCATCTCACCGCTGGCAACAATATAGATTTCTTTTGCTTTCCCCTCTCTAATAGGCATTGCAAAACCACCACAGACCACGTCACCTAATACATCGTAAAATACATAATCCAAATCCTCCGTATATGCTCCAAGATTTTCAAGCATATTTATAGAGGTGATAATTCCTCTACCGGCACATCCCACACCTGGTTCTGGGCCACCAGATTCTACACATCTTGTTCCACCAAAACCTTTTCTAAGGATTTGATCCAACTCGATATCCTCTCCCTCATCTCTTATGGTATCCAGAACTGTTTTCTGTGCCAGTCCACCAAGCAATAGCCTTGTAGAGTCTGCCTTAGGATCACATCCGACCACCATGACTTTCTTATTATGTTCTACTAAACCTGCCGTCAGGTTCTGAGTTGTGGTGGACTTTCCAATACCACCTTTTCCATATATCGCTATCTGTCTCAATTCACTCATTTTAATTACTTCCTTTAACCAATTTTTTTCTTTCCTCTAAAGTCTTCTTTCCATTTCTTTGTCAAAATAACTGCTGTAGCTCTTCATATATGATTAATTGCTGTATGGAATCTTCTATCAATCCTGGAAGCTCCATAGGTACCACACCCAGTCGTTTCATCCGGGAAGCTGCACTCTCTCCCACTCTACTCACCAACACATATCTACAATCTATCAAGGTTTTAATAGCAACTTCCAATCTTCCATCCTCATGGTTACCTTGTTCGCAGATGGGATTCACTCTTCTTCTTTCTAAGTAGTAGGTCTGATTCTGCTCATCTACCCCAATAATAAAGAATTCCTCCGCCCTTCCAAAATGCTGATTTACCACTTTGCCATCTGAAGACGCTACTGCTATTTTATATTTATATTCCGTATTATCCATGAGAAAAAGTCTCCTTTACAGATACTCTCCTTTGATAGATCTGATCGCCGTATTCAGATTTTCCCGGTACTCCTACTGCATCAGCTCTACAATGTTGACAATGTCTGAACACATCTATATACTTGGATGCTTTCCTTCTTGCCTCCTCAATCTGTGCACATACAGGCGCTTTCCTATCTGCTAGTTCCGCCTGAGGAATCAGAGGGATAATATTATAAATACTAGCTCCTGCTTCTCTTACGGTTTTTGCAATCGTCTCAATATGGTCTCCATTAATTTCCGGTACCAATACAGTATTTACTTTTACTGTTATTCCTGCCTCAGCTACCTTTTTCATTCCCTTCCGTTGATTTTCAATCAATATCTTGGCACCTTCCACTCCATCAAATCGTTTTCCATGATAAATGATATACTTATTGAGCTTTGCTTCTATCTCTGGGTCTACTGCATTCACTGTCACAGTAAGAGAGTCAATTCCTACAGCAATGATTGCTTCCGCCTTCTCAAATAAAAGTAGTCCATTGGTGCTCATACATTTAATGAGCGTTGGAAACCGTTCTTTTACCAAGCGAAAAGTATTTAGTGCATAGTCAGTGGCAAGGGTATCTCCTGGTCCAGCAATCCCTGCTACCGTAATCTGGGGACAAATCTTGAGTGCCTTTTCCAACACTTCCATACTTTCCTCTGGAGTAATTATTTTTGAGGTGACCCCAGGTCTTTCTTCTATATCATTGATCACCCGGTCACAGAACCGGCAGGCGATATTGCAACCTGGGCTGACTGGCAGATGAATTCTTCCCACATTATTCTTGTGCCCACCAAAACACGGATGAGAATCCTGCAGATTTTTGTATGTATTATTACTCATAGACTCCCTCTCTCTTACTATAATTTGACTGTGACATTACCTGTTCCTGTATCCAATCCGCCATAACATAAAAAAACCAGAGGTTTGTTAGCTAATCACATTACCTCTGGTTTTCCAGTCAGTTTATATTACATAATTTAGTTTTTTATTCTGTATTTTTCAGTCTTATCTATTTGGATAATCTTACCATCCTGTATAATGATAGTGACACTTCCGTATTTGATATCGCGGATTAAATCTTCAACTTTTCCAAAATATGAGCTACTCAAAGTACCATTCGGATCCAACTGTTTCACTATGCATTCACCTCCAAACAGATTTTACCTTAATTTTTACTGAATAATGCTGTTGATAGATATCGATCTCCTGAATCTGGAAGTAACGTCACAATAATCTTTCCTTTATTTTCAGGTCTTTTTGCCAGAATAGTTGCTGCTTTTAATGCTGCTCCTGAAGAAATTCCTACAAGAATGCCTTCACTAGAAGCAAACTCTCTACCTTCCGAGAAGGCATCTTCATTTTCAATTGGTATAATCTCATCATAAATACTGGTATCCAGTACTTCTGGAACAAATCCAGCACCAATTCCTTGAATCATATGTGCTCCTGGCTTACCTGTGGAAAGAACCGGACTTGTAGCTGGTTCAACGGCTACTATCTTGATATTAGGATTCTTCTTCTTTAAGTATTGGCCAACTCCGGTGATGGTTCCCCCCGTACCAACACCTGCCACGAAGATATCAATATTACCATCTGTCTGTTCCCATATCTCAGGACCTGTAGTTGCTTCATGCGCAGCTGGATTGGATGGATTCACAAACTGACCTAATATGACTGCACCTTCTATCTCCTTAACCAACTCCTCCGCTTTCGCTATGGCTCCCCTCATTCCCTTTGCCCCTTCTGTTAGAACAAGTTCAGCCCCATAGGCTTTCAATAGATTTCTTCTTTCTACACTCATGGTATCCGACAAAGTAATAATTGCCTTGTAACCTTTTGCCGCTGCAACAGCTGCAAGGCCTATTCCTGTATTTCCACTTGTTGGTTCAATAATGGTAGCTCCCTCTTTAAGAATTCCTCTCTTTTCTGCATCCTCAATCATAGCTAGGGCAATTCTGTCCTTCACAGAACCTGCTGGATTCAAATACTCAAGTTTAGCAAGGATCGTTGTCTCAGTTACTCCAGCCTTCTTCGAATAACCATTTAACTTTAATAATGGTGTTCCTCCTATTAATTCTAATGCACTTTCTTTAATCTTACCCATAATCATTTCCTCCTGTTATAATTATTTCATAAAATGAGTTTTGCTTGCAAAACTCTCCGCCTGCGGTGGGTCGCGCAAGCGACAACTACTTCTCTGCCGCAGTGCGATCCTTGACTTCCTGTTCTTTAGGAAGTCTTTTAATTTGATAGGGATGTTCAATGAACTTTCCTATTAAATTAAAAAACAGATGCCATATCCCATGGTACCTGTTTGTAAATACATCCTTACTTTTCTAGGCACACTATGAATATGAATAATAAACTGTATTCCTATCTACAGCCTGACAACAACACATACTGATTTTCTGCTTTGTTACGTTATAATTCATCATTTCATTGCCTCCATTCTTAATTCCTAGTATTCTGATATGTTTTATATGTATTATGTTATGCTGTAAATTATACCTATGGAACTAATTTTTGTCAATATCTTTTTAAATTTACTATTATAGATTATTTCTTTGACTTATTATAATCACTACTTATAATAGATTTGTTTCATTTAATGCATTCCCTATTCTACTTAACGCTTCCTTAAGAACACTTCTAGGGCAAGCCACATTAATTCTCTGGAATCCCATCCCGCAGTCACCAAATAGTTTTCCACTATCTAACCACAATCTTGCTTTATGAATAATTAGCTCTTCTATCTGTTCAGGACCTAGTCCAGTATTTCTAAAATCAAGCCATATAAGGTATAAACCTTCGTTCTCCACCATAGTGACTCCTGGTAGATTATCATCGATATACTGTTTGGCGAATGTAATATTCGCCTTGATGTACTCAAACACTCCATGATACCATTCTTCCCCATACTGGTAGGCTGTTTCACAAGCAATTAGTCCCATAACATTTAATTGACTGTAACCAGAAGCATTGATTTGTTTTCGAAATGCTTTCTTAATCTTTGGATTGGTAATAAAGATATTGGAAATCTGCAGACTAGCAATATTAAATGTTTTGCTTGGGGATGTACAGGTTATGGTAATATCCTCATATTCCTTTTTAAGATGAGCGAATACCTGATGCTTACCCTTAAAAACAAAGTCTGCATGTATCTCATCACTTACCACTATTACATTATATTTGTAGCAGATATCACCTAAACGAACTAATTCTTCTTTTGTCCAAACACGCCCCACCGGATTGTGTGGATTACATAGAATAAATAATTTAATCTTCTCTCTCTTAATCTTCTCCTCAAAGTCTTTAAAATCAATATGATATCGATTATCCTCTCCATAAAATAATGTATTACTTACGATTACTCGGTCATTGTCTTCTATTACCTCGCTAAAAGGATAGTACACAGGTAGTTGGATCATTACAGCATCTCCAGGGTTAGTAAAAGCTTTCACTGCTGCAGCCAGTGCAAATACAACACCGGGTGTCTTAACAAGCCAACTTCTTTTCACCTCCCAATCATACTGTTTTCTCATCCACTTATGAATCACCATAAAATATTCATCTTGTACTTCACTATAGCCAAAAATTCCATGATTGACCCGCTGAGTAAGAGCATCTTGTATGTAAGAAGATATTTTAAAATCCATATCTGCAATCCAAAAGGATAGTACATCTTCCGGTAACCCTTTCCTTTTTGCAAAATCATATTTTAGTGAATGTGTGTTTCTTCTATCAATGATTGTATCAAAATCAAGATTTCTTTCTGCCATAATAATGCCTCCCTAGTTTTATATAGATTTCATTGCACCCATCTCTTACTGTCTTTAGAAAACCTACTAATGTAAGATTATGCTCTCATAGACATTCGGTTCCACAAGACAGTGTTACGAATCCTACTCGATTCTTTGATGATTTATTACTTGACATCATAACAGAAATAGAGCGTTATAAATAATTCATATATCCTTTAGCCCACTATAAGTTTTAACTATATCTAGAAACTAATTCCAACTGAGAGTACACTCATTCTCATGTATTTTAAATTTGTGTCATATTAAGAGAGGTAAAGTTATGAAATTAGCAGGGAAAGAAATAAAGCATAGTATATCAAAATATGTGTTATTAGAAAGGCATCCATTAAAAAAACAGATGCAGAGAAATGAATCTCCACATCTGCTATAGATACCCTGAGGTATTATTTTCATAAGACAACTGTCCTGCCCCATTTTTATACTTTTAAATAATTCTACGGTTACTTGGGAACCGAATACTCTTTCAAAAAGCACCTTGCTATATCCTGTAGTACATTGACACCAGGTATCCGTTTCTAATCTATCTACACATTGTTGATTTTACCCAATCAGCATCCTTTTCGTTTTAGCTTTTTCATCGGCTCCATATACAATTTCATTGGCTGTCGTGGCATCGCTATGTCTTTTTACTGCATGAAATATTGTATTTTCTTGAATTTTCCGAACATCAAACAGATAGGTATCCTCCCTTCCAGATGGATTCATTATAAATTGCTGAGTGATATCAACTTGCATGTTGTATCTACTGTCATTCATTAATTGTCCTTTATTCATAATCCCCCTAGGATACTTCCTTTTACAAATCTTCTAAATAGTATCTTCCTTCCATAAATTCTGCCTTTACACCAAGTTTTTCAAAATATTTGACCATTGCCATACAAGCAAATTTCTCAGTGGAATAGTGGGTTGCTCCGATTACATTAATTCCATTTTCTTTTGCAATCCGATGAAAATCAAGAGTTGATTGGACATACAAAAGAGGTTTTGTAAATCCAGTAATATAACAGTTTATTCCTAAATCAGCAATTTCTGAAGCAACAAATGGATACGTACCTCCTCCTGCTGCTATTGCAACTTTCTCTCCTTTTAAAACTTTATCACCATACCAGTATGCTTTGGTTTCATGCCCTACCACTTTAGATAATAATTCTTGAATCTCTTCTATATTTTTTATCAACGTTTTACCTATTACACCTGCTTGTATTATTGCATCACATTGACAAAATGGTTCTATAATTTCCATATTTAATGCTTTTGATAGACTAACTGAAGTTGAATACTGCCCATAATGATCTAATGGTGTATGTAACACATAAAGGGATATATTTCTTTTTTTCATCTCTATCATATCATTAGTGGCAATATCATAAAATGGAAAACCATTTTTTAATGGATGATATCCCATAGCATGATGAGAGAAAAGCAAGATGTTGCTTTCATTTTTCTCGAAAACCTGATGGATTAATTCCTGATCTGGAAACGTCATAGTATATACTTTTTTAATTTCTTCTGTATTGTCTAAAACCCGTCCCATATAACTAGTTCGAAACTCATGATGAATCATATTACTCTCAAAGTTCATAAAACTCCAATCATCCTTCATAGAATCAAGTTGAAAATCAATATATAGCCGATCATATATTATTTTTGAATTCATAAATTCCCTCCTACTATATTAGCTAGTAATTGTACTTATCCTAATTATATGTTAGCATAAATACATTCTATAGGTCATTTGACCCGTTCTTATTACTAAAATCCTATATTTAACAAGGAGAGCTACTATGAGTAAAAATCTTTATGAGCTTATGCCACAACATGTTCAACGTAATCTAAAAAGAAAAGTCTTCGTCGCAGGAACTCCAATAATATTATCAGGTTTAGATAATTCTAATGTATATTTTCTCATCAAAGGTACTGCAGAAGCCTCTGTTAGCAACAGTAACGGAGGGTATGTGACCCTATATATCTATTCACCTATCAGTGTTTTTGGTGAGGCAGAGCCCTTCTATGAGGGAATTCATAAACCGGTATCCATAACAGCACTTACTGATTGTACAGTTGATATTTTATATAAAAATGACTTTTTGCAATGGTTAAGTTCCGATTTTGAAGCAACAAAAGTATTAATCTATACACTTACACAAAAGCTGGTACATAATAGTGTAGTTATTGAGGACCTTCTTCACTTGCGTGTTCAAGATCGCATTTTACGTTGTATTGCAATCCATGATTATAAAAACACAATTACTGAACTTACGAAAAAGCAACTTGCACTTGAAGCAAATGTTCCTATACGAAGTTTAAACCGTAGCATAGCCCGATGTGCTCGAGATAATATTCTCTGTTATCACGACAAACACTTTCAGATTCTAAATCCATCTGAACTAGTAAAATACTTGCCGTGTTATCTTTTACCTAACGACTGACAAATATAGTGACCGTTTAAGCTATTCATTTTCCTCCTCTTCATCTAACTGCTTCCTAATTTTATCTTGCTTTTTTTTATTCAGAAGATAAAAAAATGAAGTTACAAAATAACAAAAAATAGTTGCACTAATAAAAGTAACTACCAATGTTGGTATGAAATAACTAATACCATCCTTCTTATAGTGTTCTGCGTATCTTATATAGTTTAGAATACCATTAATAATAGTAACGATAATACCTCCCATTATGCTAATGATATAAGGCATGAACCTTGCACGTTTTCCTTCGCTGTTAATGTCAAGCCCTAGTGTAATATATCTTATTATCTTGTATATGGCTATTCCAATAAAGATTATCAACTCAGCAGTATATTGTTTAAATGGAGCATTTAGAAAAAATTGTTGCAGTATTATTGATACAAAAAGTGCAATCATCAAAATACCTTCTACCTCACCACTTACTTTACGTCGCTGTCCTATCACTCTTTCATCTTGATTATTCTTTCTTTTCATAACGACTCCTCCCAAAATAAATCATTTAATGTTCTATTCAATGCTTTACAGATTGCAATACACAAATTCAGCGTTGGGTTATAATTTCCTGCTTCTATTAACCCAATTGTTTGTCTTGTTACTCCAACAGCCTTTGCTAAGTCTTCTTGCTTCATATCACATTCCATGCGAGCAATTTTCATTCGCTTATTCTTCATAAAGCACCTCCTTATATTGCATAGTATAACATATTTATGTCATAATGCAATATATATATTACATTTAATAAATTTATTTTAGCTAAAAAGGTCTTGCCAAATTACTACTGGCAAGACCTTTTTGTATAGGGAATGTGTTCTGATGACACTACCTCTATTCTTCAAGTTCAATTTCTTCTAACTGCACGGCAGTCGCAACATAATACCCATTTCCCTTCCTCATTTAACCTTACATGCTGCCAATGAAAACTGTTTTCTTCTATCTCTGAAAAAATCCACTGCATCCTACCATGTTCTTTTTCAGTCAGTACGATCTTATCCCCTTCCTTTACTGCTTCAAGTCTTGTACTTTCTCCATAGCAACAATAGTATATTTCCCAATTACCCGTTTTCGGATTATAGGTTCTAATCGTCGTACCGTATTCTTCATCTGGCTCCTTTATGTGCTTACGCTCTTCCCTTGAAGGACAGATAAACAGATCCTGTATGCCAGTACCATTGATTACTCTTGAAAAAATCCATTCACCCTTCACAAGTCTTTCATTTTGGGTTCCTAATCTATCTCTCCACTCAAAATCCCACTCACCAATCAAGGAACCAAAGTAATCCTTTTCCTTAGGAATCAAATCATTTCTTTCCCTACTTACCAATGCTTTCTCAAATTCGTTCATATCTTCTACTCCTTTTCTTGCTTGTTCTGTTATTATATGGTAACATCAAATTAACTATAAGTACAATTAATCATTATCATGATTATAATAACATTTTATTATCATAAGGAGTTAAACTATGGATTTTAAACAATTACAGTCCTTTTATATTCTGAGTAATGAACTCAATTTTACCAGAGCAGCAAACAAGTTGGGATATACCCAATCCTGTATTACATTGCATATCAAGAAATTAGAGGAGGAATTAGGCCTACCTCTTTTTGATAGAATTGGAAAGAAAGTTACATTGACGGAGGCTGGCAACAAGCTTTTACCTTCTGTCCGTCAAATCTTAAAAATGTCACAAAATCTGCAGGAATATTCAAAAGAAACCATAAGCAAAACCGGAACAATCCGAATCGGCATCTGCGACTCTCTTTGTATCGAGAAAATGCCTGCCATCATAAAAGCCTTTAGTCCGATCTATCCAGAAGTAGACATTACTTTAAAAATACTTAAATGTTCTGAGTTTTTAAGTGAATTACGTGACAATATCATTGATCTTGCTTATACCATCGGATACTTGGATAAAATTCCAGAAATCAAATATACCGCAGAAGTATTAGAACCAATCCATGTTCTTGCGTCTCCTACTCACCAACTGGTATCTAAGGAAACTCTTGCCCCAAATGATTTTGACGGCATCCCTTTAATTATGGCAGAACCGGCTGCTTATTACCGTAGAAATTTCTTAAATGACTTAGAACGAAACGGAATCCATCCCAAAATCATTCTGGAAACCGAAAGTTTACAGGCAATAAAAAATCTTACCTATAGCGGTCTTGGAGTATGTATCCTTCCTCGAACTGCTGCGATTGATGAAATAAATGCGAAAAAATTGATTCCCCTTACTTATAAATGTGATTATGACATCAAATCTCAGATTATCTGGCATCGCGATAAATGGCTGTCTTTTATTCTTAAGGAATTTATCCGCATTGCAGAGGAGGTTATTCAAAAATTATAGATTTCAAAATCTAGTACCCCCACATCAGGATGGTTCCATTGTTTATTAAGTCCAGTATCATTTTGATCTCATGTAAAGGCCACCATAGAGTAAATTCTTCACTCTTTGTTTTAAGTTCCTCAATAAACTGGGCGTTCCAAGCATCTTCTATATACTGTCCACAGATTAAGCGAAAGCGACCAAGCAAGTTCTTATCATAAAGCTTCCAGTCCACATATAACTCTTTGTATCTTTTATCTGTAAACATAGCCCAAACTATATTACGTTGGCGAGCATTCATTTCACTAAACTCTCCAAAGATTAGGCAGGCAGCTTTATTCCATGCAATCACATTAAATCTTTGGTCGGTAACAAAAGCCGGACTGAGTATCAAGCTGTCTAAGACATTTGCAGTGCTGAGTTAACAGCACTTTGATATCCTGGTACCTCAGGTGAAAGTTTCACTAGTCTTTTTAACGCAGTTTACATTTCTCTATCACGTTCCACTTTATCCTTTATAGGCAATAGCATCCATCTGAACATGCAGACCATCAGGTCCACCCACATGAGCAAACTCAGTCTGAATTGTTTTTCTTGCTGGATATACGCCACCAAATCGCTCCTTAAATACCATTTCCATAATCGGAATATTCCAGGCATCTTTAAGCAAAACATCCATTTTAACCACATTACTTAAAGACAAATTTAGTTTCTCTAAACGTTTTTCCATATCATTTAATGCACCATGCACCTGATCTTCAATTGAGGCACCCACATTTCCTACACAGAAACTAAGAAATACAAAATCCCCTGCTTCTACTATCTCAGAAAAAGCAAATTCTTCATTTATATTTGTTCTAACAATACTGCTCATAATTCCTCCTTCTACTTTATAAGTCTTATTATTCTTATAAGACCAGTATAGCAAAAGAAGTATGACACCTGTATGTCACACTTCTTTATATTGATCTAATATTTGATTACAATTTAAGCAGATTCTTTCTATCAAATCAGGAGGCGCAATGACTTTAGCCTGATCAGCAAATGCCAGTACTATGCCATACCAAAAATACTCATTTTCGGGAACACTAATCTCGTATAGAAATTCTCCATTCTTATATTCTTCTATCATTTTTCCATTTAGGTACTCTTCACATTTAGCTTTTATACTACTTTTACACAGTAACTTCACCTTAATATTCTTTTGCTTATACTCAGCCTGTTCCCATTTCTTTTTTGCTTCGCCTACATGATGAATCTTACGATTTTTCTGTTCTGTGATAGAAAGATTGCTCATTCTTACCAGTTTATATACTCTATAATCATCATATTTAGGACAATAGCATAACAGATACCAATTATACCATTTATATATCGTTGCAACAGGCTCAACCTCATGGATTTTCTCTTCATTAGTGGCATTGATATACGAAAACAGTACTTTTTGACGAATGTGAATCGCCCGTTGTAGTAAAATCAATTTATCATTGGTATTACTATTTTCCTTTAATACTCCAAAATCTAATACTATATCGGATGTACTCTCTGGTGCAATGGCTTGCATCTTCTCCAAGGTCTCATTCAATTCCTCTTTGTCAAATGCAGATTGTAACCCTTGTAATGCTGTAACAATATATGAAAAATGGTTTTCTCCTACTAATTGCCTGTCTATCTTAAACGAATCTAGGATCTCATATCCTCCATCTGATCCATAATAAGTAACAACAGGAATTCCAGCTAAAGAAAGGGTGTTAATATCCCTCATGATCGTTCTTGTGGATACATGAAAACGTACCGACATCATCTGCGCAGTCACTCTTTTATTGGAAAGAAGATAGTTTGTTATTGCCAGTAGCCTCTCTATTTTCATCATACACCAGCTTTCCTATATCATTTCTTTCTATTTCCCCATAATAATCCATATGGATTTGCTGTTCTAATCTCTACCAAATCTGTTACTGTAAAACCCTAATATTAAGCAATTATGTCAGCTCTTTCTCAAAATAAAAATATGTCGTGACATTTTTTTTGCAAAATCTTCATAATCATCTTCACTACACTTTGTTTGAAGCATCAACATATGAAACCACTTCTCATTGCCTTCTGCCGTAAACTCTCTTTGATGTGCCAGAGCCGAATTCCGTTTTCTCTTTAACATGATATATGTTTGCTCTGTGATGTCGACTGTTTCGTATAGCATTTGATTATACTCCAATGCCTTTACTATCTCCATCGTATCAAAGGATTCTGTCTTTGGCATCACATCACCCTCTTGATATCCAATAAAAAACACGCCATCTGGCTTTAACCATGTCTTAACTTGAGAAACAAAAACCCTCATATCCTTGGCAAAATATATAGTATCCATAGAAGTTACAAAATCAAATGAATTCTCCGGATATTCAATCTCACCTATAACACCTTGTCGAAATTCTGCATTAATGGAATACAGCTCTTCTGCTGTTTTAATTGCCTGCTCCGAATAATCAAAACCATGAATATACACATTTTTTCTACTCTGAATATAGCCAAGCATTTTTCCATTCCCGCAACCGATATCCAAAATATGCACATTTTTTCTGTCTGGAATATAAGGTATAAGCTTTTCAATTTGGCTTATGTCACTAAAACCATCTTGAGAAAAATCTTGTCCAAATGCATCTTCGCAATATGCTTTAAATGCAACAGATTCTTTTGCCATAGTATAGAACTCTTCATACTCCTTATAAAAAAGTAAATTGTTTTTATTCATTCCTCGCAGCTCCATAAAATTATATTCTAGTTATTCACGCAAACTACTGTTTGATTCGTTGCCCACGAAAGCAATGAATGGTGCGCGTATTAGCTTTACTCTTCCATGATGTGTCGTTCCTTTTGGAATTAATACCTCGTCTCCTGGTCGTTTGGTCTGACTTCTATGCCAAGTGAAGCAATGTCTATCTCATTCGTCATAATTCTTGGTATGTATTTGCCATATGAGTTTTCAGCAAATTATTCTCATATATTAGTATATCATGGAAGCATGTTAATAATCCATCTCTTTATTGTACTGTGATACACCTCCAATCAACCCATCACTTAATCTATTTCCTTTCATAAATCTATTGCCTTTCATAAATCTCTTTCTCTCTCTTAACATTTTTTGTTTCCTTGAATAACTTCATGTAATGCCTTTATTCCCTCTTGAATTTGCTTATGGCTTAAATGACCATATCCCAAAAGCAGTTTATCCTTGTGGCGATCTTTCATGGGACAATACCCCGTGACTGAGGATATTCTAATCCCAACCTCCCTACATTTATCGATAAACTCTTCGTTGAATTCCATATCGGTAAACTGGAGGGCAATATGCAGACCGGAAGCATCACCCCACGGCTGAACAGAGCTGCCAAACATATCCTCAATGGTATGCACTAGAATTTCTCTTTTCATACCATATACTTTACGCATACGTCCAATATGTTTATCCATTTTCCTCATTTGCAAGAAACTGGCCAACGTGATTTGTTCCAGAATTGGATTTTGCACATCCATGTAGTTACGATAGTGTCTCCATTTCCTCTGTAATTGTTTGGGCAGTACTACAAAACCGATGCGCAAAGCAGGAAACATCGTTTTACTGAATGTACCCACATATATCACATGAGAGGAATCCATAGAATACATTGGACTAATAGGATAACCAGAGTAACGGAACTCACTGTCATAATCATCTTCAATGATATAAAAATCATTTTCGTTTGCATAACGAATGAGTGCCGATCTCCGTCCAGCAGGCAGAATACCTCCTAATGGGAACTGGTGCGAAGGTGTAACATAGACTGCCGAGATATCTTTGCCTTTCAGTGTAGCAATATCTGCTCCCTCTTGATCCACTATAAGCCAGTGGACAGAGTACCCCCTGTCAGCAACTACAGTTCTCATTCCTTGATGGGAGGGATCTTCCAGTACAAACGGGTGGCCATCCTTATGTAGTATCTCTACCAGCAGATGCAGAGCTTCTGTAGTACCCGATGTAATATATACATCTTCTGGATTGACCTCCATACTTCTACTGCGAAGTAACCAGTGGGCAATTTCTTCACATAAAGGTTCATAGCCTTTTGGACCGCTGTATTCCAGAAGTGATGTTTTCATAGTACTGGCAGCTTCATGCACCAATTGTCCCCAAAGTTTAAGGGGGAAACGGGATAAATCAGGCTGGCCAGTTTTAAAATCCCATAAGATAGGCGGCTCCAACTTCCGCTCCATGGGAAGGATTGTTTTTTTGGTAGTAAGGTGAATCCCCTTAGCAACACGAGTCGGCGCACCTTGACGGCTAACAATAAACCCTTCTACCAAAAGCATATCATATGCTTCACAAACCGTATTTCTGGAAACATTCAACCCCTTTGCAAGTTCTCGTGTTGATGGCAAAGCCTCCCCCTGTAAGAATTGTCCCTCCAATATCCGCTGTTTCATTGATAAATAAATCTGACGAGCTAAACTAACTTCATCTTTATAACGTAGTTCAATTCCCCACATAAGATACCTCCAAACTGGATCTGTGAAAATGCTTTCAAACTGGCTCTTATAACAATCCAGTTTATTCGATACAATTATAGTCAAAATTGATTCCATAGTAAAGAAAGAAGGTAAATGATTGAAAAATATTGTAGGAAAATTGTATTTACTGTGTGCTTTCTCTCTGGCGGGAACCTCGGTGTTGACTGGATACGTCCTTTCCGAGAAACTAGGTCGATTTACTATCACCGCTGTTAGCTTAGGTATTATGATTTTATGCTTATCCCTATTTTACGGAAGGAGAACTATTCAGACAATTCGTCTACTTACAAGAATGGATATGAAATTACTCTTATTTCAGGCATTCTTTGGCATATTTCTATTTCGGTTATTTTTACTTTTAGGTATAAATCTGACAAGCACGGTAGAAGCAGGTATATTAACAGGAACAACCCCTGCGATCACTTCGATAATGGCATACTTTGTGCTTCGAGAAAGGCCCACAGGTTTAAATATTCTAGGTATTGTCTGTACAGTTTGTGGGATTCTGTTGTTGCAGGGGACGAGCTTAACTTCCATAGAGCTTTCCTCACAGCATATAGTGGGAAATGTATTCATAATCTGTGCTGCAGCAAGTGAGTCCTCCTTTAATATCATTTCTAGGAGGCACAAGACAATGAAGCAAGGTCATACGGATGTACAAATCCATCCTGTGGTACAAACACTGATTGTATCTACCATTGCCTTCGCCCTATCCCTTGCTCCCGCTTTGGTGGAACAACCCTTCTGGGCACTACAAAAGATTGGGCTAACCGAATGGATCGCTTTGATTTGGTATGGATTGGTGGTCACTGCATTGGCATTTGTATTTTTCTATGCAGGGGTCAAGCGATGTGATGCTTATACTACCGCGGCTTTTTCAGGAATGATTCCTTTGACCTCACTACTTTTATCTATTTTACTTTTGAGAGAAACCATAGGCTTAGTGCAATGGACTGGAGGATTCCTGATTGTTTCTAGCATGCTGATGATTGGACTGAAGAGGAGGAAAATCACATCAGAAGATAACAAGTAAACAGCTTCGTGCAAGGAATGGTAATGATCGACAGTCATTGGTACCACAAATGGCTTTAGAGTAAGTAAGCACGTTCCTAGAATAGTTGGAGGGAATGCAGATGTTGAGTGGATCTTTCTTATTCGTTGTCTGCGTGACACAGATATGCTTATATTTAAAATCAAACAATACATATCGCTTCTTATGCAAAGAGAGATTAATTCTATCCCGGAGCGTAGAGCAATACTCATAGAACATCAAAAATATATTGAAGATAAGATTAGGATATATCAAATGTTTGCACAGTTAGTTGATAAAAAGATCACATTTTATGATGAGGCTCTTAATTCAAAAAATTATAATGCTAAATGTGTAGATTATGCAGAAGAATGGAAGCATTTTAAGGAATTCCTCGGGGGGATAAAATATGACTAAATATGCAGTAATATCAGGTTCCACCAGTGGTATTGGCAAAGCATTTGCTGAAAAGCTGGCTAAAGAAAAACACAATCTTATTCTTGTTTCTCGTGATGAAGAGAAACTAATGAATCAGCAAAAGATTCTGTCCATAACCTATGATGTCATAGTTCATACGCTTGCCATTGACCTCTCAGAACCCAATGCAGCGATAAGGAAGTATCAATGATACAACTTCATGCAATTTGTACCACTGAAATGATGAAGTTTTTTCTACCGTCTATGGTAGAGAATGGTTATGGTCGAATTATTAATTTAGGCTCTACTGGCTCTTATATGGCATGCCCTAATGATGCTGTATATGCTGCTACTAAAGCTTATATTTTACATTTGTCAAAAGGTATTCATGCAGAACTTAAAGGAACTGGCGTTGTAGTCACAACACTTTGCCCCGGTTCTACAAAAACCGCTTTTGCTTCTAAAGCAGGAATGGAGAGTACTTTGCTGTTTAAACTTTTTGTCATGGAACCAGAGGTTGTAGCAGACATTGGTTATCGTGCTATGTGCAACGGTCGCTCTTCTGTCATTGCTGGCTTATATAATAAACTACTGGTATTTGCGTCAAAAATAGCTCCCCCTGCTATTCTAAATCCACTTACAAAAAAAATGCTAACAAAATCTTAGATACATAGTATACGTATCAATATGGGATGTATTGCTTGCCACTTAGTGTTTACTGTTTCGTCGAGTAACTTCATGTAATTCCTTTATTCCCTCTTAAGTCATCAAAATATTCTTTTTCATACTATCTATTAGTTTACATGACTTATGCTCAATATGAGATAAATATGTGATAACCTTGCATTCATCGGGAAGAATGTAACATCTCTGCATAAACTTTCCGTTAATACTACATCCATTTCCATATTTCCATATCAAATAGCCATATCCATCTTCTCGGTTTGTTTGCTGCAAGGAGGTTGCTGCTTTGATATATTCAGGAGATATTATTCTTTTTCCTGCATACACCCCATTATTGTATAATAAAAGTCCGATTCGACTCAATTCATTTACCGTAAGTTCCATCTTAGATGCTCCATAAAAATATCCCTCTGGACAACGTTCAAAAGGTGGATTAAGTATTCCAAGTGGTTGGAAGAGTTTTCTTTCCAGATAATCATACAGATCCTGATTAACTGCGCAATTTGTAGCCACCCCTGCAAGGTAAGCAGCAACATTATTATATTCAAAGCTTCTTTCGTTTACATTTTCTAATGGAAAATTCAAAGAATACGATAGCCAGCTATCTCCTTCGGGCCTAAATGGATACCCTTGTACTGACATGGTTAATAATCTTTCCATTGAAATGGATTTATATGTTTCTAATTGTTTTTTTGGTAGATTTCGAACAGCCTCTAGTGGCAAATAATTCAAAATAGACTCATCAAGTTTCAGCTTTCCTTCGTCAATGGCCAACCCCACAGCAAGGGAGGTAATTGTCTTGGTAGCAGAATATATAGGATGTCTGTTATCGAAAGTATCACCGTACCGATGTGTAAGCGCTCCATCTTCATAAATTTCCACTCCAAACACATTCCACTGATTTTCCTGTATGTCTTTCACAAATGCATCAAAATTCATTCGTATTCTCACCTCGTCGAATTTTTATTTATCTTACTTCCATCCATCGAATGGTTTCCTCAACAGAGATACATTCAGCAAATCGTCCTGGCCACATGAATTCATTATAATACTGACAAGTCATTTCTTTATCCATATAAGGATGATCAAATGTAGTATTGGTTCTCTCATGAATTATAACCTTAAGTCCCATTTCAAACGCCGGCTTTACTGATTTATTCTTCTCTTCTCATTGATTTTTCTGCATCAAATCCTTCTGGGTATCTCTTTCTTAATTTATCAATATTACGAGTAAATATCTCTTCAAGTTCAATATCAAGAGCGGTAGCAGTCTCAGCAATATACCAAGCAACATCACCAAGTTCTTCTATCAATTGTTCCCTATCTAATTCATGACCTTGTGCTAAATGTTTTTTCACAATGTCAATCGCTTCACCTGACTCTCCACAAAGCCCCATAACTCCATTAATTAAAACATCCTTTTTGTCTATGTTGGGATTTAATGTGGTCATAGCCAACTTCTGATATTCATTTATTGTCATTTTTTTATTCTCCTTTACAATCTTACTACAGAGTTTAGGGAATGCTCGGAATTGCTATGTTTTAAATACTCCAGAAGCCTTTTCTGATTTATAATCCCTTTTCTATCAGTCTCTTACATATACTTACATAAACGTCACAAATATCTGACACACCGTTACCCGATTTATTCGAGAAGGCTTTATGTTTGATATCTACAGCATCCTGATGTGAAATTCCTTTTTTTGTGTTTGAGTAAACGATATACTGCTCTTCTCCCCATTTGGAAGACTTCACTGACACGAAACCATCGTTATCTCCTTCCAGTAGTTTCACAACTAGCTTGGCCAAAAACATACCAAAAGATGAGAATGGTTTTTTCAGCACACACGAATAGCTTTGATAAAAAACTTCTGAGACATTCGGGTTTGTTTTATTAAATTCTTTTAAGTATGTTGTTGAAAGCTCTTTGAGTAGTTTCATAGAATCCGGTTTTCTATCTCCAGACCTGACAGCAGATTTATCTATATTGACCGTAATTATTCTCCATAATGGCTTCGGCATACAAAGTAATCTATTCAAAGTCACCGAACCATAATGGGGCGTTGCAATAGTAGTTATGCTTGCTATTTGATGAGACATCCCCAATGAGCTTGCCACCATGCGTGCCTCCAAGCCCCCTTGGAATGTCCGATTATATTGACTTTTTGGGAGTGAGTTTCCGACAGAATGTCATCAATTACTTTAACAATTCCCCGAGCATTTGTCTCTATGGTAGCCCATCTATCCTGATTCCCAAAGAATACTCTTGCTCCGTGTTGTTCTAAGACTTTCGGAATTCTTCCCCAGTGGATAGGGTCAATGGACCCGGTTCCGTGTAAAAGCAGTATTGGATATCTAGTATTACAATCAACCATAGTTTCCCTCCACAAATTCTTACTCACCCATCTATCTATTCTGAAAAATCACAATTTACTATATTATACCACACGTATGCAAGATGCTTTGTCCCATCTCTCTTCTGTCCTTTTCTGGATATCCTCCAGCACATTTTCAGCAAGATTTACATTACGACAAACTTATGTATCTTGTCCTCTAGAAAGTTACTAGGCTCCATCACTGACAGAACAACTAAACAGATAGTGTTAATAGTGTTAATATTCCTTCTTAAATTCTTATCAGCTGACAGGTTATCGGTAGCTAGCCGGCTATGCTATCAGACTCATTTTGAAGATCGAGTTCCTTGAGGTGCTCCATGTTCTTATAGCATTTGCTCCCCACTGGGTTCTTTCGGCATGACATAGTCTGGCGCATATAATCATTAAGGGACTTTGGCCATCTGGAAGAATCCCGATTGCCCAAATTCTACGTTTAATTTCACAATTAAGCTATTTAATCTTGTAATTTGTGCAGATTCTTGTCCAATGTTGACAGTGAAAAGCTATATATGAATTTATCTGCTGCCTGTGATGCTTTTCCGTCTGCAAAAGACTTACTCTCCTGAGCATGAATTGCTTTCAGCATCAGGAAAACATCATTCACTTTATTGGGAAGAGCAATACAAAAATACTACGATAGAAAATGAGAGTGCGTATCAGATAATTATCAAGAAGTTTGTAGAACATGCCTAAGCAATGATACTTACAGGGGAAGCCCTTTCAATGTAAAAGGACACTTTCCAATAAATCGCTTTACTGAAAATGTCCTATAATTATTACTGATATTCTTGTTGCACATAAAGTGATTTTCAGTGTGTTTGACAGCCTTCCATAACATCAAATATCTTGTGGTACTTCTACCATTATCTTGGTGTAACTATTCATAGCTTGTTTTAACTTTAAATACCTAATAAACACCAACAAGCACCAGTATAAACATAGTATTTAATATATCCGCCGAGAGCACTTGGTTGTAAATACTTGTTGCCTTCAAGCCGTTATGCTCCCCACCGTCATTGTATGAGATTCCTTTTTTATGTCCTAAGTATGATATTAAAAGGCTTATTTTAAGTAGGCTGATATCCGTTTACAGAATATAATTATTATAAATACGTTACCAAACTTTGAAAGTATCTTTTATGTAATATAGCAACTAATTATTTGGGTATTTGGGGAAGCAAAAATAGATACTGGCACTATGTCCAGTATCTATGAAACATTTTTACAAATTGGAAATTGATGATTACATGTATATATACCAATAGACACCATACTTATCTAAAACATCTGCACTACAGACACTCCATGGTAGAGGACCAAGTGGTCTACGTATAACACCTTCCGCAACCAACATACTATATGCCAGTTTAATTTCATCTTCTGTATCGAATTTAAATCCAACACTTGTAGTTGGTGATACCTGGTTTTTTACAAATTCATGCATAGCAGAAACCAACACATTATTATTGGATTCGCTAACTGCAAAAACAGTCACGCCATTTTTTTGCAATTCTGCATGCATATATGTACCGTCTGGAAATGTTACATTATATCCTAACGATAGCCCGAAAGCTTCTTGATAGAATTTCACCGCTTCCAATGTGTTATTGATATATAGCGTCATACAAGTTTGCATAATGTACCTCCACAAATATAAATTCGATAATATCATTATATCCAATTCCACAGATTATACAATCACATTATCGGTTGTGTTCCTACTGATTTATTACCTCATAACCCTTATTTCTGTTCTTACGTTCCAACACTTCTTTATCTTCAATCAACTTGTTATACTTATCAGCCAAGTTATTATACTCCTTAATCATTTCATCAAGTTTCTTTTTTAGTTCCCTGCTTTCTTCCTTAATTTGCTTTTTATATTCTTTGGCACTTAAACCATCAGTTCTACGGGTTTTAGTTTCTTCGTAACTATCTACATCAAATCCATGTAGTGTGGCTAATATGGGGCTGCGACTTTATTTTAAATACTAAACTTGCATTTTTTCAAAATCAAAAAGAAAGCCCCAAAAACGGGGCTTTCTCGATATTCTTGAAAAAATCAATTTTCCTTTTATTATCTCTTTGAGAAGAGAATGTGGGGGTGGAAGTGGCTTGAATGCTGGGGTTTTGAGTGGTGGTGATACTTGTGAGTGTATTGTTTAGGGCTACTGAAAGCTATAAACTCACTTATAAATCATCTAACATAGATTCAAATTTTCTTTTGTTTCCAAACATTTTTTTATCTACATCATTTAAAGCCTGAAATACTGCATCTTTTCTTTTAAAAACAAAAGATACATTATTAAGCACATTATTAAAAAGATCCTTTTCTCTAAGTTTTTCAAAAGATATATCTGATATTTCCGAATTTTTAAATTCCTTTTGTATTCTGCGTATTAATTCATAATAATTCTCGTCTACTTTGATGTCGTTATATTCATAACGTATATAATGTAACATACAGCAAAAAATTGTATGATAAAATGAGTTTTCTACACGAACATAAATTTTAAAATTGTCATCGTTTCCTTTATGTAACGATATTCCCGAATACATGAATTTAAGAAACCATTCATCATTCTCTCCATTTGCGATATACATATTATACAGTTCTTTCATTGCATCATATAAAACATTTTTCATAAATCTTTCTGGTTGTAATGCACATAATATATCCAAATAATCTGTGGTAAGTCTTCCATCCATTGATTTTAACCATGCACTAATAAATTGTTTTTGCTCATTATCTCCTAATTGTGTAGTATAAACAGCAGAAAAATACTCTTGAAATGATCGATGTGAAAAGCGGTAATTAAGACCTTCACGTACCAACATACAAACAGAATTTGTTAAATCATCTAAATACTCAATATCTTCAAATTTGCCATATGAGTATACCTTTTTTCTTGATTTTTCAATATTCTCTAAAACACTTTTTTCACTAAACTCATATTCATTTTTAAAAAACGTTCTAAAACAAAAGTACGAAAAAACTTTTTTAAAATCCTCATATCCAAGTTTTGAAACTATTTCTCGTTTATATTTTCCTTTTTTTGTCGCATCATGTTTATGAAATAAAGTTGCAAATGCTTGATCATAAAAATCAATCTTGTTATCTGGTATTGAAAGTCTACCTTCAAAAGTCATTAACATAATTGTCAACAACAAGGGATTTGAGGCAAAGGAATAATATTTTTCGAATAGTTCTTCATCTAATTCTTTTGCAAATTTATTTTTTAATTCCTCATCATACTCCAGTTTTTTAATCAAGCGTAGTGCTTGCTTCTTATTTAGGGGCATTGATGTATATTCAACAAAATCAGACCACCCTACAAACTCCGTAAGAGGCCTAGACGAAACTATACAATAGTTTTCAGAATATTTATTGCTGAAATCTATAATCTCATTCGAAACTTTTTGTGATATATTATTTCTTACCTCATCATATCCATCAAATAAAATAAGATAGCACCCCGCATTCAAGCTATAGTTAAAATACTCTTCTTCCAATTTGAACCCATAAATACATAAAATATTATATATGTACTTTTCTATAGAAATATTTTCTACAAGTTTTTCATTTAAACCTCTTAATTCAACTAGTACTGGAATATACTTTGTATTTTTAATAGCATCTAAAAAGCAATGGCGCATTAACATACTTTTTCCAATACCTCCAGTACCTGTAATAATTAATTTATGCCCAATCTCCAAGATATTATTCACATTTGAGGTATCAATTTCTTTTTCTTGATTTTTTATTCCCATTGATTCATAAAAAGAATACAAATCATGCGGTGTTTGACCATATAATATGGTTTTAGCCTTATTTATACTGTTTTGAGCAGTAGTTAAATACACCTCATAGGCATATCCATAATCAATATCATCTTTAGCAACCATATTCTTATATGATTTGGTAATTTTTTTAATTACTGTACTCGCAGTAGATTTTGCTAAATCTGTAATCACTTCCGCCGTAATTTTGTTCATACTTATATCTTCAGCCATGTTATCTCCTTTTTCAACATTATAATTTTTTGTTAAGACATAATAGCTTCCTTTTAAATTTCATTATAATAACTTTATTCTTAATTCTAATTCCCTAAAAATTTTTAATGCTCGTTGAATCATTCACTCCTAACAATTACCAAACTTCTTTATCTGTGAAACATGATTCCGACAGACACTTTTGAGCCACCTGTCCGGACTTTGAGAGCCACCATTCCGAAAGGTCGGAACTGCTTTTCCAGATTATTCTAAACTAGATCAAATAGGCTCATTTGTCCTTCTCTAATTGATTTAACAGTTCTCTCCGTTATTTTGTCTTCTTCCGTTACTTCACTACACAATATCGGTGAATGAACATCATATAAAGCCCTATTTGCTTTTACCCACTCCTCACTATAATTTGCATAACAATACTTACATCCATTTAAACAGGTGTTATATGTTCCAATTTCAACACTCTCGACACATCCACATTCTTCTCTTTGATTTTTATCCTTCTCCACTTTAACTGGACAACCTATTATATTTTCTATCAGTTCTTTATCAATACAACTGCTATGTTTAATTCCACATGAAGATAAGTCAATGAGTTCCGCACACGTCTCAATTTCCATCCCATTACTATTTGCAATCTCAGCCAGTTTTTTCGAAAATTCAATTAACTCTCTTTGATTTTTATCTATCGTTTGGATGTCCTTCATGTTCTTTTTGCTTTTCGCATATAAATCCACAAAGCTAATTACTACCCTTTTACAATATCCATTTAAACTGGATGCAATTTCACGAAAAGCTTTTAAATGATATTCTTCGGAATATGTCTCTGTAATAACAATTGGATCATATCTCCAAACCACTTTCTCTTTACCAATCATCTTTGATAATCTCTGAAATATTGGAATCATTCTATCTTTTTTATGCGGCAAAGCTGGCTCCATATCTTTTCCATATCCAGTAAGTGTAAACTGGAAGTAGAATTTATAGTCTTTCAATTGCTCCAACTGATTTAACATTGGCTCCGGATTTTTTGTCCAAAAAACAATACAGTCAACTATTCCAGGCGAAATATCTATTTTACTTACTTGATGAATATTCATCGGATTTCTTACGTATAGATACCCTTCTTTAATTCGGTTTAAAAACCATTCCGAATAATAATTGGGAATATCTGTTCTTCTGCTAACACTTAGTATCATACTACCACCTATTCATTAATACCTGTGCACTTCTACAAGAATCATATTCTTTAAATCTCTAAACAATTTTCTCAAAAAATTTAAAATACAAAATCATTTGAAGTATATTGTTCCTCATACTCATAATGTTTATCTTTATGATTTACATCAAAATGCCACTGTTGAAAGATTTTTGGCCCATTCAGCTTATTTCCCATAAAATTAATCTAGTATTTTTTCATATTAAGTATTCTATCGAATCCATCTTCTAGTATACAACTAATAAAACCTTATATGATATAACACTCAAAAGGACAAACATATTCCTTTTTTAACGTAAAAACACTTATAATTCTATTTTATCAAATTAATGTTAATTTACAACATGATTTTACATTTTCATACTACCTATTTTCTCCTCTTATATCTTACTTCCTATCAAAAGAATTGTGGTTGCACTTATCACAACCGCTTGATTCACTTAGTATAGCCATATACAATATATCTGGGGTTTCAGGGGATTTTCCCCCCCTGAAAATATGCAATAGGATTGCATCGTCTCTATAGCGTATCTTGCCGAGCACTGGCAAAACTTTTATTCTTTCATCCACGCAATAAAAATTGTTGGTCACTTAGGAGCCATGACACTGACCGAGAAAGATTATACTCACAGGGATGTCAAAGAATTAATAAAAGCAATTAACATGATTTAAGGAGCCAATGTCATTTATATCTTACTTATATTTTCTAA
>JAEZPG010000106.1 GCA_023413555.1 Bacillota bacterium | reverse complement strand
CAACGTTCTAATTAGGAAGTATACTTAGCTGATTTTGCCAAGGCAAAATCAGCTATATTTTAAATATTATCAATATGTTAGCCAGGAAACTGGTTGCATAAACGAAGGAGAGATTTAAGTGTCTGAAGGAAATAACCAAGTACAAGATTTGCATCAATTGTTAAAGGTCAGAAGAGAGAAACTTGCTGAATTACAGGCAAATGATAAGGATCCATTTCAGATTATGAAATATGATGTATCCTGTCATACTACAGATATAAAAGGAAACTACGAACAGTACGATGGAAAAGAGGTCTCCATTGCAGGGCGTATGATGTCTAAGCGTGTAATGGGTAAGGCAAGTTTTTGCAATGTAGCAGATAGAGATGGTAACATTCAGAGTTATGTAGCCCGGGATGAGATTGGCGAAGATTCCTATAAAGAATTCAAAAAAATGGATATTGGTGATATCGTTGGAATCAAAGGGAAAGTCTTTACTACGAAGACTGGTGAGATTTCTATTCATGCCACATCAATTATCTTATTATCTAAAAGCCTTCAGATTCTTCCAGAGAAGTATCATGGATTAAAAGATACTGATATGCGCTATAGACAACGATATATTGACTTAATTGTAAACCCAGAGGTAAGAGATACCTTTAAGAAGCGTTCCGCAATTATTCGTGAAATCCGTAACTATCTAGATGGTATGGACTTTATGGAAGTAGAAACACCTACCCTTGTACCAATGGCTGGTGGTGCTTCTGCAAGACCATTTACCACTCACCATAATTCCTTAGATGAAGACTTAAATCTTCGTATTTCTCTTGAATTGTATTTAAAAAGATTAATTGTTGGTGGATTAGAGAGAGTTTATGAAATAGGACGAGTATTCCGTAACGAAGGGTTATCTGTTCGACACAATCCAGAATTTACTTTGATGGAATTATATCAGGCTTACACCGATTACTATGGCATGATGGACTTAGTAGAGGACCTATTTAGGCATGTTGCCGAGAAGGTATTAGGAACCACTAAGGTAATGTATGATGGTGTAGAAATCGATTTAGGAAAGCCATTTGAACGTCTGACTATGGTAGAGGCTGTAAAGAAATATGCTGGTGTAGACTTTGATCAGATTACAGATACTGAGGAAGCAAGAAAAGTTGCTAAGGAGCACCACGTAGGCTTTGAGGAAAGACACCAGAAGGGCGATATCTTAAATCTATTCTTCGAAGAGTTCTGTGAGGAGCAATTAGTTCAGCCAACCTTTATCATGGATCACCCAGTTGAGATTTCTCCACTAGCTAAGAAGAAACCTTCTAACTCAGCTTACACTGAAAGGTTCGAGTTGTTCATTACCAAAAGAGAGATGGCCAATGCTTTCTCTGAGTTAAATGATCCGATCGACCAGAGAGCACGTTTCATGGCTCAGGAAGAGATGTTTAGTAAGGGAGATGAAGAAGCACAGCACTGTGATGATGACTTCATCTGCGCCTTAGAATACGGTATGCCACCTACTGGCGGTATTGGTGTTGGTATTGATAGAATGGTAATGTTGTTAACTGATTCTGCAGCGATAAGGGATGTGTTATTATTCCCAACAATGAAGAGCTTGGAGAAATAAATCTAGTCAAAGGGATACTACTACAACGCTTTCTATAATATAGGAAAGAAATTAAAGGACTTTTTTCAGCATAGCACTGAAAAAGAGTCCTTTTTCTTATGGGCTTTAGCCTGTTGAGTTCATCGGAGTTTAAATCAAGGCCTCTAGATTCCGAGAGATTATTGCATTCTACAGGAGGTAGAATGGTAATGAATATGGGACCTTTTCTGTAAGCAACTTAAGATTGCGAAATGCGGAAACTTGCAACTTCTAATTGGTTGATGTTTATATCGACTATAGTATATAATGGGAAAAAGAGGTGAAAAGAGTGATGAGTCTTGGGAAAAACATACAATATCTTAGAATGCTACATAATAATATGACACAGGAGGAGCTTGCAAATCAACTTCAAGTGTCCAGGCAGACCGTATCAAAGTGGGAACTCAATCAGGGTAATCCGGAGTTGAGTAAGGTTAAAGAGATATGTAACCTTTTTAATTGCAGCGCAGACCAATTATTGTTCGGAAATATCGATATACAAAGCGGTGCATATAGCGAGATTAAGATTGAACAGTTGGAAGCCATTGATTATGTAAAATACGTAGTGATATCTAGTGAGCCGGAGGATGATGCGATATATAAAGTCCGCCAAATGGCCCAGAAAATTGGAATAGAGACCCCTAAGATAATAGGATGGGATTTTCCACATCTGTCGCCGGAACAGATAAATGTTTATCATATGCATGGATATACGGCCGCATTGGTTATTCCTAAAGACTTCGAAGTAGAGGGTATGGATTTACCCATAGAGACGGTAAAAAAACAGTATTATGTGATAATAACAATCCGAAAACCTATGGATGA
Source organism: Bacillota bacterium (assembly GCA_023413555.1). Lineage (GTDB taxonomy): Bacteria > Bacillota > Clostridia > Lachnospirales > Lachnospiraceae > KM106-2. Next base: position 1,729 of record JAEZPG010000106.1, on the reverse strand, counting down.
TCCCTTTCACCTAGTATCCAATGCATATAAGGCTGTTTTTCAATATATCACGGTAAATAGATATACATATAATGATTTTGCCTTTGAGCATCAATATTTCGAAGATGGAATTGAATATATGAATATTTGTGTGGCAATACAATAATCAGAGAAGGAATAGTTATGGATAAATATATGGAAGGTATACAGATACTTAACGACAAGTTTGGTAATGGAAAGGATAATGTTATTTCTTTAGCGACCATATCAATGGAACTTAACATGGGAGGAAACCCTAAACCCTGTGTAAGAGATGTGGATGCAATATATGATGATGGAGTTTTCTATATTGTTACCTATGCACAGTCGAATAAGGTCAAACAGATTGAGGCAAATCCGGAGGTGTCGGTATCAGTTCATTATGAAGATTATTTCAGCAGTGGAATAGCTAAAAACCTTGGGTGGGTAATGGAACCTGGTAATTCTGAAATAAGGAAACGGATGCGTTCGGCTTTTGCAGAGTGGTATGATTTTGCCAATGATGAACAGGATAGGAATTGCTGTATTCTGGAGATTTATATGAAGACAGGAACACTTAGGGTTAATCATGGAGAAGCCTTTTACCATTTTAACTTTGAGAAAAAAATAGCAACTGAATAAAAGAAGGAGAGTATCCATGAAAATAGGGGATAAATATCATTTTGGAAATTATTCTTGGATAGTGCTGGATGTACAGGACAATAAGGCTCTCATCATAACGGAATATATTATTGAACTACGATCATATAATGACAAATATATTGATACTACATGGGAAGAGTGTACATTAAGAAAGTATTTGAATGGAGAATTTTACAATAGCTTTGATGAGAATGACAGATTGCAAATATGCCCAGTACATAATACAAACCCTGATAACCAATGGTATGGAACTGCCGGTGGAAAAGACACAGAGGATAAGATATTTCTTCTAAGTATGGAAGAAATAGTATGTAAATATTTTGGGGATAGCAGCAAAATGTTTTTTAACCCTGGTAAAAATCAGAGATACTGGTTTGAACGAAAGGATCCCAATAATAGTAAGCGAATTGCCAGAATATTCTGGAATAAGGAACAGGTCAGTTGGTGGTGGACAAGGACTCCGGGGCGCGTAGGTGTAAAGGCTGTATATATTCATGGGGATGGTAATATAGGCATCCAAGGTAATAATATATTGAAGGGTAACATTGCGGATGGTCGTTGTACTGGTGGTGTTCGCCCAGTGATGTGGGTAAGGATATAGGTTTTTATTGGAACTGTGCGGGGGATTCTAGTGCCGATTGGGACATGGAAAATACAGATTATGATTTTACACAAATCGGGGAAAAACTCTATGTATATCAGAAAATTCTCTTTACAGGTTCTTATGAATATAAAGTGTTATTTAATCAAAAAAACTGGTATTAAAAAACAGGTGTTAGCAAGAGTTTAACAATATGAGATGTTGTAGAGGCATCTGCAATCAAAAAGTTGTCCTAGTACGAATGCGTTCGAAGATGCTTAAACTTTTATAAAGGAAGTCAAATTTAATAAGAATGCACTATTTCAGGGCACTTTTCTAAAGAAATTTAGAAAGGTGTCCTTTTTTTGTGTTGTAGTAACGAAAGAAGAAAGCAATGGAAGCAGATGTAAAGAAAGAATTCAATTAAAAGCAAGCTGAGGATAGAAAGAAAAAGTTCATTAGATATAAAGAAGGAAGTGAGGTTTACTC
>JAEZPG010000102.1 GCA_023413555.1 Bacillota bacterium | reverse complement strand
CCCGATACATTCAGTCCAATATTGGTAAGTAGAATAGTAAAGTGGGTCAAAAGTAGTGCTACAGTTGCAAATCCAAAGTATCTGTGGTTTTTAACAAATATTATCATAAGTATTTTCATGGTCTTCTTTGCAATTGGAGAATTGAAGCTCTTCTTACTAAAACGTCGGTTCACGATTTTCAACCAATAATTTAAGATGGTTCCGGCTAAAGCAATGACAAGAATCCAACCAAATAATTCTCCTAATTCTTTCATCATAGATATCCCTCCTGATAGTATTGTTTGAATCTTCATTCGTAACATTTATACTTTTATTATACGATGTTTTCATTCTCTTTCCAATCGCTTCTTTGTTATCTCCTAAGTTGCTTCGGATAACTTATTTAGAAACATCCTTAAAGAAACCACAAAAGCCCGGGCACTGTCATCTCTGACAACTCCCGGGCTTATCTATTACCTGTTACACACTACATAACTGCTTATTTTACATCCTCATTTACTTTAACATATACATTGGGTTTACAGGAACGTCATCTTGCATAACTTTAAAGTATAGATTGGCACCTTCCACTACATAGTATTTGGTTGGCTTTGCAATCACACCAATTACCTCTCCAGCATTCAGCATATCGCCTTTTTCTACCTTCAAGTCCTTTAATTGGCCATAAGTTATGGTATATCCACTACCGATATCCATAGTTAAAGTTAATCCTGTTTCCTCATTTTTGCTAATGTCTACAACTTTTCCCTTAACCGCATTTTTTACTTTTGTGCCCTCTTTTGAGCTGATTACAATTGAATCATTGCATTTGTACTGGCCTAAGGTAGCAAACAGAACCCCATGCTCCATATCGTATGGAATTACTACATTACCGGTTACCGGCCATGCCAACTCATCCTCTTGATCAAAGGACAGCTTGCTCTTTCCTGTATCCTGCTTTACAGCTGCTACAGCATCATTGTCGTCCTCACCTTTTGCTACTTCATCAGGATCTTTGGTTACCTCATTATCCTTTACCACATTGTCAGAACCCTTGCTGTCATTCTTTGCACTATTCTGATTTGCCTGTGGGGATGGAGATGCAGTATTCTTTACAACAGTATTCTTGCCATCTTCCCCTGGGGTATTAGCTTTGTTGTCATTTGCTGATTGCTGTTGTGTTTGTTTGTTTAAGTCTGTCAGGTTATTGGAATTGTCCTTACTTGACGTACTAAAATAAACAAAGCATATAGCTGCAACAGCTAAAACACCAGTTAGAAGGGATAAGTAAAATCCTTTTGTTTTTAGGACTTTTGAAAATTTCTCTTGTTTCATGTTATCACCTCTAAGTCTATTTTCACCAGATTTAGAAGTATTATACATATTTATTGAAAGATATTGCCACTTTCGCCATTTTTTATATCCATATGTTCTTCTTGCTTAAATATACTTTTCTATATTGAACCTTGCTTCTGGTGTACATACTACAAGAGATACAAACTTGCTCCTTTATAATAGGTGGTAAGTAGCTTCTCGTAGGTGTTACCCTGAGTAGCAAGCACATTAGCTCCATACTGACTAAAGCCAAAGCCAGAGCCTTTTCCCTTACATATAATTCGAAGATTCCCCTCATACTGAGTAAAATAAAAATTAGAGGAATTCAGATAAAAACATTGTTGAAATTCTTCCCCGGTTATCGTTTTCTTTCCCACCTTAACCTTAGTTACATAGCCGGTGCTATCCAGTTTTTCAATAGCGACCTGATTCATTAACTTTTCCTCATTAAGCTTTCCTACGTCAAAAGCCTTTTCTAACATGGAAGCGGCATCGGCAAAAATAATTTTTAAAGAGGTTATCCCCACAGAGGCCTCCACATCCTGACTACTATCCACACTAATTAAATATGGTAGTTTAATCCCTGTGGATTCCTCATAATTTCTAGTCTTTCCGGCATTCGCATAATGATAACAGGCCAAAATAGGTTTGCCCTCGTATATCAGAATCTGATCTTTTGTGCTGTAAACCACATTTTCAAGGGTAGAGATATAGGCTGCCGCCTTATCCTCTTTATATTTTTGTCTAATACTGTCTAAAGTTGCCGTAGGTAGCCCGATTGCATCTTTGGTCAGAGCTTCTACAGACTTTCCCTCCTCCAAAAGCTGCTGCCATTTATAATAGACATTGGTTCTTGCTATGACAGCCATCGCTTTCATGGTATCCATCTCCAAGTCTAATGGAACATAGGTAGCAAGAACTGACATTATGTATTGATCTATCTCTTCCTCTTCCACAGTAGTGATCTTCTCTAGAGTGCCTTTCTTTATCTGCTTGGCAGCTTCTTGATTAGAGAATTCTTTGGGTCCTCCGGAAAGTAACAGTGTGAAAAGAAAGGGGAATGATAGAACCCCAAGCACAACAGCTACTGTTTTGACAATAAGTTTCCCCATATAATACCTCCCTTCTGTCTGCAAAAATGCAAACTAGTGCTTGTATATTATATGGGGACAAGTTTGTTTTATACCAATTTTCTCTTTACTGTCTCTAGATTCATACAGTAGGTAAGGGCTGTTTCTTCGTCGATGAGTCCATTGCTGTAGAGCTCTAGTATACTATCATCCATGGATTTCATATTCGCTTTCATGGAAGAATGAATTACGGTGTCGATTTGATGTACCTTTCCATCACGAATCATAGTTTTTATAGCACTATTCGCCATAAGTACCTCAAATGCTGGAACCTGTCCTTCTTTCTTTGAAGGAAGAAGCTGTTGGGATACAATACTTTGCAATACCATAGAGAGTTGAATACGTATCTGTTGTTGCTGATTTGGCGGAAATACATCCACAACACGGTCTATGGTATTGGCCGCCCCTACTGTGTGCAGAGTGGATAGTACCAAGTGACCGGTTTCTGCCGCTGTCATAGCAATCTCTATCGTCTCAAGGTCACGCATTTCTCCAATCATGATAACATCCGGTGACTCCCTCATGGCAGCTTTTAAAGCTCGGCCATAGGAAACAGTATCAATGCTGATCTCTCTTTGACTTACGATACTTTTCTTGTGTTGATGTAGGAATTCAATGGGGTCTTCCAAAGTGAGAATATGGCAATTGCGAGTTCTATTTATTTCATCTATGATATAGGAAATAGTGGTGGATTTGCCACTTCCCGCAGATCCGGTAACCAAGATTAACCCCTTCTGATTCTTGCTTAGGTCTAACACTACCTGAGGGATTCTCATTTTTTCCACATCTGGAAGTTCAAAAACGACTACTCTCAACACTGCTCCCCAGGTTCCCCTCTGTTTAAACACATTAATACGGAATCGTCCTGTTTTTGAAATGGAAAGTGAGAAATCATCGTCTCCTTCTTCTCCTAATACTTTAGCCCTCTTGGCCAGTTTATACATGTTGGTTACGTATTGCTCCGTTTCTTCCGCCTTCAGGTGGTCTGAAAATATCTTCGTAATGACACCATCAATCTTAAAGGAAATAGGCTGACCAACAATAAAGAAGATGTCAGAGGCCCCTGCCTGCACTGATTTTTGCAATATATCTATAAGTTCCATAATTTGACTCCTTATCTATTCCTCTTCTATCGTTCCATCCCAAAACTGGAAGTTATTAAAATCATATTCCCCAAGGGATTCCTGGTTCACCTTCCAGGTGATTACATCATAGAAAGAACCTTCTGTCTGCTTTAGATCATAGGTTAATGCCACCTGAAGAGTAGCATACTCATTAAGTACTATCTCATAGGAAATCGTTCCCAGCATATCCGATTGGCTCTCCAAAGTCGGCTCCCAGGAGAATTTCTCGAGTGCTGACTTTATTGTATCCGTATTTTTGGCAGTCTGAAGTATCTTATCAAGCTCCGCCAGATACTCCTCAGCGACAGTGTCTCCCTTGTAGTATTGATTCATTGCTGCTCTAGTTTTCTTAGCTAAACCCAAGTCGCTGTTAGATGCTTTCATAGACAACACCGCAAAAACTGCCAGTGCAAATACTACAATAATTAGGATGATGGAGGAACCACCTATATTTATTTTTAATTCCTGTTTGTTTTTCATAGGCCCTCCTTACTATTCCCGGGCTGTAGTAAGGCTACCCTTGTAGCTTTTACACATAATAGAAGCCAGAGGTTCCATGTCTTTTTTTATCACTGCATAAGCTTTTTCTTTGATAACAGTAATCTCAGCTGTAATCATCTGATTTTGACCGTATTCTGTTTTAGTTATAGAAATGCTCATAGTATAGGATCTTGGCGCTTTAACTTCCTGCCATTTGCTGTCGTAATAGAGCTTATATACATCAGTATCTCCCATTCTCTCAGGATTTTCTAAACCAAGGTCTTTCACCGCTGTTTCTAGGGAAGATGCCGCCTTTATGGTCTCTCCTGTGCTTTGCACCAAAATACATGCCTTACTGATATCTTTTGCCTTGGTCTCAAGAGAATTGGCCCCAAGAAAGAGTTTCATGAGTAAGACACTGACAATAGTAAGGATGCCTAATGTTATGACAATTTCTAACATCGGCATATTAAGTTTTCGACTTTTTACTTTCTCTATCATGCTTATCTCCTGGTCCTAAGATTTAGTAAAAGGAATTCCCTCTCTCCACTACCATTTACAGCAGTGAACTGCAAGCTGGATTGTCCCTTATTTTCCATATGGAAATCCTCTATCTCAAGGATGGTATAGCCGTAAGCCTCATCATCCAGATAGAACTCTCCTCCCTTTTCATGGAATACCTCATAGAGCTTACCTTTATAATAATAAACAAGCCTTTCATAGGGTACCCCCTCTATGACTTCCTCCATAACAAGCATATCCGTGTCTTCTCGATGGTCTATGTACACCTTACCCTCTGCATCAGCTTGTCTCACCTTGGTGGCTACATAGGAAAGGGAGGTCCTAAGCTTAAAATTATTAGCATTCTCCTCTACAATATTTTTGTATACCCGTACCCCCACATTAGCAAGCACTAAGGCTGCAATGGCAAAGGCTCCGAGGAGGCCCATCGTACAAAGAAAGTTTACAAAAAAGGATTTTTTCTTATTTTGCTGCATAATTTGTACTCCTTTATCCTCATTTCTCATAAACAACTATCGATGGCATAATATTGCTGGCAAAACAGCCATATTCTACTCCATATCTATTCTTATCATACACAATGCCATAATTCTCTTCTAGATATGACAAGTCAGCCGGATAAGCCCCTTCTATAGCATAACACTGTATCGTTGCCCGATGAACAGACTGATTTAACAATTCTAGCGTCTGCACTTCATTAATCCTGCTAAAATAGTCCAATCCTTTATATAGTAACACCATAAAAGCACAAAAAATCACAATCGGAATGAGCATATTTTTTATGCCATTTCGTAATTGTCCCTTTTGTCGTTGCATATTCTCCGCCTCCTAACCAATGGAAGAAATGATACTTACCAAAGGCAACATAACAGAAATTAGAACCAGTCCCACAATCAGGGACAACGAAACCACTAGAACTGTCTCTACTATCGTTGAAATACTACTTAAGGACTGTTCAATCTCAGCATCATAGCGTCCACTGAGCTTCTGGAAGACCACATCCAATACACCGGTTTTTGCACCAACACTGACCATTCTTCCGTTCATTCCCGTAATGAGCTTGTTATCCTTTAGGGCTTCTTCCAAGGAAACATGCTGTGCTACCTGTTCCTTACAACCTGTAATCTTATTCTTCACCATGGGTTGATCCACTAATTCCTCCACCAAAGCTAAGGATTCATTAGTATCTAAGCCACTGGTTATCATGAGCGACATAGCAGATACGAATTTAGCTATTCCAAGACGATACATAACTTTTCTTGTAAACGGAAGTCGATTGACTAATTGGTTCAGCATTCTTCTTCCTGGTTGTGTGCGATGCCATAACATCATAGCAATTACCATGGCAAAGACAGCCAGAACAACGATGGCTACCATCTTGCTAATCCACATGGAGGCTGACATCATATCTCCTGAAGATGATGCCACGTCGGTATCCAGTTCCTCAAATACTTTTTGAAACATAGGGAGAATCTTGGCCACCAACACAATAAGGAGTACCCCAATCATGGCAAATAGCATAATGGGGTAAAATATGACATTGCGAATGTTCCCTTTTATGGTATCTTCTCTTTCATAATAATGAGCAAGTGAGCTCATGACTTCTTCTAATTTACCTGTTGTTTCCCCTATTTTCACCATATGTACCATGTACGAAGGAAATACTTCTGTTTTCTGCAATGCTTCGTATAGGGGGATATTATCCTTTACCAAGGCATCCAATTCCTTCAAGATTCCCTTTAACCCCGGATTTTCCATCTCCATATACAGGATATAGGTTCCTTCATAGATAGGAATCCCACCATTTAAAATAAGAGCGATCTGTTCACAGAAAGTGGATACTTCTGCGGCAGAAAGTATTTTTTTCTTTGATTTAAACATAACCTTAGCGGAACATGTCTCCTCTTACTATTGAGAAGGTCCGTATCCTCCTTTCTCAATTCTATATTACTAGTATATTATAACGCAAATTTCGACATAATTATATGCTTTTTTATTCCTAGAGATGATAGCATACTAATGAGGTTGTAAAAGGGTACATAAGACAATACGAGCCGGAAAAGCTGACTAAAAGTAGTCAGCTTTTCCGGCCCTTTTTGCTGAGAGCATATCCTGTAGTACGTCAATATGGATTATCGATTGCCTGACTCTTGAAGTAGCAACAACAAACCTCTCACTAGCTGATAATCGGAAATGATAAGGTAACCTTAAATAGATCTCCATCAATTAGTAGGTTCATGCTTCCGTTCTGAAGCTCTACCATACTTTTTGCAATGGATAAGCCAAGTCCATTGCCTTCCGTATTACGGGAGGTATCCCCTCTGACGAATCGCTCCATCAGTTCTGCTTCTGAGATATCCAAAGGATCTCTGGATGTATTTTTAAATGTAATGATCGCATTTTTTCCTATTATCTCAAGTGTAAGATATACCCTTGTTCCACTTTGTGCATAGTTACAGATGTTATTCATTAGATTATCAAATACACGCCACATTCTGCGGCCATCTGCCATAATCCGGACCTCCCGCTCTGGTTGCTTTATAACAAGTGTCAAGTCTGCTCTTTGAAGTTTTTCCTCATATTCTCCACCTACTTGAGTAAGGAAAATAGACGTATTACAAGGAGAAAGATGTACCTCTAGGTTTCCCGTAGATGCCTTAGATGCCTCCACTAGATCTTCAATTAGACGTTTAAGTCGTTCCGATTGTCTGAGAAGTACTGTACTATATTCTCTGATAGTTTCATTCTCACAGGTCTCGTTTCCAATTAACGTTGCATAATTGATAATGGAAGTAAGAGGTGTTTTAATATCATGAGAAACATTGGTAATCAGTTCTGTTTTCATCCGTTCGCTTTTCAAACGCTCCTCCACGGCAAGGGACATACCACTAGCAATATGATTTAGATCTTCTCCAGAAGATTTAAAATCTCCCAATAACCCCTTTGTGTCAAGATGATAGCTTAGATTCCCATTTGCAAGTGCAGATCCAGCTTTTTGTAGCTTTCTAAGCATGATAGCCATATAAAGAACAACAGGAATGAGAATTAATTTTTCTAAAATCCAGAAAACAAAAAAAACGTCTAACTCATACCATGACAACTCTATTACAGCGTATTCCAGGAAGGAGATTCCCAAAACCACCAGCAAGGTACGCCAAATTAGTGGGACTTGTAGGATAAAGCATCCAAGCATAAGCCCACATTTCTTAATGAATATCTGTACTAGTTTCATACAGTAGCAGAGAACAGTATTCTTAAGAAGGGTCTTTTGTTTTATTCTAGTTGCTGTACTCATGCATAAACCGAGGACGATAGTAAGGCCAACGGAACAACAAATACAAACTTTTATCAAATATGTGAGTTTCCTATAATTACGTGTTTCAAATCCAAACGCAAATAACAGAATGCCTACAAAAGAACAGGCCACAACGATCAGATCAAAAGGAACTCGGTTCAATGGACCTGGATGTATCTCCTCACTGCTAGGCTTACGTCCTGCAATACGCATTAGGGTAATAAAACTTGCAATTGCTATAAGTAGAGCAATAATTACTATCACATATATTATATAGCGCAGGCTGTATCCGACATTAATATAGTTGGTCTCAAAAAAGAAATCGTCCTTCTCTGGCAGTCCATCTTTCAAACCAATATGTAGTGTGTATTTAACACTATTCTCGTCTGTAAACTTAGAATCAAAGAAATGAAACCCAACTACTTTATCCCCATCCTTAACAACTGTACATTGATACGAATAGTACCACTTCTGTTTGTTGGCACTGTTACTATCATCTATTCCTGCAACTACTTTTCCATGTTCATCCTGTATTTGATATATGATATTAGAGTTTTTAATAGCATTTTTAAGATTATAGTCTTCTTCTCCATACTCTAGTATAAAAATATCATCACATTTATAAAGTATCATATCTCCTACAATGTCATCATAGACTGCTTTTTTAGATTGTGTATAAAAGCCATTTACCACTAATGAGAGAGCGCCGAAAGCGGATCCAATAAATAAGCAAAGAGAGAGGATACAAATAATAAACAACATTGTTTTACCGGCAATCGTTCTTATAAATCGTTTCATTACCCACGCCCCTCTTCCATTTTGTAACCTTGTCCAAAAAGTACTTTAATATATCTTGGTTCCGCAGGGTTAATCTCTATTTTCTCCCTGATGTGACGAATATGAACGGCTACTGTGTTATCTGTTCCGAAAGACTTCTCCTTCCATATCTTCTCATATATCTCTTTTGGTGAAAACACACGATCTGGGCTAGACATCATAAATTTTAATATGTCATACTCTTTTGGGGTTAAACTAACCCTTACTCCATCTACAAACACTTCTTTTGTCTTATCATCTAGTTCAATCCCACCAATACAGAGATTTTCAGTTTTAGAATTTCCTCCTCCGAAACTTAAATATCTTCTTAACTGTGATTTGACACGGGCTGTCACTTCCAGTGGATTAAATGGTTTTGTAATATAGTCGTCAGCCCCCACGTTAAGCCCTAAGATTTTATCTGTATCTTCACTTTTGGCTGTCAACATAATAATGGGAACCGTACTAATTTCGCGAATCTTAGCCATAGCCGTGATCCCATCCATCACTGGCATCATGATATCTAAAAGTATTAAGTCAATCTCTTTCTTTTGGACGATTTGAACTGCTTCCTTACCTGTAAACGCTTCAAACAGTACATAATCCGGATCCATAAGATAAATACGCAGAGCACTCACAATATCCCTATCGTCGTCACATATTAATATATTGGGCATTCCTTCCCCTCCTTCTGGTGATATTATACTATGAATTACTTTTAAGATAAAACATGGAAACTGATTAAGATTTGATGAAGTTAATGAAAATAAGACACGTTACGAAATCGCATCGTAAGGTGCCTTTTATTTTATTCCCAAAGATATGTAGTCATTGTCAATGATCCAAGTACAGCAGATTTATTATATACGCTAATTTTATCATCCTCCTCCGACGCTCCCAGGGCATAGTAAAGAGGATAAAAATGGTCTGGAGTGGGCACTGCCAACTTTGCAAGTTCACCAAGCTCCTTGAATTTCAAAATATTATCATGATTCTTAGTTAGAATGTTTTCATAAATATATTCATCAAAGTCATATGCCCAATCAAAGCCCTCGCCCTCTTTGTTCCAATCAACCAGTCTTAGATTATGAACAATATTCCCAGAGCAAAATATCAGCACTCCCTGTTCCCTTAAGGTTTTTAACTCCCTACCAATTTTGTAATGTGCTTTCGGAGGGGCATCGGCATCAATACTGATCTGAAACACAGGAATATCTCTATCCGGATACATATGAACCAATACTGCCCAGGTTCCGTGGTCTATCCCCCAAGAATTATCATATTGAATTTCCCTTGAAATCAGTTCCCCAGAGACTTTAGCCATACCGGGTGAACCCGCCACGTTATAAGTAACTTCATATAATTCTTTAGGAAAACCATACATATCATATATCGTTTTGGGTGTTTCCTGGTTCATAATTTTAGTTCCTCTCGTATACCAATGAGCGGAAACAGATAGTATCACCTCAGGTTTTGGTATCCTTTCAGCAATACTTTTCCAAGTCCTTGTGTAAGTATTATCCTCAATGGCATTCATCGGTGACCCATGCCCTACAAACATAACCGGCATCTTTGACATAGTACCTCACATTCCTTTCCTCAATCTAATATTGAATCCCGTAGTAATAGTATCTCAATAAGTATATTATATCAATAGGATTATCTGCATAACAATAAAGAACTAACTAGATGTGTTTTAAGTATAGTTTGGAATCTTTACTTTACTTCCATGGTTACTTCGGTTACTTCCATCTAATATTTCTAATTTTCTATAAGTTGCAGTATACAAATTATTTCCATTATATAGTAATATCTGTATTTATATGTTACTCTTATATAGATAAGTAATTTACGTCTATACTAATCTAGTAACTCAATTAATGAAGGGTCAATTAATGAAGCAGTTAAACCCTATATAGCATCTGCAAAAGATAATCAACTTGTACCAGAGAAGTTAGCGAAGGTAAACAAACAATCGCTATTGTGGTCCTGCCACTACCAAACATGTACAGCATTGTTTAAATGGTACTTCTTTTTCTCAAAGTACATATACTCATGTTGCTGATACCCTCTATGTTAATCCAGGTACATACAAATATGAAGCTTCTGTAGTGTATGCTGTTAATAAGCTCATTGGCGTCATGCAATTATTTTTTAATAATGATTAACTAAAACAAAACTACCTCTAACTGTGAATGTTTAGAGGTAGGCGTAAGCTAAAAGGGGGGAGAACTATAAAAAAAATTACAGCAGTATTTCTATTTATATCCTTACTACTATGTAGCTGTTGCAATACTACAGAGTTCACGAAAGAACCAAGCGTATCAACAAAGATTCCTAACAAGCCAGACCAATCAAAAGAGAAGATTCTACATTTAACTGAGACAAGTCGGCCAGCACTATCCGAGCAAATTTATACCTTTTTAGACACCAACTCATTACAAAAAGCCAATCTACATAACATTCAATTAATAGGCTTTGATTCAGAAAACTATTATTTTCAACTTTCAGATAATAATTACAATTTTACCATTGCAAATAAGAACGATAAATCTCTTCAGCCATTATATACGCTTTCCTCTAAAAATGACGTGTTCCTAGAGAAGATTTATAAGGGGTCTCTTTTAGTCGTTTTTGGATATTGGGAAGATAGGATATGTCATTTTCAATTTATATCAGTAAATAATGAGGGAAAAGAAAGTATCCTATACAAAGGGGATACATCCGGTATGCCACAAGTTTCAATCGTTGGTAATTACGCTGTACTAAATTATGTCGATGCAAGTAAGGGCGATGTTGAGGAAGAAAGTATACTAGCAACCATCAATTTAGAGGATAAAAGTTACAAAGAAATTGCCTCGTCACAATTTACACGTAATGGTTTCAATTATAATGGAACATTTACTTATTTGGCTGGTGGTTGGGAGGATGGAATTTGCTATGAAAAAATCCAAATGAATCATGAATCTATAGACAATGATGATGCAGGCAAATGTTCCATCTACTATTACTCCTTTAAAGAAGGAAAGCATGAAAAGTTAATAGACTATCCTCATAAAGTTCTTTATATACGAGGTGATCGGGAATGCTTCTTGACCTCTGACCATCTTATAGTATCGACGGAGAATTCCGGGAAAATTACATTAAGAGAAGATAATACTTATAAAACTTATAATATCCCAGGAATAATACCAGCTTTAGATATTCAGGATAGTTATAAACTGTCAGACAATGATATTCTAGTATATAACATGGATAACTTTTGGATATGTAATATAAAAAACAAAACTTATTACAAGGAAAAATATAAATATTTAAACGAGGATCCTGAAAATTTGTATATACTATCTCTTAAGGCCTATGATAGACAGTTTGCCTATTTAGAACCTAATGATGACAAGGTAATTGTCCATACCTTTACACTGAATGATGTATCAAAATAGTGGACTTGCACTATCTAAGTGTTTTTATTTTATATGTCTAGCAGATATAAAAATAGAACGTTTACATCCGCTTTTATTGATGTAAACGTTCTATTTTACTTAATTTAATGACATTGGCCTAGATAATACATTTCTAATTAATTTTCACATAAGAAATATTACTCCAGCCAGAATAGTATTTTACTTTACCCACGGTCTTATAAGTTCTAACACGCGCATAATAAGTTGTTTTCTTTTTCAGATTACCAGCGGTAAAGTTTGTAGTACCAGGCTTGTTAATTACTTTTGTTACGGCTTTACTAAAGTTCTTTTTGGTCGCATACTGAATCTCATAACCAGATACCATTGCATTCTTATTCCATTTGAGAAGGAACTTATTCTTTCCCTGTTTCTTTAGGGAAGTCACTTTCGTTCCTGCTGGATTTACTGTAATACTAATGGATTTTGTTGCAGCATTGTAACTACTGTTTGCTGCTGACTTAATTGTAATAAGTACCTTTCCAACAAAGTTCTTTGCTACCGTCACTTTACCGGATTTTACACTTACCGCTTTATTATTAGAGGAATAGCTTAAAGCTGCTTTCCCTTTGTTAGTAGCCTTTAATACAAAGCTTTGTGCTTTGCTGGAGCTGGTCTTTATTACATTTGCCGCAGTGATGCTATTATTTATTTTATTAACGATTAAAGAATAGGTAGCTTTAGCAGCATTATAGTATGTATTACCCGCATAAGTTGCAGTTATTGTTGTCTTTCCACCTCCAACAATAGTAACCTTCCCTTTACTGTCTACCACTGCTACCTTTGTATCGGAAGAAGAGTATTTCACAGTTTGTACGGAACCAGCTTTTAAAGCAATGGTAAATGGCGTATTCCCGTATTTCTTTGTAACCAAATTCGTGGTAAAGGCTAACGTCTTTTGGGCTTTATTGATGGTATAGGTCACAGATAACTTACCATAGTAGTCGCCTATTCCAGTTATAGTAATGGTATACTTTCCTGGATCTTTCAGATTACCACTGGCGGAAATTGAATAATCCTTACCTATTTTTAACGGTGTTGTATCTTCTTTCTTAGCCTTTACAACTATGCTTGGATTTTGTACTGTACCATTATAAATGACACTATTTTTTAATGTTACAAAACATTTTGTAAAATCATTGTCTATTTTATAATCCTTTATAATAGTACCTTTATAATTACCTTCTCCGGTTATTGTTACCTTATATTCTCCAGCTGCAGTGTAATCCTTCTGATAAAGAATGGTATAGTCTGTTCCGGACTTTAATGTTTTCTCACCATTTTTCACAGTCACTTCTGGTTTTTGCATCTTTCCATTGAAAACAACCTTATCCTTTGTCAGCTGTACCATGGTATCTGTCAGAGAAAGTCTATTAATCGAGCAAGTTTTTACAATACTACCGGAATAATTTCCAATTCCGTTAATCTCCAGGTTGAAGCTACCGGAGTTGATATTATTGCCCCTTCTGTATACAACATAATCCGTCTCTTCTTCAAGTGTCTTATCCCCATCTTTGATGACAATAGTAGGATTTTTAACCTCTCCATCATAAGTAAACTTCTGAGCAGACATAGTGATATTACATAGACTAAGTGCTTTCGGTGCCATACCTGGGTCAACACAGATTGTGTAAGGAGCCCAATCCCACCCTTCATCTCTTTCTGTTGAGGAAGCACCGATGAAGTAAATCTTTCCTTCTTCTAGGGAAACTGGCACAGACAAATACCCTTTATAAGCAGATGATGGCTTTGAGTATGCATCTATTAAATTCCAGTCTGAGTCATATAATTCTATCAATGGAGTTCTCATTTCCTCTGATGCGGATATCATATAGGTACCTGTTGTATCAGGTGCTATCATAAAATAATTGCTCGGCATCTTAACCGTTCCTCGTTGGCCTACTGGTAGGTTTGGAATATCACTTGGAATAATCTGAACGATAACTTCCTTTTTGTACGTAATACTAGTACCTCTTTCATCCTGATAGCACGCCACTATAACAGCTTTCATTCTACCCAGCTTTTTACCGGTAATTGACATCCCTTTAGCAGAGAAATATTCATTTGTCAAGTCAGATACGTAGGAACCGTTTTGGTTACTATCTTCCCACTTAAATTCTACATTCCCGATCTTTTTCCCACCTACATTATCCTTATCATATAGGTATAGTTCAGGAGATAAAGTCTTTTCTTCACCTAATCGAATGCTGTTGAGATCGCTGGTTATACCCTTAATATC
This sequence comes from Bacillota bacterium, assembly GCA_023413555.1. GTDB lineage: Bacteria > Bacillota > Clostridia > Lachnospirales > Lachnospiraceae > KM106-2. The sequence continues at coordinate 41,013 of JAEZPG010000102.1, read as the reverse complement.
AGAGTAACCTGACTGTACTGTGAAAGATTTATATTCAGATTTGTACATTACTCCATGATACGTTGCGTTTGCCTGTAATACTACGGTGGAGTTGGCTTGTGCATTAGTATTAAAGATTAATCTGTCACCTTCTATGGAAGCACACTCATTAGGATTAGATATGATTTCATACGTTACCTCTGATGGAATCACATCTGTCTTAGTAATAAATCCATCTTCATTATAGCCAGATTCCACAAGCTTCGTACTTAGTGGAATACTTGCCCCTGGTATAACTGGTACATTATTCATATCCCAATCATATGAATAATTATTACCTTCTACCCCTGCAGTAATGATATCTTTACCTTGTACTGGGATACCATCCTCATTGATATAAGTATAATTTACTATAATCGTTGCCGTGCCAATTTGTTTTCCTTGAAGCGTGATAGTAAAAGAATTATAATCTTCACCCGAGATTCTTCGGGTATTCACTACCTCAACGATATCAGTATTATCACTTTCAACCGATGTAATAGTGGTATTATAGTAGCTGTTATTGATCTTATAGTCATGTCCGGTTATTGTGCATGTTTCGTTAACTCTCATTAACGGCGAGTCAGGCAGTAGCATTTCTTTTATGCTATTTTGTATTTCATATACTTTTTTTACAGTGCAAAGTAACTTCTCGCCCTTTTTAATAGTTGCCGTTACCTCTACATACCCAGTGTCAATACAGGATAAGGTTGCTGTCCTATCCGCATTTGACTGAATAGATGCCCACGTAGATTCATCTGAATAATTGTTCTTCACAGACCAGGTAACTGTGCAGTCCTCTTCATAGACAGGGTAATCACTTAGAGATAACTTCACCGTATCGTTTTTATAAAGCTTCCCTTTACAAATAATATATGGATTATTGACATAAAAGCCCCTGTATAGGTACCATTTCTGATTGTTATATTCACACGTAAACCCTATATATTGATAACTTGTGAATTGATTGGCAGTAATAACATTATCCGAATAGGTCAATGGATCGTCAGCGGCTGCATCACAGGTGATGATAGCATTTTCAACTGTCTGCTCATTCACTGTACCATCTTTATATGTAAAGTGGATTAACGTAGGCCCTGGTACAGTCTGTGAAGGATACAAAGTGTTCGGTCCATTATACTCGAATATATAACTGTCGTTACTAATAGTAAAGGACTGAGTAAATGAGGTTACATAATCCCCATCTTTCTTTAAATTAAATTTTATTTCTCCATATCCTATGGCAAGAGCCTGAATGCTTATCCTGTTGCCGTTAACACTGGTTTTTATTAAGGCTTTATTGGTCTCAGAAGGTTCTACTTCTATTGTATAGTCTGTAAGATTACTATCTATCTCACACTGGCTAATATTGTTATTATCAAAATAATATTTGTTCAAAGTAATATCATATATAGCTGTCTGTGTTGGTACTAACTGATCTGCCCAAAGACGGCTTACTGGTGTTCGAAAAACATCATAGTTTGCTTGATCACAGGTGATATTAAATATCCTATCATAGCTAAGTATATTTACTCCATCTTTTATGGTATAGGAGACGGTAATTGTTGAAGTTCCCTGGTTTACCCCCAGTATTGTAAAGTTATATCCCCCTTTTAAACCATTTGGAACATAAGCCACTTTAGAGCTATCACTACTTACAACTTTGGTAATGGATGGATATACTGTCTTTCCTCTCACAGTAAAGGTTCCAAGTTTTATGGTGGATAATTGGTTTACCAGTATCTTGTATTGGGTATCACCATCTATAGTGATAGCAGGTTCTACAGAAAAATTTAAGCCTGGTGATGTATAAACTAGTGTATCCGTTCCCGTCTCATAGACTTTTATACGCCCAGACTCAGTTCCTTCCATTTTTGCAGAGAGTGATAACTGTGTATCTTCTAACTTGATGTCCATTGCTTCTGTATCGGTAATAGCCTGCCATTTAAAATAAACAGACCCTGTCAGATCCTCGGACGTAACTTGACCCTCTTCGATATACTTTCTTTCGTATTTTAAAGTTCGATTATCTGTATCACCCTCGTACCATACTTTTGGTAATTCTTGATATACAAGATTATATTCCTCATAGTCAGTGGATTCTTCAACTTGGGTAACTGCAAAACCATATTCAGTATTAGAACTATCTGAGCACAATCTAATCTTTATCATATCGCCAAATAAGGTAATAGATTTACCCTGTAATTGTGTTCCCGTATAGGTACCTACTAATTCATCTTTAGAGTTATACAGATAGATGTAATCGTAGCCACTTTCTGTACAAGTCTCTTGATCAAAGGTTACTTTTATCGCCGGCGCACCTGCCTTCTGATACTCCCACATATAATCTTCGTCATCATCATAATTGTGGGCTGAGTGTAAGTCCGCTACATCAGTAACTCTGGTAATCCTCGATGGGTCATAACCCACAAGACTGGTATTAAGGGCTACCTTACTTTGAGATACTGTGCCTATCCCTGTAACTGTATCACCGATAGGAGACACCTTATTCTTGTCAGTACCAGAGGTTGCTTTTACTTTACTTAGATTTTCTTTTACATCTATTTTCTTTGCAACTGCCGGATTTTGATTTGAACTATACATGGTTGTCTCAGGTTTTGACTTCACATATGTATCTTCTATGTCATATGCTGCTGGGGATACATTAGTCTCAGCCATGGTCCCAACCATCTGTTCCATACCCACATCACTTTTTTGTTGTTCGCCTGACTGTTTATTACTCGATATTGCCATTGATAATAATAAAGCAAGACATGCTGTTGGTATAACTCTTACCAATAACCTACGTTTCTTCATACACTCCTCCATTTAACATTTTTTGTTGTTTTTAGTATTTATAATACTTTCTCAATTTATATTATCCTTATTTAGACTAATTTTGTCAACTAAGTTGTTATAGTAAAATAGTAAAATAGTTCTATTCTTCTATCCATTTAACCTATCCATTTCGCCGCTGAAAAAGATGAATACTTTCATCCTGGGGTGGGTTGCATTTGCGACATTCTCCATACCACCGCGTTGCAATATTAACAAAAAGAGCGGTGTTCATTGACTGGTATATCAGTCAGAGAACAACGCTCCTATATTTTAGGTTATTTCTAATTATTTTGTTTCCTCTTCTTCTAGCTCTACCTTGATCTTCTCCAAATGCCAGATATCCTTAACATATTCTCCAATGGTTCTGTCAGAGGAGAATTTACCGCAGCAGGCAGTATTCATAATGGCCATCTTAGCCCATCTTGTGTGATTTCTATATGCCTTCTCAATTTCCTTCTGAGCTGCTTCATAACTTCTGAAATCCTTTAGGATAAAGTACTGATCCGCTTTCTCTCCACCATTGGTCTCTAAGAGGGAGTTATAAATCTCTCTAAATAACTCTGTATTCTCAGGAGAGTAGAAGCCATCAATCATCTGGCTCATAACCAGTCTGACATCAGGATCATTATCATAGATTTCTCTTGGATGATATCCGCCCTGCTGCTCATATTGAATGACTTCGTCGGAGCTTAGACCGAAGATGACAGCATTTTCACTGCCCACTTCTTCTACAATCTCGACATTGGCGCCATCCATGGTTCCGATGGTAACAGCCCCATTTAACATGAACTTCATGTTACTAGTTCCGGAAGCTTCCTTGCTGGCAGTGGAGATTTGCTCTGACACATCTGCTGCAGCGAAGATAAGCTCTGCATTGGATACTCGGTAGTTCTCAATAAAGACAACTTTTATCTTATTTTTAATGGTCTTATCGTTATTGATTACCTCTCCTACATTGTTAATCAGTTTAATAATTGCCTTGGCACGGCGATATCCGGCAGAGGCCTTCGCACCAAAGATAAAGGTTCTAGGGTAGAAGTCCATATCCGGATTCTTCTTTAGTTCATTGTAAAGATGCATAACATGCATGATATTAAGTAACTGTCTCTTATATTCATGAAGTCGTTTCACCTGAACATCAAAGATAGAGTTAGGGTCAACCTCTATATTATTATGTTTTTTGATATATTCCGCTAGTCGAACCTTATTTTCAAACTTAATCTTCATGAATTCCTTCTGGCTCTTCTGATCTTCTGCAAATGCAGCAAGTTCTTTCATGTGATCCAAATTAGTAATCCAATCATCACCTATTTTCCCGGTTACCCAAGCTGCCAAACGTGGATTACCGTGTAAGAGGAATCTACGTTGGGTAATTCCATTGGTCTTATTGTTGAATTTGTCCGGTGTCATCTGATAAAAATCAGATAAAAGCTGGTTTTTCAGAATTTCTGTATGAAGCCTTGCTACACCATTTACAGAAAAGCTTCCTACGATAGCAAGACGCGCCATGTGAATCTGTCCATTATAGATGACTGCCATTCTCTCGGTCTTTTGGTTATTGCCTAGGTAACAATTCTGCACATCAAGTAGGAATCTACGGTTGATTTCTTCCACAATCTGATAAACACGAGGAAGCAGTCGAGAAAATAGATCCACTGGCCATTTTTCCAAGGCTTCTGTCATGATAGTATGGTTCGTATATGCACAACTTCTGGTAGTAATGGACCAAGCCTCATCCCAAGACAGCTCATAATCTTCCATGAGAATACGCATTAACTCAGGTACTGTAACAGACGGATGGGTATCATTCATCTGGAAGCATACCTTCTCTGGAAGTAGATGAATATCATGATTCTGCTGCATGAATTTGGCTATCGCCCGCTGAATACTAGCAGATACAAAGAAATACTGCTGTTTTAAACGTAACTCTTTTCCAGCATAATGATTATCATTTGGATATAGTACTTCACAAATAGTACGGGCCAGATTTTCCTGCTCTACAGCCTTCTGATAGTCACCTTTATCAAAGGAGTCTAGGTTAAAAGAGGTAATAGGCTCTGCATCCCAGATACGCAAGGTATTTACTACGTTGTTACCATATCCTAGGATGGGAATATCGTATGGAACGGCTAGTACAGACTGGTAATTCTCTTGCACAAAGCGTTCTCTTCCCTGTTCATCTTTTATATAGCGAACATAACCGCCAAATTTAACCGTTACCGCATACTCAGAGCGCTTCATTTCAAATGGATAGCCATATTTTAACCATTCATCTGGAACCTCAATCTGATAACCATTTTCAATCTTCTGCTCAAACATTCCATATTTATAACGGATTCCACAACCATAGGCAGGGTATCCAAGGGTAGATAAGGAATCTAAAAAGCAGGCCGCAAGCCTACCAAGGCCTCCATTACCAAGAGCAGGGTCTGGCTCTTGATCTTCTATATTAACCAGGTCAATTCCTAGCTCATTTAACGCCTCTTTCATCTCCTCCGTCGCACATAGGTTTATCATGTTATTGCCAAGGGAACGTCCTATCAAGAATTCCATGGACATATAATATACCACTTTGGATTTTTGTTCCTCGTACTGCTTGTGGGTAGCCATCCAACGATCTATCACCATATCCTTTACAGCATAGGAAACAGCCTGGTATATTTGTTGATCAGATGCTTCTGCTATAGATTTTCTATATAAAATCTTGAGATTTTCAATTACACTTTTCTTAAACTCTTCTTTATTGATCCTTGCCATGTTAGTCCTCCCTATCCATTTACTATTTTACCATTATATAATATCTGGCAAATCAATGAAATAGCGAATCTCTCTAAACTTTTTATCGAAAGATGGGTGAACTTATTTAACTCTCACAATTATACTATTATATTATTCAAAAGACTTATACAAAAACACTACAACTGTGCCGATATTTATATATGACATAAAAAACAAGGGGAGATGGTATGACCAAAAAACACAAAATACCTGTATTGACTTCTATTATAATTCTATTGATAGCCCTCTGCCTACTAACAAACAAAGAAGTGTTTGCTCAGGCATGGCAGGTGATAGATGTAAATACTCCCGATAATCAATGGACTGAAGATGGTTTGGAAGGCACTTTTAAGAAAACGATTACTCTCTATGTTGGAGATACCTTCACCAACCTCTATGATTCCACCCTGGAAGGTGAGCAGAAGAACCCTCCTGAAATCTTACTTGACTATAGCAGTATTATTACCGACAAGGGAAATGGTGCCTATGAGGTAACTGCCGCAGGAAATGGCAGTAAAACCTATCTTTCTGATGGAAGCAGCGGTTGGACCAAGAAGACGATTTACATAATTGCAAAGGAAAAGGAAGTAAAGGGGATTACCATCTCCTCCAATACTGTTTCCATGACCACAAAGGAAACAAAAAAACTGCAATTTACCATAAATGCTCTTAAAGGCTATGATAGCATACATATTACAAACAACAATAGCAATGTTATTGCTGCTTCTGAGCTTACAAAAAACCGATTACGCACTGACACTGGAGAAACCATTTATACCTATAAACTGACTCCTCTGAAAGCCGGCACGGCTTTCATCACTTTTTCCAGCCGCATCGACCCGACTATTGCAAAGACCCTTACCATCACTGTCAAAGCTACCGGAACCAAAAAGCCGGTATACTACGTGTCTAGCACCAATGGAAAGTACACCTACTCTGCCATGACCAGTGATCTTCTTAGCATCACCAAATTCCATCAAACAGACAAGCCAGTGAAACTTTTGAAAATAGGAACTTCCCTAGACAATCGCTCCATTTACTGTCTGCAAATTGGAAATCCTAAAGCAAAAAAGAAAATCATTTATGCAGCGGGTATTCACGGAAGGGAATACATGAATCCTTACTTTGTTATGGATAACATAGAGGAGATGCTTAATCACTATGATACAGCCTATTCCAAAAAAGGATACACCTATCGGCAGCTCTATGATCAGGTTTGTCTTTATGTCATTCCCATGTCAAATCCTGATGGCATTTCCATTGCCCAACAAGGCGCCAATGCCATACAGAACAAAACTCTTCGGGCGAACGTAAAAAAGATTCAAAAACGCCTTGGTATCTCTTATTCTAGATGGAAGGGCAACGCAAGAAATGTAGACTTAAATCGTAATTTTCCTAGTGGCTGGGGAAACCTATCCTCCTATCGCAAGGAAGGTAGTAGTGGCTCTAAGGCTGGCTCAGAGCCTGAAACGAAGTGTCTGATGAACTACATAAATACCATAAAGCCAACTGCTGTTATCACCTATCACTCCATGGGTGAACTATTTTATTGGGGATATGCCATAAGCAAATCCTCTACCTGTTACAAGCAAGCTCTTGGAATGAAGAAGATTGTCTCCCGTCTTACCGGCTACTACGCCGTACCTGCCCATCGAAGCGCTAAAGATGCCTGCGGCTGTCTGGAAGACTGGCTGGCTTATAAAAAGAAGATTCCAAGTGTCTGTATTGAAACAGGCAACGTAACCTGTCCTCTGCCAGCGGGCCAGTATAACCGGCTATATAGTAAGAATAAGCTGGTGGTAGAAGAGATTTGTAACTATTTTAGATAATAAAGCTAGAGCCTTGCTTTCAGGAGCAAGGCTCTTATGGTTTACCATTAAATTTATTATCTCCTCCAGTTCACTAATGTAACTGGTATTTATTAAGTTATAAACATATTCCAGTATATTTCAGTATTCTTTTAATCTACTTTCTCTTAATCTACTTTCTTTACTCCAAGAGTAACCTTCTCACCGTTGATGTTCCATTCTTTCGTATATCCATCGATAGAGCTGTATACTACCTCAGTGCAAAGAACCTTACTCATAATGGATTCAGAATTATTCTGAACAACCGCAGCTACCTTGTCATTTCCATTTACATAAAGAGCAATACGGTTCATGACCTCAAAGCCCGCTTCCTTACGCATGGTCTGGATCTTGCTGATTACTTCAAGAACAAAGCCTTCCTCGATTAATTCCTCTGTTAGATTGGTGTCTAGGACTACGGTGATGCCATGGTCAGCGTCAGATACATAACCTTCCTTCTGAGACATTTCGATTAATAAATCATCTTTTTCTAGGATTTCTTCCTGCCCATCTAAGGTAATAGTTAATTTACCAGTGGCATTGATCTCATCCATTGCTTGGTTTCCTTCTAAGCCAGAAAGCACTTCCTTTAAGGCATTTAACTGCTTACCAAATCTTTTGCCTAAGGTACGAAGCTGTGGCTTAAAGTTGTAGGAAGTAAAGTCTCTTACGTCATTGGTAAATAGAACATCCTTCACATTCAACTCGTCTGCAATGATGTCCTTGTAGAAATCGGATAATTCACCGGCTTCTGCTCTTACATACATTCTGCCGATTGGCTGACGATTCTTGATGTTGGCTGCATTACGGCATGCACGGCCTAACACAACAATATCAAGCACCTCTTCCATATCTGCTTCTAACTTCGTATCTATCCATTCTTCCTTTACCTGAGGGAAGTCGCAAAGATGGATACTTTCTGGAGCACTCTTATCAATGCTTCTTACCAGATTCTGATAGATGTCCTCCGTCATAAATGGAATCATAGGCGCTGCTACCTTACAAATCGTAACCAAAGCTGTATAAAGGGTCATGTAAGCATTGATCTTATCCTGTTCCATTCCTTTTGCCCAAAAACGTTCACGACCGCGTCTTACATACCAGTTACTCATCTCATCCACAAAGTCTTGCATTGCTCTAGCTGTTTCAGGAATCTTGTAGTTTGCTAGATTGTCATCAACGGCTTTGACAACCGTATTGAGTCTGGAAAGTAACCATTTATCCATTACTGGTAATTTATCATATTCTAATTTGTATTTTGTCGCATCAAATTCATCGATGTTGGCATACAGTACAAAGAATGCATAGGTGTTCCACAGGGTACCCATAAATTTACGTTGTCCTTCGGTCACAGCATCCTTATGGAAACGGTTAGGTAGCCAAGGAGCAGAGTTGATGTAGAAATACCAACGGATGGCATCCGCACCATGTTCCTTTAAGGCATCAAACGGATCTACTGCATTACCCTTGGATTTGGACATCTTCTGACCATTTTCATCTTGTACATGGCCTAATACGATAACATTTTTATAAGGTGCTTTATTAAAGATTAAAGTAGAGATGGCAAGTAAGGAATAGAACCAACCTCTTGTCTGATCTACCGCTTCGGAAATAAAGTCTGCAGGGAATTGTGCTTCAAACAATTCTTTATTTTCAAAAGGATAATGATGCTGAGCAAATGGCATAGCACCAGAGTCAAACCAACAATCGATTACTTCAGGCACACGTTTCATCTGCTTACCACAGCATGGACACTTGATGGTCACGGCATCGATAAATGGGCGGTGAAGCTCGATGTCCTCTGGACAGTTGTCGCTCATTGTCTTTAATTCTTCGATACTACCAATGGAGTGCTGATGACCACATTCACATTCCCAGATATTAAGAGGTGTTCCCCAGTAACGGTTACGGCTGACACCCCAATCCTGTACATTCTCTAACCAGTCACCGAAACGACCTTTTCCGATGCTTTCAGGAATCCAGTTAATGGTGTTGTTGTTACGAATTAAGTCATCCTTTACCTCGGTCATCTTTATAAACCAAGATTCTCTTGCATAGTAGATCAACGGAGTATCACATCTCCAGCAGAATGGATAGCTGTGCTCGAATTTTAACACCTTAAATAAGAGCTTTTTCTCACCTAAGAGCTTTAATATACCTTCATCTGCTTTCTTACAGAAGAGACCAGCAAAATCAGTGACTTCTGGCTTCATTTCGCCTTTTTCATCTACTAACTGAACAAATGGCAGGTCATAACGACGACCCACTTTGGCATCATCTTCACCAAAGGCTGGGGCTATGTGTACGACACCGGTACCATCGCTTAAGGTTACGTAAGTATCGCAGGTAACATAAAAAGCTTTCTTTCCATACGCAATGCTGCGATCTCCAGGATCTCCTATGGTTCCATCTGCCTTATTAAAAGCATAGTCAAACAGTGGAAGGTACTCTTTATGCTCTAACTCTTTGCCTGTGTATCTTTCAACAATCTCATATTTTCCTTCAACAACAGATAAAAGAGCTTCTGCTAAATAGTAGTATTCTGTTCCTACTGCTGTATCTTCTTCTCCCTCTTGTACCACATCATTCTTATCATTTACAGAAACCTTTACCTTAACGTACGTTTCGTTAGGATTTACACAAAGTGCCACGTTAGAAGGAAGAGTCCAAGGAGTAGTGGTCCATGCTAAGATGTATTCATCTTCTGCATCTTTTACTTTAAATTTGGCGATCACAGACTTTTCTTTTACATCCTTATAACCCTGGGCAACCTCATGAGAGGACAGAGGGGTTCCACAACGTGGACAATAAGGTACGATCTTATATCCCTTATATAGGAGCTTCTTCTCCCAAATCTGCTTTAATGCCCACCATTCAGACTCAATAAAGTCATTGTGATAGGTAACATAAGGATTCTCCATGTCAGCCCAGAAACCAACCGTGCCGGAGAAATCCTCCCACATACCTTTGTATTTCCATACACTTTCCTTACATTTGTCGATAAATGGCTCTAATCCATACTCTTCAATCTGTTCCTTGCCATCTAAGCCAAGAAGCTTCTCTACTTCCAACTCTACAGGTAGACCGTGGGTATCCCAACCAGCTTTACGAGGAACCATACAGCCCTTCATCGTACGGTAACGTGGAATCATATCCTTGATAACACGAGTCAATACATGACCGATGTGTGGTTTTCCATTGGCAGTTGGTGGTCCATCATAGAAGGTATAGGTCTGACCCTGTTTTCTGGATTCCATGCTTTTTCCAAATATGTTATTGTCTGCCCAAAACTTTTCTACTTTTTTCTCTCGGTCCACAAAATTCAGGTTTGTGGAAACTTTCTCATACATGTTACTACCTCCTTATATTTACAGTATAACCATGAATATCTAAGTATTTCTTTTAACGTAAGATTAAAATAACTTTTTAATGTAAAGCTCATTTCTTTGTCTTGCCCTTTGTCTTGCCCTTTGCCCTTTGCCTTTGCCCTTGCTCTTTTTCCCTTGCCCTTTTCTCTTGCTTCCTGTTTTTTAGGAAGCCTTTTTTTGTGCCATTAGGTTGCAAGCGCCAACAGGCTTCATTGGCCCGCTGCACGTCGCCCATGTGCATGCACGTGGATGACTATGCCTTTTAGGCTACGGAGACGAGACATGGCGACTGTGGAAGCCGCTGCTGAACACAGTCGCCGGCTTATGGCTCGTCGGAGTGTTTAGCCTAACGGCATAGGAAGCCATGGGCGTGGGCATGGTCGACGGCAAGCGGGCTAATGAAGTTTTCCCCGCTTGCAAGCTAGTGTAGCACAAAAAAAGCCTACAAAAAAAGCTCATCCCTAAACAGGGATGAGCTAATGTCATCTTAACCACCTATTTACATACGAGTCTACGACTTTATACGTTTTCCAGATAACGGTGGAATTCCGGCTTAGCTTACTAAGATAACTGTTTATCCGTTCTGTCTGCAACTGGCAGCCTCCTGCCCAAGAGTGATATTCCAAATCCTTTACTCACGTCAGGTTCCCACTATCCCCGATTCACTGTGGCTTTCACATAGATTTGTACTGTCTCTTTCATGGTTTTTAACTATATTGACATTATAATAGTATATTATTTTTCAAATGTCAACGTACTTCCAAGCTTTTTCCCTTAGTCAATGTTGCTTCTTGACACTTTAGGTAAATTATTTTTTTAAATAAATTCATTTCCCCCCTTTACAACTTTACCCAATGGTGTTATATTAAGTGTACTATGATGCATAGTACAGTAAGAACAGGAGGTTAGAGATGTTTCAAATTGATGCTATGTCGCGAACACCGGTATATGAACAGATTATTGAACAGATGGAGAAATTTGTGCTTAGAGGAGTCCTAGTGACAGATTCGCAGCTACCTTCCGTACGAAGTCTCTCCTCTACTTTATCCATTAATCCCAATACGATACAGAAAGCCTATACGGAACTGGATAGAAAGGGAATTATCTACTCTGTCCCGGGAAGAGGATGTTTTGTTACAGCAGAGGCAAAAGAAATATTAAGTCAGTACAAAAGAGACCAGTTATCAGACTTACAAGCCCTTGTAAAGGAACTTGCATTAGCTGGCATAACCAAAGAGCAAATATTAAATTGTGTGGAGGAAGTATATCATAAGGAGGTTAAAAGAACATGATTCAAACTGAGAATCTTACTAAAAATTTTGAGGGATTTACTGCTCTTCGAGACATTACCTGCTCCATTCCTAAAGGATGTATCTATGGAATGGTAGGTTCCAACGGAGCCGGCAAATCCACATTTTTACGACTGATTACTGGTGTCTATAAAGCGGATGGAGGAACCATATTGATTGATGATCAACCAGTCTATGAGAATCTACTTATCAAGGAACGAATGGCATATGTTCCAGACGAACTCTATTTCTTACAGGGTGCTAGTATGAAGCGGATGGCCGAATTGTATAAGAACATCTACGATAATTTTGATTCGGAGCGATTCGACTACCTGACTAAAGCATTTCAATTAAATCCCACGGTATCTCTTGGAACTTTTTCCAAAGGTATGAAGCGGCAGGCAGCCATAATTCTTGCTCTATCTAGTAGACCGGAGTATATGTTCTTTGATGAAACCTTTGACGGATTAGATCCAGTTATGCGTAATCTGGTGAAGAGTTTAATCTGTCAGGATGTTTTAGAGAATAAAGCGACAGCAATTATTACTTCCCATTCTCTACGTGAGTTAGAAGACCTCTGTGATCAGCTGGCTCTGCTTCATAAGGGTGGACTAGTATTACAAAGTGATATTGCCAATCTTAAGACCTCCCAATTTAAGATTCAGATTGCCTTTGAAGAGGATTATACCAGGGAGAAATTTGGTGATTTGGATATTCGCTATTACAAGAAATCCGGCTCAGTTACCAACATGATTATTAAAGGGAACCATGAGGAAACCATGAAGAGACTGCAATCATTAAATCCTCTGCTGGTGGAAATGCTACCTCTTACTCTGGAAGAGGTATTTACCTATGAGATGGAAGCCTTAGGATATAAGTTTGATGATATATTGGAGGAGTATAAATAATGAATAAACAATTCTTTCATAAAAATTTATATAAAGATCAGTTAAAGCAACTTCGGCTCATTGGATTTATTAGTACTGGTTTATTAAGCTTAATCGCAGTTTTAATTCCGATTGGAATGGCGATATCGGCTAATACATCATCAACTGAAAACTTTTTTAGAAAGTTCTCAGTTGATGTTTTCGCTAACCATTTTTACCTTTTCTTTGTATTTACTTTACTGGTACCATTACTTACCCTATGCTGTTTTCATTACTTAACACAGAGAAATTCCAGTGATTTTTATCACTCCCTGCCACATACAAGAACCTGTATGTTTAATTGTAATATTGCTGCTGTCTTTACCTGGACTACTTTGTTAGTATGGGTACCTACTATACTGTCCATCATTATGTACACGATATTTAATCAATATTTTATATTGGAAATTCCTTTATTACTACGCTTTGCCCTATCAATATACCTGGCTAGCCTCCTTGTTATGGCTTCTATTAGTATAGCATGCAGTATTACAGGAACAGTATTTACCAACGTTGTGGTAGCCGGAATGATTATTTTCCTTCCAAGAATTTTTATTCTGGTATTTTCTCATCTTATTACAGGAGCAGCTGATGTACTAGTTTCCAATCATCTATTTCCACTGCTTGACTATCAGAATAATGCAGTCTTTGGGTTATTGTCCTACATTACTGGCTCATCTGCTTACATGGGCTGGGGTACTATGTTATACACCATTGTTTTAACTGTACTCTACTTAGTTCTTGGATTATTGGTTTACAAGCGTAGGAAAAGTGAGGCTGCAAATCAGGCTGCTGTTTCCAAAAAAGTACAGATTATCATTCGTTTACTATTAGGTACTACAGTTTCTCTTATCCCTATATCAATTATTTTCAATATCATAGTCGGAAATGAGAATGTGAATTCCTCTGAACTTCCTTTACTGGTCTATGCTCTTGGAATCTTGTATCTGATTACCTGTGTGGTAATGTTATTATATGAGCTACTTACTACTAAGAAGTTCCGAAACGTAGTTAAGGCCTTACCTTCTATTGGGTATCTGGCAATTATCAATGTTATCATCATACTGGCTGCTTTTGGTGTATTCAAACTCTCTATGAATTATAGTCCGGATGCTAAAGACATGGACTACATCGTTGTAGAAAAGACTTTTAAATATGATGATACACTATATTATGACACTTTAGCCAATTCCATTCAAATGAAAGATCCAAAAACTCTTGAGTTGGTTGCAAAGTGCTTAAAAGATTCTTTAAAACGAAACAAATTCAATTTTTGGACTGGAGAAGAAAATGTAGAAGTAATAGGCATTCACTCAGGATTCACAACACATTATCGTAAAGTTATATTTTCAAAGGAGGACTACGAGGTTCTTTTAAACAGTTATGAAAATTCCAAAGAATATCAAGACGCCTACCAGTCTCTCCCTGAGTTAAGTGGCACCAAACTGTCTCTAAACAGATTGAACTTATCCAATAATGAGTATTTGGAACTCTATAATGTTGCCAGAGAAGAGATTAAATCACTTAGTTTTAAGGATTGGTATATGACGATTACTGGTGATATAAATAGTGGATTGGATAAACTTATGTTCTATGCCACTGTAAATAATAAAAGTCTAAGTGGCTCCATTCCTATTAGTGGAATCCTACCAAAAACCTGCAAGAAGTATCTAGAACTTGCTGATAAACATATGAAAAGGGATAAGAGCACTATTATAACAGAAATGAAACGTATGCTTGCAAATGAGAAAAAGGATGACAATCATCTTTATATTAATTTTGAGATTATTGATCTAAATGAAAACAATACATGGGGATATGGCTATGGCAGCGAAGGCTTAAATGCGAACCAAACTGATTCTACTACCTTAGCTACCAATCGCTCATTGTTGGAAAACCTAATATCAAATACAAAAGATTTTTCAACCTTTGACCCTAAAAAAGACTATGCCGTGCGAGCAGATTATCAGTTCTTCGATGATGTGACAGGTACAAATACTCAAGCTTCTTGTATTTTTATCATTGAAAAGGCAGAGTTAGGATTTTTTACAGACTATTTAGGAGCAGGCTCTAAACAAGATCCTATGGCCGCTCCTGAGCAAGCAGAAACCATTTACTACAATTAAAGTATATAGAAGGTAGCCTTTCTTTTGGACGGCTACCTTCTTTTCTTAATCCCATTATTGACAGAAACCATTCAAATGATTACTATAAAGTTGTTTATAGTCTATAGGAATGCATGCCAAATTATGAATAATACATAAGTTAGTCAGAAGTGAAAAGAATATGTATTAGGAACATACAAAAAGGAGTTAATTATGAATGAGAATCTTACTCTCTTAACGGATTTTTACGAATTAACCATGATGCAGGGTTATTTGTCAAGTGGGAATAATGAAAGGGTAATCTTTGATGTATTCTACCGAACCAATCCAAACGGAAGTGGCTACTCCATCTGTTGCGGTCTTGCCCAAGCCATCGATTATATTAAAAATCTGCATTTTACTGACGATGATATTGAATACCTACAAACTACTACTTCATTTGACAAAGAATTTTTAGAATATCTGAGAAACTTTAAGTTTACGGGAGACATCTATGCCATTCCAGAAGGAACTGTCGTATTTCCTATGGAGCCTTTGGTAAAAGTAATCGCCCCAGCCACAGAAGCTCAGCTGGTAGAAACTGCTTTACTTAATATTATCAACCATCAGAGTCTGATTGCTACCAAGGCTTCCCGTGTATGCTACGCTGCTCAAGGGGATCCGGTCATGGAATTCGGTCTTCGTCGTGCCCAAGGGCCTGACGCCGGAACCTTAGGTGCAAGAGCTGCTGTCATAGGCGGCTGTGTGGGTACTAGTAATGTTCTTTGTGCCAAGAAATTCAATGTTCCAGCGTTAGGGACACATGCACATAGCTGGATTATGAACTTTGATAATGAACTTACTGCATTCCGGACTTATGCTAGATTGTATCCAAATAATGCTACATTATTAGTGGATACTTATGATACCTTGCGATCTGGTGTTCCGAATGCTATTAAGGTATTTACAGAAATGCGTGAAGAAGGCTGTATGCCTACCAAATATGGTATTCGATTGGATAGTGGTGACCTTGCCTACCTTTCCAAGAAAGCTCGTAAGATGTTAGATGCTGCCGGATTTCCTGACGCTTCTATCTGTGCATCCTCTGACCTAGATGAACACCTAATTGATTCATTAAAGATGCAGGGTGCTACCATTAATGTCTGGGGAGTTGGTACCAATTTGATTACCTCCAAGGACTGTCCTGCCTTTGGTGGTGTATACAAATTAGCAGCTGTTGAAAAGGATGGTGTCTTTATTCCAAAGATTAAACTATCAGAAAATCAATGGAAGATTACCAACCCTGGCAATAAATCTGTTTGGAGAATCTATGAGAAAGAAACAGGTAAACTGAAGGCCGACTTAATTGCTTTGGCAGATGAGACGTTCTCTGAGGAGAATCCATTATTACTATTTGATCCAATCAACACCTGGAAGAAAACTTATCTAAAACCTGGTACCTATACCTTACGCCAGCTTCTGGTCCCTGTATTTATAAATGGGGAATGTGTATATGAATCTCCAAGTGTTACCAACATTCGTGAATATTGTGCTAAAGAATTGGATACCTTATGGGATGAGACTAGACGTTTTGCTAATCCTCATGTGGTTTATGTAGACTTATCGAATCAACTTTGGCATATGAAGAATCAGTTACTAGAATCCTATACTCCTGAATAGGCCTAAACATAATCTTAAATGCTTAAAGAAAGATAATTTAAAAGGTATAAATCTGTAGTCACTCCGCAGATTTATACCTTTTTCCACAATTTAAAATTTTTTTACAAATATTTAGCTTTTATTATGCAAATATGATACAATTTACAATTACAATGTTAGATATCCAAGTGAAAGAAGGATTATCACATGAAAAAGAAATATATTGTCACCTTATTAGGTTTAGGTTTCGTTGGTCTGGTAAGCTTTTTTGTATCAGAAAACTATAGTTGGATAGACAAACCATCTACAGTAGTTGAGGATTACTCCAATCATAATTCCAAAGATCCGGTCCCTACTGTGACCGCTTCTGCTTCCCCTACTACAGAACAAAAGAGAGCATCTAAAAAAAGCTCCTCCAATATCCAATTGCCCAATGCTATAGATACCAACCCATTAAGTTTAACAGTCCTTGTAAATAAAACGTATACTGTTCCTTCAGACTATGTTCCATCTGATTTAGTAGAACCTTCCATCCCGTTTTCCTTTTCCTACAAAGATCCTAAAAGGCTGTTAAGGCAAGCTGCAGCTCATGCCCTAGAAGATATGTTCCAAGCTGCTTCTTTAGATGGCATTAATTTAGTAGGTATTAGTGGTTATCGTTCCTATAGTTATCAAAACGGTCTATACCAAAATCAAATTAATCAACTAGGTGTAGAAGCTGCTGAAATGTTATCTGCTGCGCCTGGAAAAAGTGAACATCAGACCGGATTGGCCATAGATATTTCCTGTGCTGAAGTTCAATATGAATTGACAGATACCTTTGCTGAAACCCCTCAGGGTATATGGGTAACTGAGAACTGTCATCGATATGGATTTATTGTAAGGTATCCTGCAGATAAAATTCATATTACAGGCTATGCTTATGAACCATGGCATATCAGATATGTAGGCACAGAACTTGCTACTTATCTCATGGAAAATAATATGTGTCTGGAGGAGTATTATGGAAGTTCTTCACCCACAACAGACACTTCTCCTTCTCCATATGAGGATTCTCAAAACTTTAGAGTGGAAAACTAAGAGAGAAATAGCATAAATTGACATTCTTTTTAGTCAATTTATGCTATTTTTATATTTATTCTATCGCATTTCAAACTAAGTGTGGTATAATCAGAGTGGTAAAATGGTTACATATCGTTATGCATCCTTGATTTCGGAATTTAAAAAGGGGGAGATTAGACCTTGAAAAAGGGATTATTTATTTGTTTTTTGTGTGTTGGTATAATTGGCGCAACTGGCTATCTTGCAGTTAAGAGCCATTCAAATAATAGTAATGCTTCTACTACATATGAATATTATTATAATAATAATGGCGTTTATAAGGAAGGCACTAGTGTGAAGCAAAATGAGCAATTAAACGATTTACATGAGAATTATGCAAGTATGGAGTTACCGACTGAGATTGATGTAAACCCATCCAGCCTTACTGTATTTGTGAATAAACAATTTGGATTACCACAAGACTATATTCCATCGGATTTAGTCGAACCAAACGTTAAATTCTATTTTTCTTATTTCGATGAAAAAAGACTTATGCGAAAAGATGCGGCAAAAGCCTTGGAAAAATTGGTGAATGCTGCTGCAAAAGAAGGTCTTGAGATAGTAGGTGTTAGCGGATATCGTTCCTTCCAGCGACAGAAAGCCATTTATAATAAAAATATACGAACTATTGGACAGGAGCGAACAGATATGTATTCTGCCAATCCAGGATTTAGTGAGCACCAGACCGGATGGTCCATGGATCTATCCTGTGCCAAAATACACTATGACTTAGAGGAAGAGTTCGCGGATACTGCAGAAGGACAATGGCTAGCAGAAAATTGTTACAAGTATGGATTTATCATACGCTACCCAAAGGGTAAGGAAGACATCACGGGTTATGCCTATGAACCTTGGCACATAAGATATCTGGGAGTAAAACTAGCTACCTTCCTCACTAGTAATAATATGACCCTGGAAGACTACTACAACTATACTCCACCTGAAGAGATGGATATTACAGGCCACGACAGACTAACTAGTGAGGAAGATACCGTCACCATAACACCGACACCTTCGGTGAGGCCTAATTCAAAACCAACAAGGAAGCCTTCTTCCAAGCATACTGCGAAACCTACTGCGAAACCTACTGCTGAACCTACTGCGAAACCTACTGCTGAACCTACAGTAAAGGCTACAATAACACCTACTCCTAAGCCTGCAAAGACGCCTTCGGTTGAGCCTAGTGTTGATTCTTCGGCTGAACCATCAGTAGACTCAACGAAAAACCCGGCAGCAAAGCCTTCCGTTAATCCGTCTGCAACTCCAAGCTCTAATAGTAGGACTGAGATTAACTCAGAGCAATAAAATATCATTCAAGAACATTTTAAAGTTGTATGTTATAATTGAGACGTTAATTTTGCATAAATTTTGTTAGTTTAGAACATATTCTATAAATGGAGGTCACTATGCGAACTATACTTGTCGTGATTTTTTTAGTTCTATATGCTATTGTCAGTATTCCACTTTATTTAGTGGAGTTTATTATAGGTAAGATTAACTCTCAAGCCAAGGTACGTTCTTCTCAATTTATTGTCTCTAATGCTTTTAAGGTTATTATGTTCTTAAGTGGCACTAAGGTAATTGTAGTGGGCAGGGAAAATGTACCAAAGGAAGCTGTGCTCTTTGTGGCAAACCATAGAAGCTATTTTGATATTGTCATCACCTATGCGACTACCCCAAATCTTACTGGCTTTGTGGCTAAGAAAGAAATAAAACGCATTCCATGTATCAGTCATTGGATGAAGATTCTTAACTGTCTCTTTTTAGATCGAGATGATATCCGTGCTGGTTTGAAAACTATTTTAGAGGGTGTTGAGAATATAAAAAATGGTTACTCTATGTACATTGCTCCTGAGGGAACCAGAAACCAAGAGAAAGAAATGCTCCCATTTAAGGAAGGCAGCTTTAAGTTGGCTCAGAAATCTGGTTGTCCAATTGTGCCAATCGCTATAAGCAATACAGATGAAATTTATGAAAATCATACCCCTTGGATTCATAGTGCAAAGGTAGTAATTCATTACGGAAACCCTATCAACTTGAAGGACTTATCCAAGGAAGAGCAAAAGCACATAGGAACCTATGTGCAAGAGATTATTTATCAAATGCTACAAGAGAATGAAGATTTACTTGATACAAAGAAGTAGGATTTCATGTAAATTACTATTTTATTTTAATAAATAAAGTGCTACAATATAAACATTGCTGAACAAAACTATACGGAAAATTATTTATAAGGAGGTACATAGAATGACTACATTTTTCATTGTACTCGGTATTATTTTAGCCGTTATTATCATTCTATTAGTCGTATTATACATCTTCGGTACAAAGATGCAAAAGAAGAATGAAGCTGCACAAGCACAGATGCAGGCAGCTTCCCAATCAACATCCCTTTTAGTAATTGACAAGAAACGAATGAAGTTAAAGGAAGCTAATCTTCCTCAAGTCGTAATTGATCAGACACCAAGATATCTTCGTAATTCCAAGGTTCCACTTGTAAAAGCGAAAATTGGTCCTAAGATTATGACTTTAATGTGTGATGAGAAAGTATTTGAATTAATCCCTGTAAAGAAGGAAGTTAAGGTCGTTTTAAGTGGAATTTATATTATGGAAGTAAAGGGAATTCGCTCTGGTTTAGAGCAGAAAGTTCAGAAAAAAGGCTTCTTTAGGAGATTTAGAAGGAATAAAGAAAAGTAAATTCTAACGGGCTATGCATGAATCATGCATAGCCCTGATTTAGTTTATGAGTTGATTCACAGATGGATAATTTCATTTTCATCAGTTGCCGAATATAAAGCATCACAGTTATTTAGAAAGGCCCAATAACTATCCCCGTATGACCAATGCCACCATTCAGGTGGATAATTTGCAAATCCCACCTTTTCCATACAATCGATAAGTATTTTTCGATTTGCTTTAGCATGATCACTTATATAGGTCGAAAGCAGATATGAAAGATTCTCCGGTTCAATAGGTGCTTCATTAAACCCCGACCCCATATCCAATTCGACTCCATCCTTACTCAAAGTTATGTCTATTGCCCCACCGGTTGGATGTCCAGCCACTGTAATAGGTGCTACAAATTGACATGTTAATTTATAAATCTCATCTTTACTTTTTAGCGGATATTGAATTATGTAATATTTAAATGCATCTTCAAAAAATTCTCTTTGTAGTGATAGAGGTCTGTACGCTTCTTTAATTACAAACTTATAACCTCGGGGAAGATATTCAGTCGCTTCAATTAATTTTTTTGCAACTGACTCTCTGGCATAGCAAAATAAATCTGATTTATTGCCTATTTGGCTTTTTGTCTCATCTAATAAGATTTTCTCATGACTTTGTCTTAATGATATTATTTTTTCCTTGTTATCAACACAAGTTATTTTTGCAATTCTTTCATCATGTAAAAGTATCATTAATCCAATTTCCCTCCAAATTATTCTCTTACATTCTTTTCCATGGACTGATTGAGCCTGATTTAATTCTCTATAAGAAAACAATGTACTACTTATTATATTTGGAAATATAAGAAAATTCTAGCAAATTATTGGTATAATAATTGCAGCTCAGTATTTCAACCATTTTAGCCTTGTATTATGTCAACTGGGAGTTGATTTCCCATAGAAATACAAAAAAGGCTAAAAACTGACCCCTTTCGGATCCGCTTTTAGCCTCATAAACTTTGTCTGATGTGTTATTTTCTTGGTTTTACTTTAATAGTAATGCTACAGTCTGAAACATGATTAGAGTTAATATCAAGTGCATACTCTAACTCTGCTACAATCTCTTCCTCTTCCTGAGACACTTTAATAGCTGTTGTGTACAGTCCAATGAGCAAGTCTCCAAACGGAGTATTATAAAACGTAAGGTTCTTCTTATTCTTCTCAAAAATCATATGAACATTGCTAGCACCTTTCTTAATTATGTCCACCTGATCATCCGATATTTTAATTCTATTCTTTGTCATTTCACGGGAGTTATCTCCCTCCATCAATAGTTCGTCATAAACGATATAATGCTTTCCATTGCGCTGATAGTATTCGCCGACAGAGATCACCTCTACCGGTTCTTCACTATTAAGCTCAAAGTGGAGCCCCGATATAGAAATTAGTACTTCCTTTGTCATATAGTCCCCTTCTAATATTGCTCAATGTTTATGTCCTTTGTTTCCTCCACTTCACATGGCAAAATGGTATTGGCAAAGGCCTTGAATTTCTCAGCTCCATCACTTACAAAAAACTTGTGTGCCACAGGCATATTTTTATTCAGCAAGTTTTGCTCCTCTAGCACCTGTGTCAGCCGTTTGGCTGTCTCGTAAGCAGGATTCACCAAGGTCACCTTATCCCCCATAATCTGCTGAACAGTCTGGCGAAGCAGAGGGTAGTGTGTGCATCCCAGTACAAGTGTATCCACCTCAGATTGTTTTAGTTCTTCTAGGTATCTAGAAGCAATTTCTGTGGTAATGGGGTCTTCTATCCATCCTTCTTCTACCAATGGAACAAATAGGGGACAGGCTTTACCAAAGACCTGGACATCTGGATTGGTTTTGCTTAAATAATCAGTATAGATATGGCTGTTAATGGTACCCTCTGTAGCAATTACTCCTATTTTCTGATTCTTTGTCGTTTCTGCTGCCATTTTAGCTCCTGGTTTTACCACGCCAATGATAGGAATGGATACTTCCTTCTGCATGGCTTCCAGGGCAAATGCGCTGGCCGTGTTACATGCAATGACAATTGCTTTTACCTGCTTGGTAAGTAGGAACTGTATAATCTGACGAGAATAAGTGATTACGGTTTCCTTAGACTTGTTTCCATAAGGAACTCTAGCGGTATCACCAAAGTATATGATCGTCTCATTAGGAAGCTGACTCATAATCTCCCGTGCAACTGTTAATCCTCCCACACCTGAGTCAAAAACACCGATTGGGGCTTCACTATGCATTGCTTACTTCCTCCTACTCCTCGTACCTACTTAATCCCAACTGGATTAATTTTTCTACCAGTCTTTCTTTGCTAATCCCCTTGGCTTCCCATAACATTGGGTACATACTGATAGAAGTAAAACCAGGAAGAGTATTCAATTCATTAAATACTACTTGATTAGCCTTCTCATCATAGAAGAAATCCACTCGTGCTAAGCCTCTACCATCTACTGCCTTAAAAATAGCCACAGCAGATTCTCTAATCTGTTGCTCTACACCCTCAGGAAGTACAGGGTGAATGTCTGTCTTAGATGCTGCATTGTTATATTTGGAATCATAGTCATAGAACTCTTCCGCAGAGATAACTTCACCTACTCCAGAAGCTTTCACATCCCTTGAACCTAGTACTGCACATTCAATCTCTCTACCAATAATCGTCTCTTCCACTAAAATTTTGTGGTCATGCTTTGCTGCTAAGGTAAGCGCTACCTCTAACTCCTCACGGTTGTAAGCCTTACTTACTCCACGAGAACTTCCAGCGTTAGATGGTTTTACAAAGACAGGGTAGGACAGCTTGTTCTCCACTCTCTTTACCTGAGACACCATGTCTCCTAAACTGTCAGAATATACTGCCACATAATCTGCTTGACGGATATTTAAGCGGTCCACCACAATCTTGGTATAAAGCTTATCCATGGAAATGCTAGAAGATAATACACCGCAACCAACGTATGGGATTCTGGCAAGTTCAAATAATCCCTGTACTGTTCCGTCTTCACCAAACAAACCATGTAATACTGGGAACACCACATCAATTTTTTGAACCTTGAATTTTTCATTTTCTATCAAGAGCAAACCGTGATGACTGGTATCTGGAGAGATTAGCGCTCTAACCTTACTCTTTACCCACTCTCCTGATAAAATATCCTCTTGCTTGTCGACTTTGAGCCAGTGGCCATCCTTTGTAATACCAATAAGTACTACATCATAGATTTCCTTATTTATGTTGGAAATTACTGTATTAGCGGAAACAAGTGATACCTCATGTTCGGAGGATTGACCACCAAATAATACTGCTACAGTTAATTTACTCATTCTGTAATTCCTTTCTTGTATCTTAATAAGCTATATTGTACTCTTTTTACTTTTATTATTCAAGCCATAATACCTAGACAGAATGGTACCAATTATTTGATATCTTAAACTCTTAAAATAAACTGGCTACCCAATCGACTAACCAGAAGCGATACTCCACCTTAGGTTTCTCGGACGGTGAAGGAGAAGGTTCCTCTGAAGGTGTGGAAGATGGCTCTTGTGTAGGTGACAGAGCATCGTATTCCTCCTCCGTTAGTACATGTCGGAGCTGATTCTTTGAATCCTCTGGCACGATGCTGTAGGTTTCATTCACCATACATAGATTTGGGAACATAACACACCACCAGTTCTTTCCCTCTGCTTGGCCGATTAATATACGAAAAGCTTCATATTCACCTGCCGGAAAGGTCAAATCTCCATATGTCTTAACAGGAAAATAGACATTTTCCAATTGGGCAGTAACCTGGTAGTCATAGCCCTGATCTTTGATTACTTGTCTAGCTACCCGTAGGATATCTGATTCATGTAAGGTAAGCATAGTTTCCGCTTCAGCCTTACTGACACAATTCTTCAAAAGTCCCTGCATATAGAGCACTACAGCACTTTTGGCCTTCAGTTTTAAGGCCTGGTCTTCTTCTGTGTCACTATTGGCTAGCACATGAAAACGAATAATCTCACCAGCAATATTATGCTGAATATCCGCCTTACTCTCTCTACCACTTAAGCATAGTACCGCCAACACTATAAATAAGGTAGCGATGCCTTTTAATACTTTTATTTTCCGTATTCGTTTCTTATGTATCATCTCTGCCTCCTGTACAAAGGTCTCCAAAGCATCATTTGCTTTGTTTTCACTGGTTCTTTCCGGGTTATCTATTAGACTATTGTCATCTTTTCTATTCATTTTACATCCTCCTATCTAGATTCTAGTTAGAGTGTAGCCATCTTAAAATAATTTATACTGTAACTGATAAAAACTCTTTTCCTAGCTACGAAAGGACAACTTGTCAAAGCTTTAAATTCTGTGTATAATTATGTATACAAAGTACAGAATAGAGATAGATGGGAGAAAGAAAGGAAACATCATATGCATTCAATTAAATTAAAAGCCATGGCCAAGATAAATCTTGGATTAGATGTTATAGGAAAACGCCCAGATGGATATCATGAAGTTCGAATGATTATGCAAAGCATCAATCTATATGACTCTATCTCTATCACAAAAATGAAAACAAACAAAATTAAGATTAGTACCAATCTACCTTATCTACCAGTCAATGAGAATAATCTTGTATACAAAGCAGCCAATTTGTTATTAACAGAATTTCATCTTCCAAAGGGACTATTTATCTCTCTAAGAAAACACATTCCGGTAGCGGCCGGTATGGCTGGAGGAAGTTCTGATGCTGCTGCAACATTAGTTGGTATCAACAAATTATTTCACCTGGGATTGTCTAATGAAGATCTTATGAAACGTGGGGTTACCTTGGGCGCTGATATTCCATTTTGTATCATGCGAGGAACAGCCCTATCTGAAGGAATAGGAGAGATTCTCACTCCTATTCAAGGAATGCCGGACTGTCCCATCCTGGTTGCGAAACCTGATCTTAATGTTTCAACCAGATACGTTTATGAGAATCTGTGCTTAGATAACACTACACCTCATCCTGATATAGATGGTCTGATAGAATCTATTGAAGGAAGTGATTTAACAGGAGTTGCAAGTAAGATAGGTAATGTTTTGGAACAGGTTACCATAAAAAAATATCCTATTATTGAGGATATAAAAAATTTTATGAATGAACAGGGCGCTCTTAACGCATTAATGAGCGGTAGCGGCCCTACTGTATATGGGATCTTTCAGCACAAGGAGAAGGCCTATATAGCAATGGAGAAGTTAAAGAAAATCGGATTAGCCAAAGATATCTTTTTAACTAGTTGTTTCAGTCCACGAGGTTAACCTATTTTTATAATAGAAAGGCAAGGGATTGTATATGGATAATAACTTACAAGTTACCACAAATGAATATTTACCACTTCGTGATGTTGTATTTAAGACTCTTCGCCAAGGAATACTTATGGGTGACTTGGCTCCTGGACAACGACTAATGGAGATACAACTTGCTAATCAGCTAGGCGTTAGCAGGACACCAATTAGGGAAGCTATGAGGATGCTAGAATTGGAAGGCTTGGTTGTTATGATTCCTAGAAAAGGTGCTCAGGTAGCCAAGATTAGTCAGAAAGGACTACATGATGTGTTAGAGGTCCGAAGTGCGTTGGAAGATCTAGCTATGGAGCTCTCCTGCAAGAGAATTACCACAGATGAGTTGGCGCAACTAAGAACTGCCATTGAGAATTTTAAATTATCCGTAAAGAAGAAGGATATTACTCTCATTGCACAACAGGATGTAGCATTTCACGACATCATATATGCTGCCACGAAAAATGACCGTCTCATTGCTCTGTTAAGCAATCTTCGTGAGCAAATGTACCGTTATCGCATGGAATATCTTAAAAATTTTACCACTCACCAGAGTATTATTGAGGAACATGAGGCTTTATATACCTCTCTTTCCACTCGTAACATGGAATCCGCAAAAGCTACCATTCGGAGCCATATACACAATCAGGTAAAAACTATAAGCGAAAGTATAGAAGAATAATTCATTTTTGAGATCTATAAACTTTTTATCCCTCCATCCGATATAATATATAGACAACTATCAATGGAGTAGTATTACCAAGGAGGGTGATAAAATGGGAGTAGAAGCTGTAAATAACATGAATTCTGGATACACTGGTTCTGGTAGCAAAGTATCTTCTAGTAGCACTACCAACGTAGCAGGCGCTGTAGCTAGTACCTCTTCTTCTAATAACAGCAATGACGTTGCTGCTGTTTACGAAAAAAGTGATACACCTGCATCCTATAAACAAGATACGGCTACGATAGAAAGACTTAAACAGGATGCTGACAGAAGAACTCAACAATTACGCAGTATAGTCGAAAAGATGATGACTAAGCAGGGAAAGACGTTTACTACTGCTTCGGAAATGTATGCTCTTCTTCGTTCTGGCAATTATGAAGTAGATGCTGCAACTCAGGCTCAAGCTCAGGCTGACATTGCTGAAGATGGCTACTGGGGTGTTGAGCAGACTTCGGATCGTTTGGTATCATTTGCAAAAGCACTGGCAGGTGGAGACTCCAGTAAGGCGGAGGAAATGATTAATGCTGTGAAAGAAGGATTTGAGGAAGCAGCTAAGGTATGGGGTGACAAGCTTCCTGACATATGCCAGAAGACGTTAGACGCTACTATCGATAAGCTGAATAAATGGAAAGAAAATGTATCTGAATAATAAGACGAATTGAGGAGGATTGCATCGTAGCAATCCTCTTTTTTGATGGAAGGGTTGGATTTCTAGGTGGATTCCGGAAGGAATCTTCCTTTTAACTCCTCTCCTGTAGTTCCTTTATCTTGGCTTTTATTGCAACTAGTGCTTCCCTAGGATCCTCTATAGGAAGTGTTATCTGTTCCATTGGGCAAAGGCCTGTACCTGAACGGTTAATAATAGTTTTTGCTAAGGTGTCATAGCTGACAGTTATCTTGTACTTTAAAAGGGTAGCCACTGCTGCTTCACTTATGACTACGGCATGCATTTCTTTTATACCTAACAGTACATAGAGGAACGCTGCAGCTTTCCCCACCACTCTGTCCGCTGCAGAAAAACCCTTACCACAAAAATCCTCATTAAGCCACTGTAAAAGAGGTTTTACGCCTCTCTCCTTACTGGTAAATGTATGTATCCCGTTATATAACACACAGGTGTAATTCTGGCTTTTTAGAAGTTCTGCTGCATATGCTAAGTTTTTATCCATATTATCTCCCTTTCTTTAATCTGAAGTCTTATGCAGATTATACCACGAATACACGTAAAAAGGTGGAAAATGACATATGGCTTACTGCATTTTCCACCTATGAATCTTTACCCATATTCTAACAAATTGCATCTACCTTCTTAATTAATAGTAGATGATCGCCCACATTAATTGTGCTGCTATCCATATCATTGGTTTCCATAATACTATCTACCGTAGTGTAATACTCCTTGGCAATTGCCCACATAGTATCTCCTGGTTTTACAATGTAACCAATCATACTAGGCATTTCCTGTAGTAGGCCAAGGTCTAAATCTTCCTCCGCTACATCCCTAATAATCATCTGTTTTAACTGATCCATTACAATGGTATCCAGACTGATGGAACATTTCACTTCGATATCTTTACTATCCATCATAATTACATTAAGCTGTTCAATGGATGGTTTTACATCATAGAGGCAATTATCATTAATATTCTTTACCTCCACCACTTGGGAAAATGGCACTACACCCTTCACAGAACCTAAAGGTTTACTATCGTCATCTGTAATATAAAGAATCTGCACATAGATGACACCCTCTACCTGGATACCATTATTGACAATCTCTATATCATCGACCTTGATGGTCCCAGAAGCATTACAAATCTGTAATACGCTAGGCGAGTTGTTATCTACCATAATGTGGTCTGATACTCTGGCTTTACTATTGTTTTTTGTAATAATATTTTCAAAGCTGGCCTCTTCAAAATATGGACGGATAAGCTTGGCTGTAGAGTATACATCACATAATACATCTATTACTTCCTCTTCATATGCCTTCACATCCATATCCAACACTACTTCCATATCCATAGCACGAGTCTCTCCGTCAGCATCTGCCTTAGCATCCAAGCTTTTATTGAGGATTTGGATTGAAATATCTGAAATCATGTTCTCATTGCAGCCACTGCAATCTATGGAGGCATTAAATGGAATCTCTGTCTCATAGAACTGTACTGGCTCTTCCTCCGACTCTGAGGAATACAACATGAATAAAATCATATCTCCTTTGAGATTAATCTTATTATCCCCCATACGAGTGTCTACATTGCGCAGTTCCAGTTCATAATAGTGAACGTCCAATATATTTGGTTTACCACTTGGAAGTGTGACCTCATCTTTAATCCGGCAGGTGTCCTTCTTGTTGATCGCCAGTTGGGTTATCTCCATCTTCTTATTGAGATACTGTACCTCAGGAGAGGCCTCCACCCCAATGGCGGTCTCTTCATCATAAATCTCCTCTGCCATACAGCGGAACCCAACAATGGACTTCACACTGACTTTTCGGGAATTAATCAAGCTGGTACTAAGATCTTCTATTTCCCATTTGACATTGACATTGCTTTCAGGAGTAGCATCATCCATATTAATAAGCTCATCAAATGGCAATCTGCCGATGATATTATGTACTGGCCTGTCGTCATCTGCACTTACATACAGCAGATTAAAACTTAATTCCCCACGAACAGAGACTTTACCATTTACAGGTTTTACTTCAGATAAAGTAATGACACCCTGTTCCTTTACAATCCGGTCAATATCAGGCTTTACATCAGGAACATTAAAATCATCATCGAGGGTCAATTGCGTATTGCATCGACATTTTAATTTATTCATATGGACATTTTTCTTAATTAATTCCACAAAAAATCCCTCCTTGTCTATATATAACATTCATATTCAGACCAGGAAGGATTTATTCTTAAACTTTGTTCAATTATTAGTTATCCGTCATTACTTGGATTATCATGTATCTAATTACATAGTGATAAACGAACATCTTTTGTTAGTACATCAGAATAACTATAAGATACTGTCTTAGGGCCATCCTCAATGTCATTTTCCACTTGTACTAGAAAAATAAAAGGATGAGTTTCAGCAATAACACCCTGGGTAATATCCACTTTGTGTCTTCCCTTATTAGCTTTAATCATAACTCTACTGCCAATATGTTGCGATAGTGCTTTTCTTACTTGACTTAAGGAATTCTGTTGCATCTTTTTTCACCTCATCTTATTACATATACATATAATAACATGGTAAAAATTGTTTGTCAAATTACAAGCCCACAGTAGACCTTGTCTTTACTGCAATATGTCAGAATAATTCTTACTAATTCCTAGTATTTATTGTGCATAATTATATAATGTAGAAATAGTGCATTCTTTTATCTGTGCATTAATCTGATAATGCACATAAATAACATGGTATTTATGTGCATATTTAACAATTTTTTTGATTTTTTAATTCAACCACTATATCTTGTTTCTAGTATACCATGACTTCAAAATATTGTATATGCCCCTTCACTGGAATACTACATTTTTATCCATATATTCCAACTTTACGACGATATAAGGATAGGTAATCGCCTCTGTTAGCTGGTCTTTACCTGGTCCAAGTAAGCTGGTATTGATATAAATTGCATTGGTGGAAAGAAAAAGATCATCCACAGCTATACTATATCCCCCCGTGTTTTTTGCCCCATATCCGACAGCAATATATAGATATTCATTGCCTTTCGTAGTAAAGGTTAGTTTAAATG
Organism: Bacillota bacterium; assembly: GCA_023413555.1. Taxonomy (GTDB): domain Bacteria; phylum Bacillota; class Clostridia; order Lachnospirales; family Lachnospiraceae; genus KM106-2. Next base: position 10,621 of record JAEZPG010000102.1, on the reverse strand, counting down.
GTTCTGTCTTTTTCTCGTTAATAGTAGTCAAGAGTGCCTCTGGCATTTCCTGCTCTGGCACCACCGTAAATTCTAAATCTTTGATTCGAATCACCTCGTCATCATCCACGCAGCTACTTAAAAATGCAAGAGGTATGATACTAATAAGTACCAGTCCACAGAGAATCCTCCATTTCTTCACAAAGCAGCCTCCTGTTTCATATCCTTACCTTATTCTATGAAACAGGAGGCTAATTCATACCCATATGCTTAGTTCCACCATTCTTCAAAGGACCAGACAACATCAAAATCATCGTCCTTTACTGTTACAGTATAGCTCTTAGAGTCCTTTCCTGTCATCATAAGAGTTAAGTTCATATCATCTCCAATGACCTTGTCAAAGGTAGCTGGTATCGTACCCTTATACTGATTATTCAGGTATACAGAGGCCCCAATCGGAGAGTATATATGTATTTTATTGGTAGTGTTAGTCTTTGGACTACCGGTTGGGGAAGCTGAGGCGGTAGTCTTCGGCGAAGAGGATGGTATCGGTACTGGTGTGTGGAAAGTGGATGGCTTTGGACTCTCATCACTTGCACCAGGACTAGGACTTTGGGATGGTGTAATACTATTTTCATCCACTAAGGTGATGGTTAGGACTTCTTTTTCATTGCCCACCTTAAGCTTTGCATGATAAGTCTGATAACCCGCACACTCTACCCTTACCTCGTACTCCCCATATTTTAATTCTATTGGCCTGGTATAATCAGATTCTGTATCATCTATATACAAATCTGCCCCAGCGGGTGTGATATCAAAATAACACTTTCCAGTCTGTACCTTCTCCACTTTATATTCGCTAAAATCTAAGGTGTAATCCTCTCCAGACATAAGCTTTATATACTTAGTAGCACTTAAACCGTCCTTCATAATAGTAACTTTGTATTCACCCTCACCTAATGGAAGTACCATATCCTCAGTCACTGTAGTAATAATATCATACCCTACTTCGATGGTTCCATTTAGAAAAGCATCACAGCCTGTTAATGTTAAATAGCCGTGACCTTTTGTTACAATAATAGAGTAAGCCTGCCCGGCTATTCCCTTTATAGTAACCTGGTCTTTATTGCTTAGTCGGTTCGTGTCTATCTCTCCACTATGGTCAAATGCATAAAACTGGTTCGTATATTGATACTTCTTTGTTCCTATGACAATAGATTTGCTAGTTTTGTCCATCTGCCACTTCCGGATCTCCTTATACTCCCATGCTTTATCCGTAATATCGCAGGTCTTAAGCTTACTGGTGGCAATATCAAAGGTGATCTCTACAATCTCTCCATAGGCTATCTCTCCTGCAGTAAGCGGTTGTTTGTAGCGGCTGGTAAAGCTGGTAGTGCCATCATAGGTAAATAACTTCTCCTCCCCTGTCTCAATAAGAAGAACAGTATAAATACCCTCTTTTTCATCAATATTCTTCACAACTCCTAAGAGAGTATCTCTAGAGTTACTCCGAGGCACTTCAGAAGGCTTCGCACTTTGTGAAGATCTCATATTGCCCTTTTTCTTATTTGGGGATCCATCAAAGACACCGGTAACAAGTAGGATAAGTAACACAACCAAACAGGCTATGCTAACCCCAATAACATATTTTAATATTGCTGCATTGTCTTCTTGATTTCTTTTTTCCATGTTACTACTGTAACCCCTTCTCATAACGTTTTATAGATTCTTATGTAATATCCACATTATACAACATTATACCATGAAACAAAAGTACAACTTAGTTACTTAGGAAGCAGCCTCTCCCATTTGCATTACTTAATATATATATACAGAAATTTTACATCTTTTTTACAATCGGGTATTCGCATATCCTGTATAATCATACTATAAAGCTTTCATTGTATTAATCTAACACAATTGTAAGGAGGTTAAGATGAGAAAAAAGTTTATTATTGTGCTTGTTTGCACATTTATTACAACTGTAGTAGTTGGATGCGGAGGTAATGCACAATTACCTAAGCCAACAGTCAAGGTTACTGCAACAGCAACAGCTACACCTACAGAAAAGAAGAGTAATGTTGCAGTTACGGGTTCCTCTTGGGAGTTACTACTGACTGGTTATAGTTCAGACCCACTTAACAACGCTGTTTTCCATGATCTAGACAATTATATTGTAGTTGGACCACAAGGCAGCATCAGTCTTAGTACCAATGATACTGTGAATAAACCGTTGAATGCTACAGCCAGTCTCTATGGCATAGCCTATGCCACTGACTCAGTGATCTATGTATGTGGTAGCCAAGGACAGGTATTAAAAAGTATCAATAAGGGACACACATTCTCTCAGGCAGCTAAGTTTGGAGATTCTGAGCCATATCAATGCCAGCTTTTGAGTTTCTGTGATGAAAATAATGGTATCATTGCCTCTCAAAAACAAATGGCAGTCACTAATGATGGAGCAAAAAAGTGGACAAAAGTGACTGTGCCCTCTGAGATTCTTTCTATCTATATGCTATCTCCTAATGAGTTTTATTATGTGGATAAGTCTTTAAATCTACAAAAAACAGTGGATGCAGGAAAAACCTGGGAGAGTGCCCCTATGAACTTTCCTGAAAAAGAGAATACATTAAAAGAAATCCGAAAAATAGCATTGCATGTGGATAATGAGAATTCTTGTACAATTTTCTGTTATCAAAACCTAGGAGGAAAAACTAAAAAAGTCACAAGTTATAGTACCACAGACAACTGGGACAACTATATAGTTAATATTCTACCAGAATTGTTGAAATGTGATTTTATCAGTATGAATCGTGCCGGAGATCTTGCCTCTATTCACAAAGACTCAAATTGGTTTATCATTAGCAAAACCAAATAACAGTTGGTTTTCCATGTAATCGAAGTCATCTTTATTCAGGATTCTCATACTTTGCAGAACACACTTCTCACTAATATCCTTATGGTGCCTGATATGAAACTCCTCTTTAGAAATACTTCGTACTGCAAAAGCATACCGACACGTATATTAATTTCCATTAATAGTAGTATTTACGTTTTAAATTGAAACTAGCAAATCTTGTATATTGAGGTTATAAAGTTTAATTATATTAAAAAAGCCATCAGCTAACTATCAGAATTTAAGACGGAGGTAACTATGAAAAGACAATTAGTTATTGTACTTTTATGTATATATATTACAGCTATAATAACGGGATGCGGAGGTAATGCTCGACTACCTAAGCCAACAGGGTGGGATAAGGAAGAGGCAACTGCTACACCTACACCAACAGCAAAGGATAATAGTTTTGGTGTTAAAGGTTCTACTTGGCGAGATGATGGTGGTCATGAAGGAAACGTAAAATTTAATAACGCTGTTTATTATGACGAAGAGAATGGTTTAGCAGTTGCAGAGGACGGGTTTGTCTGCCCCACTCCTTATGGTCGTTATGTAAAGACGGGTAGTATAGTCGATCTCTATGGCGTGGCATATGGCTCACAATCAGTGTACTATGTTTGTGGTAGTCAAGGACGAGTTTTAAAAAGTACAAATAGGGGAATGACGTTTTCTCAAGTGGCTAGCTTTGGAGATTCTGAACCAAATCAACGCTGTCTTATGAGCTTCTGTGACGAAAATAATGGTATCATTGCCTCTCAAAAACAAATGGCGGTCACTAATGATGGTGCTAAAAAGTGGACAAAAGTGACTGTTCCCTCAGAAATTCTTTCTATCTATATGCTATCTCCTAATGTATTTTATTATGTGGATAAATCTTTGAATCTGCAAAAAACAGAGGACGCGGGTAAAACTTGGAGTGAATCTCCTATGGAGTTTTATCAAAAGGAGAATACCTTAAAAGAAATCGGTAAGATTGCATTATATGTAGAAAAGGATAATACTTATACTATATTCTGTGCACAAAACATTGATGGAAAGTTTGGGAAGCTCAAATGTTATAGTACAGCAGATAATTGGGAAAGTTTTATGATTAATGTTATACCTAACACATCCTTCCAAATAGATTGGATCAACATTAACCATACCGGTGATATTGCAACTATTACTAACTCCTCCGGTTACGACATCATTTGTAAAGAAAAGAATGACGCAGAACTCAAGTAATATATCAGTCAAGTAGTTAAAGAATAAAGAATGTTACAATATAAAGGTATCCTTCCACCAGATGTAGGAAGGATACCTAGTTATACTTTATCAACCTATAAAAATATGCCATTAAGAAACTCTTTTTTAAACGGTGCTTGCTGTTGCAGTATTGTCAACTTCTGAATATTTCTCATGGAAATCCAAGATTTCTTATTATTTATATAGTAATTAGTGACTTTCCAAAACTTTTCTGGGTAAAGGAGCATTAGATAAAGAATTTGATACTCCTCCTTAGAAATACTTCGTACTGCATCGTATCCATTCAAAATAGCATAACCATAATTCTTATCCCAGTTATTCTTCTCCATACATTTACGTAGCAGCTGATATAAATCCATAATCTGAACGCCGCAGCAACACTTTTCAAAATTGGTGATGGCCACGGCTTCTTTTGTAATAATAATATTGTGATAGGTATAGTTTCCATGGCAACCCAATCCGTTTTCTATGCTCTTTCTATAAAAACTGTCATAATTATAGTCCTCTAGAAGAGTAATCGCCTTTTTTGCATCTTCATAGAAAAAGTCAAAGGTAAGAAGAAAATTAAGTTCGAAATCATTTCTCTGCTTCTTATTCCAGATATATGTCTTAACGCGCTTTAATTCTTTATTGTGTTTGTCGAAGAGTTCTTTAAGCGGAGGCTGACAAACGTTTGTCTCTGCACTCTCCTCATTTACCCCTGTCAAGGCATTATGAACTCTGGCCAGATTCTTGGAGGCAGTAATGATATCTTTTAACTCCTTAAGATTACATTCTTCTCCCTCAAACCAATTCTTAAGAATATACTTAGCTCCTACACTGTCCGTTGTAACATATCCACCCTCTTTATTCGCTAGGGTCAAATCTATGTTAACAAAGCCCTTATTTATCAGCATTTCCTTCACTTTATTTTCAAAAATAAGATGATTTTCGGAGTCCTCAAAATTCTTTAATATCTTCAATCCTTGATTGGTTTCCAAAAGAAATGCACCTCTTGCACGGTACATATTATAGACTTTTAAATCATATTGTCTAAAAACCTCGCTATATTTGTCGTCCACAGTATAGCCTCCAATCAATTAATCATCTTAGGACTCAGTGCCTTGATTAATATTATGAAGGGGCTGAAGTTTTCATACCTAAAATAAGTAGCTTTACCTATAGTTTCCCGCCATGCGAAGAAGTTCTTCTTTATTATTATGCTCCGGATGAAGTATGACCTCCTCTAATAACGTGTTTAGTATATTGCCTAGATTTTCTCCTGGTAAAAAGCCTTGATTAATCAAATCTCTCCCGTTAATAGCCAAATCCCGCTGATTCATGGGATCTCCATTTCTTAAGCACTCCTCATAAATCTCCTGTACCTTTTTAAGGTGCTCATGTTTTTCAGGAAAAGTAACGGGATTCTGAGCAGCGATATCAGCATGCTGTACCAGAAATAAAAGCTCCATAATATCTGTACCAATCACATTGGCAGCCTTTCTGACTTTAGCTGGTTTCGGAGTAATCCTTTCATCATGAATGGCAATAAGACGTACTACCAGGTGAATGGTATAATTGTCAAATTTGAGCCTTTTGAGAATGGATTTGGCTAGTCTGGCACTAATCGCCGGATGTCCATGATAATGATCTCTTCCAGTAGCATCAAAGGTCCTACTCTCCGGCTTACCTACATCATGCAGTAGCATGGTGAGACAAAGAACTGTGTAAAGTCTATCATCCATGGTCAGTAGTTCCTCTTTATAGGCTTTCTCCTCTAATACAAGTCTTCTTATGGCTTTTATGGATTCCAGTGTATGAATCCCTACATTGTATATGTGATGAGGATTAGTCTGAGGGGTCTTTAGCATTGTGTCAAACTCAGGTAGAATCACCTTGGTAATTCCAAGTTCACTGGCTGTTAATAGCTTATCTGGATAGGGGGAGATAAGAAGCTTCACAAGCTCCACACGTATCCGCTCTGCACTGATTGAGGAAAGATTCTCTACTTTAGCCATAATTGCGCCTGTGGTCTCCTCTTCAATAGTAAATCCCAATTGGGCTGCGAATCTCACAGCTCGAAGAATTCTTAAGGCATCCTCATCAAACCGATCCTCTGCCTTCCCAACACACCGAATGACCTTTTTCTCAAGATCCTTAAGTCCACCAAACTCATCCACTAATCCTACTGTAGGATTATAGGCCATAGCGTTGATGGTAAAATCCCTTCGTTTTAAATCTTCAAGCAGGCTGCTGGTAAAGTTTACCGACTTTGGGTGACGCTTGTCCTCATATTCTCCATCTATTCGATAGGTAGTTACTTCATATCCTGATTTTTGTAGCATCACTGTAACAGTCCCATGCTCAATACCAGTATCTATGGTTCTGCGAAATAACCCCTTAACCTCTTGTGGCTTGGCTGAAGTCGTAATATCCCAGTCTCCTGGTTCTCTATTAAGGATAGTATCTCTTACACATCCTCCTACGGCAAAGGCTTCATAGCCTGCTTCCGTTAATGTATTTATAATATATTCCACATGTTCAGGAATCTGTATTCTCATTGCGACCCCACTTTCCTTACTACTCTTATAAATTCTCTTCTAACTGTAATTATACTTAGGTTTTCCTACTCTGACAACCTGATTTCACTTATTACCTATTGAGGAGTATTCCCACTACTATGAAATTAACTCTTGCATTCTCCCACATTTCTGCTATACTTTTTTTGACAAACAAAAACAAAACAATATGAAGCAGAGTAGAAGGTTGTGCGTTAAGTGCTGATTAGACGGGGAGTTGCTAATCGGACGAAAAGCTTAGGCTTGCGGTACAACATTCGCATCCCGCTGCTACACATAGATACATACCTCTATGTTTGTAGCACTCGATCTGCAAAGGAGGTATCTTTTTTATGAAAAATGCTTTATTAAGTTTTAAGACATCTACCTTTGAATTGAAAAAAATTAGATGTCTTGTAGTAACATCTATCTTGGTGACCATGTCGATTATCTTGGGCTTTTTAGCCTTTTCCACCTTTACCATTCGCATCAGCTTTGCATTTTTTCCACTGGCTATTATAGCCTATTTTTACGGACCTGCTGTCAGTGTGTATGCAGCTACTGCTATTGATCTCATTAACTTTATGTTCAACCCAATGAACGGGTTTAACCCCGGACTTACTCTTTGTGCCATAATCACCGGTATGATATATGGTCTATTTTTATATCAAAAGAAAATAGTTTGGACTAGAATAGTAATTACCTTCCTAACCAATTCCCTAGTCTGCAACTTGCTAATAAAATCATATTTCTTGGCCATATATAATGGTATATCCTGGCCAGCTATGATGATAACTAGACTTCCGGTGCAGATAGTTATGGTAGTATTGGAAGCTAGCTTGTTTATCACCATTTTTCCTAAAATTAAATTAATAAAAAACAAATTGTAATATCTCATTTGTTTATTCATATGGAAGAAAACACCACCTATCTGCCCCGGATAAGTGGTGTTTTTATATTAGTAGGCTCTTCCCCAGTAAACTAAGGATTTAGCTGGTTTACCACAGCAGATGCAGGTCTCTGATATTCTTTCCTGCTCAAATGGCATGCATCTAGAAGTTGCTCCAGTGTCTTCTTTAATCTTAAGCTCACAAGTCTCCTCACCGCACCACATAGCTTTTATAAAACCTGGCTTTTCTTCCACAGTTTTCTTAAACTCATCGTAAGTGGTTGCACTATAGGTATGAGAATCTCTATGTGCTCTTGCTTTTTCTAGCATGTCATTTTGCATCTGATCCAAGATTTCTCCTAATCTAGTAGACAGTTCATCTAAGGAAACGATGGTCTTTTCTCTGGTATCACGACGTACTACTACTGCTTGATTTGCTTCAATATCCTTAGGTCCCAATTCTATACGGACTGGAATACCACGAATCTCCTGCTCACTGAATTTCCAACCAGGAGTCTTCTCAGAATCATCTAATTTCACACGATATCCAGCTGTCACTAAAGCTTCCTTCACTGCATTAGCCTTCTCTAACACACCTTCCTTATGCTGAGCAATTGGAATAACCATAACCTGAGTAGGTGCAATTCTTGGAGGGAGTACTAAGCCGCTATCATCTCCATGAACCATAATGATAGCACCTATAATACGGGTAGACATTCCCCAAGAGGTCTGATGCACATATTGCAGTTTATTGTCTTTATCTGTAAATTGAATATCAAATGCCTTAGCAAAACCATCTCCAAAGTTATGGCTAGTTCCAGACTGTAACGCCTTTCCATCATGCATCAAAGCTTCAATGGTATAAGTAGCATGAGCACCTGCAAATTTTTCTTTGTCTGTCTTACGACCTTTGATCATAGGGATAGCCAAAACCTTTTCACAGAAATCAGAATATACATTTAGCATCTGTACAGTTCTAGCTTCTGCTTCTTCTGCTGTAGCATGAGCAGTATGGCCTTCCTGCCATAAGAACTCCATAGAACGAAGAAAAGGTCTGGTGGTCTTTTCCCAACGTACTACAGAACACCATTGATTATATAACTTAGGTAAATCTCTATAACTTTGTACGATATTGGAATATAAATCGCAGAATAAGGTCTCAGAGGTAGGACGAACACAAAGTCTTTCCTGTAAAGGTTCTAATCCACCGTGAGTAACCCAAGCTACCTCAGGAGCAAAACCCTCTACATGGTCCTTTTCCTTCTGTAATAAACTTTCTGGTATAAATAAAGGCATGTATACATTCTCTACACCAGTTTCTTTGAACATAGCATCTAAGGTCTTCTGAATATTTTCCCAGATGGCATATCCATTTGGGCGTAGAATCATACATCCACGTACACTAGAGTAATCAATCAATTCTGCCTTTTTTACAACGTCGGTATACCACTGAGCAAAGTCTTCACCCATTGGTGTTATTGCTTCAACTAATTTCTTGTCTTTTTCCATATCAGCATCTCCCTTTCTTGTTTAAACTAATGTTTTCCTATCAGACTTAAAAAGAACTTTCTTTGCAATCAACAAAGTGGAATGTTTGTTATATGATAGAGAATTATACAGAATTCCTTATAATATAAAAAAATCCTTCAAGTCCAACCAAGGGACCGAAAGATTCGGCGGTACCACCCTATTTAGCAACAAAATTCTTTATCGCTCTCTTTCACTCTATTAACGCTAGATACACGCTGTACTTTCATACAGAGCTCAAGGGTAGGTTCAAATCCTGCACCTAAAGAATCTCTCACCAATGACTCTCTCTCTTTATAGGTAGCAAAACTTTACTATTCCCCATCTCAGCCAATATATAGGATGATTGTAAGATACATGTTTTATTTTGTCAAGTCCCTCCTGTCTTAGAACCCTCCTCAACAATAGTTTTAACGATAACCAATCCTAGAGGTCCAGCTAAAAACCCCAAAATACCAAATAAACGGAAACCTACAAACATAGCTACAAGGGTAAAGAACGGAGGAAGGCCTATTCTATCACCTAACATTCTAGGTTCAATAAAGGAACGGATAACCTCACATATAATATACATAGATAACACTACTGCTGCCCCAAAGTAATGCCCCTGTAACAGCTTAATTAGGGCAAGTGGCACAAGAAACAATCCGCTTCCCAGTACAGGAAATGCATCCAATACAGCAATTCCTATACCAGCTAGCACTGAATACCGACTTCGAATCCACATAAAACCCACTACCAAAATCACACTATTTATCGACATAATAACCAACTGTGTCTTTAGATAGGCATAGCCTACCTTACTTAATTTGCTGGTCACAGGAGATATGAATTTATAAAAATCAGAGGCTCGATATTTTCCTTTCATGTCCTCATAATCCTGTATCAGATTAATAATTCCAATGCAGATAATTAACAATACAGAAATGAGCGCAAATAATCCCATTAACAGATTTAGTGTCTGCTCTGAGATAATAGGCATTATCATATCCTTAATGGTTCCCCATACTAAATTCATATTATCATCCAGATAACGACTAGCTCTACCTTCCTTCCACCCAAACGTATGGTCACAGAAGCAGCAAAGAGATTCCATGCTACCTGCAATAGCTTTTGCATATGTTGGTAGGTCGTTAATAAGATTCTTCAGCTGTCTTAGCAAAACAGTACTTAAGTAAAATATGCCCATACCAAATATCCCTAAAAATAAAATCAAGCTAACTAAACTACTGAATAATAAAGGAAATTGGAGACGCTTTCTCATAAAATTCACTACGGGCATAATAAGTTTGGCAATTAAAAATGCAATTAAAAAAGGAAAGAATAAGGGTACTAAATAGCGAAATCCAACATATACGCCAATAACAGACAACCCTATGAGCCACATCTGGTGTCTTAGTCTTTGACGATTGAATTCTTGTTCTTCCTTAACTCTTTCCTTTGATTCTTTCAATATTACACCTCAGCAAACTCACTATTCTTTGTAGTACAATCAATAGTTATAGTATTGGTAAAACGAGGTTTGCTATGTATAATAATATTTTCTAG